>JALOLF010000036.1 GCA_025456085.1 Acidimicrobiales bacterium
AGCCGGCGTTGGGCTCGCTCCAACCCTGGCACCACAGGTCCTGGGCGGCGGCCATGCGGGGAAGGACGTGGTCCTTCTGCTCCTGGGTGCCGAACTCGAAGATCGTGGGCGCCAGCAGGAAGATGCCGTTCTGGGTGACCCGCTGCGGCGCGCCGGCCCGGTAGTACTCCTCTTCGAAGATGAGCCACTCCCACAGGCTGGCGTCGCGTCCGCCGTAGGCCGAGGGCCACGACACCACCGACCAGCGGGCGTCGTGGAGCAGGCGCTCCCACTCGAGGTGCCGGGCGAAGCCCTCCCGGGTGTCGCCCGAGGGCAGGGGCTCGGCCGGCACGTGCTCGGCCAGCCAGGAGCGGCACCCCTGGCGGAAGGCTTCCTCCTGCGGGCTGAACGTCAGGTCCATGGCGGGTTCCCCCTGTGCATCGGCAAAGCCTGACGCGGCGTCAGAAGGGGCGCAAGACGGGGCGAACGACCCTGACGGCGAACCACGGTCCAGAGGTACCGTCACCGTGTCCGTCAGGCCACGAAGGAGGCCGCCATGAGACGCACCCGAACTGCCCGCTTCACGATCGCCGGAGCCGCCCTCGGACTCGCCCTGTCGGCGCTGCCGGGCGCACCCGCATCGGCAGCGACGTTCACCGTCTCGAACACGAACGACAGCGGCCCGGGTTCACTGCGCCAGGCGGTCGTCGACGCCAACACAGCACCGGGGGCCGACACCGTGGTCATCCCCGCTGGCCTGGGCGCCATCACCCTCACGTCCACCATCCAACTCACCGACACCTCCGGCACCACCATCCAGGGCAACGGCAACACCGTGTCGTTCCCCTCGAGCACGGCGTTCAACTCGAACTTCGGCGTCCCGTACACGCTCGACACGCTCACCATCGAGGCCGATCAGGCGGCGAACACCCTCGACGGCGACCTCACCATCACCAACTCCATCCTGGACGTGACCAACCAGGGCGCCAACACGCTCAACGGCACGCTGACGGTCGCCAACTCCACGATCACCTCGAGCGACGACGGCCTCAACACCCTCGACGGCGACATCGCGGTCACCGGCACGGCGATGGCCATCGGCGACGGCACAGGGATCAACTCCCGCGACGGCGCCGTGACCCTGACCGGGTCCACCATCGTGAGCACCGTCGTCGACGACGGACAGGCCGTCAACACCAGCAGCGGCGACATCACCGTCACCGAGTCCGAGATCGCGGTGGGCGACCGGGCGGTGAACTCCGGCTCCGGAGCCATCATCGTCCTGCGCTCCAGCGTCATCGGCACCGGCGACCAGACCGGCACCGGGGTCAACGACGGCGAGGGGCCCATCTCGGTGGTCAACAGCACCGTCACCGGCTGGCTGGGCGACGGCGTGGACGCCAACGAGGTGAACCTGGTCTACGCGACGGTGGTCGACAACGGCCTCGACGAGTCGGCCAACGTGAGCGCCCGCCAACTGAACAGCTTCGGCTCGGTGCTCGCCGGTGCCGCCGACGACTGCGCGGTCGAGGTGGTGGACAGCGCCGGCTACAACTTCTCCGACGACGACACCTGCGGCTGGGCCGCCACCGGCGACACCGAGAACGGCGGCGATCCGGGCCTGGGCGCCCTGGCCGACAACGGTGGTCCCGCCCGCACCTTCCTGCCCCAGTCCGGCAGCCCGCTCATCGACGCCATCCCCACCGCAGACTGCCAGGACGACGGCGCCGCGGGCATCACCACCGACGAGCGAGGCCTGCCTCGGCCGGCGCAGAACGGGTGCGACATCGGCGCCGTCGAGGTCCAGCCGCCCCCGCCGCCGCCCACCACGGCGTCGACGACGACCACCACGCAGCCGTCGACCACCACGACCCGCCCGGCCACGGCGGCGACCGCCACCCCCCGCTACACCGGCTGATCGACGACGGGTGGATCGGCCACCGGGCCGATCGCCGCACAACCTGACGACCCGTCAGAAAGACGGGTACGCTCGTCGTCACCGACGAACCCCGAAGGAGGACGTCCCGGTGACGATGACCGTGCCCGAGCAGGCGACCGCCGCCACGACCGGCGAGCTGCCCAAGATCATCAGCGTCGACGACCACGTCATCGAGCCCGGCGACGTGTGGTTGAACCGGTTGCCGGCGAGGTACCACGACGTCGCGCCCCGCATCGAGCGCAAGCGGGTCAAGAACCTGGCCTTCAACGGCACGACCTACACCTACGACCTCGATCCCGAGGGCAAGGAGACCGACTTCTGGGCCTACGAGGATCTCATCGTCCCCCACCGACGGATCATCGCCGCCGTGGGGTTCCCCAAGGACGAGGTCACCCTCACCCCCATCACCTACGAGGAGATGCGCCCCGGCTGCTACGACCAGCAGGCCCGCCTCGAGGACATGGACCTCAACTGGACCGAGGCGTCGCTGTCGTTCCCCACCTTCCCCCGCTTCTGCGGACAGACCTTCCTCGAAGCCAAGGACCGCGAGCTGGCGGCGCTGTGCGTGCGGGCCTACAACGACTGGATGGTCGAGGAGTGGTCGGCCAACACCGACGGCCGGCTCATCCCGCTGTGCATCGTGCCCCTGTGGGACGCGCAGGAGGCTGCGGCCGAGGTGCGCCGCAACGCCGATCGCGGGGTGCGGGCCGTGTGCTTCAGCGAGATCCCCTACCACCTGGGCCTGCCCAGCGTGCACGACAAGGACCGCTTCTGGGAGCCGTTCTTCCAGGCCTGCGCCGAGACGCAGACCGTGGTGTGCATGCACATCGGCTCGTCGTCGAAGATGCCCGCCACCTCACCCGACGCCCCGGCCTCGGTGCAGGCGACGCTGAGCTTCAACAACGCCATGGGCTCCATGTCGGACTTCTTCTTCTCCGGCGTGTTGGTACGCCACCCGGACCTCAAGCTGGCGTACAGCGAGGGCCAGATCGGCTGGATCCCCTACATCCTGGAGCGGGCCGATGACGTGTGGAGCCAGTTCCGGGGTTGGGCCTTCGACCGCTCGCTGGTGCCCGAGCCGCCGTCGACCTACTACTACCGCCAGATCTACGGCTGCTTCTTCCGCGACAGCCACGGCCTGCGCTCCCTCGAGGAGGTCGGCGAGGACAACATCACCTTCGAGACCGACTACCCGCACTCCGACTCGACCTGGCCCGACACCAGGGAGATCGCCGAGAAGATGTTCGCCGGCCTGACCGGCGAGCAGATCTACAAGATCACCCGGGGCAACGCCATCCGCATGCTCGGCCTCGACCTCGACCGCTGAGTCGCCGACCGGTGTGACGTCTGTCGCTCCCGCGCTCGGGAACACCGCCTGTCGCTCTGCACTCTGACCTGTCGACCGGGACAGCACGGCAGGGAACCAAGGAGCAGGCGATGAGCGACTACACCGACTACAGCACCGACTACAGCACCGACTACAGCACCGACTACAGCACCGACTACAGCACCGACTACTCGAGCTACGACAGCGGGTCCTACACCTACGAGGACGCCACGGCGGTCTACGACTCGGCCGTCGCCACCGAGAACTACGCCGACCAGGTCTGGTACGAGACCGAGGACGCCCAGTGGGACGCCTGGAACGGCCAGATCGAGGCCGAGCAGATGCAGAGCGACGCCTGGATGGCCGGTGACACCGAGGGCTACTACGCCGCCTGCGATCTCGAGGCCGAGTACGCCGACTACGGCTACGACGCCGCCACGGCCCAGAACGAGTCCGAGTGGCTCGCCGCCGACGCCGGCTACGTGCAGGACACCGCCTACGACGGCGTGGACTACGGCTACGACTCGACCTACGACTCCTACGACTACTCGAGCTACGACTACTCGAGCGACTACAGCGCCGACTACTCGAGCTACGACTACAGCTCCTCGTACGACTACAGCGCCGACTACTCGAGCGACTACAGCTCCTCGTACGACTCGAGCTACAGCTACGAGTGATCATCTCGGGACGGGCACCCGACTGCGGGCCGGTGGCTTCGGGCCACCGGCCCGCAGCGCGTCCGCGCACGCCGCGTTTGGGCAAGGATGGCCCGGTGGCGCGCTACCGACTCGACCCGACCCGCTGCTCGGTCGGCGTGAGCCCCCGCCCCGCGCTGGCGCCGACCCCGGTGCGGGCCAGCCTGCTCGACGGGGTCGTCGACGTCGACGGACTCGACGGCGGCCGTGCGAGCGGCGAGGGCACCTTCCGGGTCGAGGTCCGTGGCCTTCCCGAGACCCTGCCGCTGCTGGGTCGCGCCGAGCTGCCGTGGGGACACACGACGGTCGAGCTCGCGGGGCAGGTGACCAGCGTCGAGCGTCGCCACGAGGGGTTCCACGTCCTGCTCCGCGTGGACCTCGGTGGTCGCGCCGTGCCCCTCGGCGCCTCGGTTCGACAGGCACGGCGCACCGAGCGCGGCGAGCTCGACGTCGTCGGGCGCACCATCGTCGACCCGCGTGCTTTCGGCCTCGCCCTGCCGCCGCTGGTCAACCTGGTCGTGCACGTGAGCTGGCGGGCGCTGCTCGCCCCCGAGCCCGACGAACCCCGACCGGAGGGGCGGCCGTGACCACCTACGTGGCACTTCTGGCCGCGGTGAACGTGGGGCGGGGCCGGGCCCTGCCCATGGCGGAGCTGCGCGCCCTGGTCGCCGACGCGGGCGGCACGAACGTCGAGACCTACATCCAGAGCGGCAATGTCGTGTTCGACCACCGGGCCCGATCGATCGACCGACTCCGCGTCGAGCTCGAGAGCCGACTCCGGGACACGGCCGGCTTCGCCGTGCCCGTCGTGCTGCGCACCGCCGCCGAGATCCGCCAGATCGCCGCGCACCATCCGTTCCCCGACGCCGAACCCGGCCAGGTGCACGTGCTGTTCTTCGGGGTCGACGCCGATGCCGGCCCGCTCGACTCGCTCGACCCGGCCGCGTTCGCGCCCGAGGAACTGGTCGTCGTGGGTCGACAGGTCTACCTCCACCTCCCGAACGGCATGGGCCGCTCCACGCTCGCTCCCTGGCTGGCACGCCGAACCGGAACCGCCACCGCTCGCAACTGGCGCACGGTGCACAAGCTCGCCGAGCTCACGCGCGACCGGTACGCAGCCGGGGCGCCCTGACGCTCTGGCGTCAGCACGCCGTCGCCGCGGCGAGCGCATCGCACGCCTCGGCTCGCGTCAGCATCAGATACGGCCGGCGGCAGGCATCGGGATGCTCGAACCACCAGATCTCGCCACGGCTCACCACGGCGCGGCACCTGCGGCTCCAGCGATCACCTCACGCCCCCAGGCGCTTCAGGGTGTCCTCGGCCTCGTGCACGATGCGCTCCAGCAGCTCGGCGACGGTGGGCAGGTCGTCGATGACGCCAACGCCCTGACCGGTGGGCAGGATTCCCACCTCGGGCTGGCCGTCCACCATCGTGGCCTTGATGAGCATGGGGGCGTTGGCCGCCATGGCGAGCTGGCTCCAGGTGAGGTCCTGGTTGCGCTTCATGGCCAGGCCCTCCCGCAGCAGGTTCTGCCACGAGGTGCCGGTCAGCTTGCGGAACTCGATGGCGTTGCGCAGCGCCTTGGGGAACCGGGTGAGCGGTGTGGCCTTCTCGAGCCCGTCGACGACCTCGGTGCGCAGCACCCGCTGCGGGTAGCCGTCGATGGCGGTGCTGACCACGGTGTCGGTGACGGTCTTGCCCAGGTAGATCTGCTTGATGACGTCGGGCACCGTCGAGTCCGAGGTGAGCAGGAACCTGGTGCCCATGGCGATGCCGTCGGCGCCCCAGGCCAGCGCGGCCACCAGCCCCCTGCCGTCGTGGAAGCCGCCGGCGCCCAGCACCGGGATGTCGACGGTGTCCACCACCTGCGGCAGCAGCAACGACGTGGGAACCGAGCCGGTGTGGCCGCCGCCCTCGCCGCCCTGGGCGATGACCGCGTCGACCCCCCACTCGGCCACCTTCTCGGCGTGCCGTCGGGCACCGATGGTGGGCATGGTGATCACCCCCGCGTCCTTGAGCACGGCGATGGTTCCCTTGGACGGCGCCTGCGCGAACGAGGCGACCTTGACCCCCTCGCGGATGATGAGGTCCAGGCGCTCGGCGATGTCGGGCTGGTCGGCACGCAGGTTCACCCCGAAGGGCTTGTCGGTGCGGTCCTTGACCTCGGCGATGGCGGTGCGCAGCTCGGCGTAGGTCATGGTGGCCGACGCCAGGATGCCGAGCCCGCCCGCGCTGCTGGTGGCGGCGGTCAGCCGGGCACCGGACACCCACCCCATGCCCGTCTGCACGATCGGGTACTGCACGCCGAACAGGTCGCAGATCCGGGTGTGCAGGGTGGGATGGCTCACGGCTTGACCTCCGTCTTGCGCAGGTCGGCGGGGTCGATCACCTCGCGGATGAGTCGCAGCTCCTCGTCGGTGGGCAGCCGGGTCTCGGCGACGTCGTCGGGCACGACCAGCTCGAAGCCGGTGGCGGCCTGCACGTCGGCCACCGAGACGCCCGGGTGCACGGAGCGCACCCGCATGCGGTGGTCGGGCGTGTCGAAGTCGAACACACCCAGGTTCGACACCACGAAGCGGATCTCGTGGAACCGGGACGTCTCCGGATCGAGCGCCGCGGCCCGGTCGTAGCCCACACCCGTCACGACGTCGACGTGCTCCACGAACACCTTCGGCGTGTGGTTGGGCACGAAGTACGAGGTGGTGTGGTTGATGGTGTTGCCGGGCGCACCCCGGAAGCCGAGGAGCTGGGCCCGGGGCCGGTACCAGTCGCCGATGCAGGCGATGTTCTGGTTGCCGAACCGGTCGACCTGGGTGGCACCCATCATCACGTGACGTCTCCCGTTCCACAGGATGGTGAACATCTGCGGGTACGGGTTCCAGTACTCCACCACCGCGTCCACCTGGAGCCGGCCGTCGTCGCTGCGGTACGGGTTCGTGCCCGGCGGCAGGCACGACGTGGTGAAGGTGGCGAACCCGTCGGTCATGACCAGGTCGGGCTCGAAGGACTCTCGGGCCAGTCGCCCGCCGATCATGGGGATGGTGCCGATGGGGTTGCACAACCGCTCGCCGTCGCCCCGGAAGCACTCGGCCACCGCCACGACGCAGATCTCGTCGCGTGTCGCCTCGCTCATCGCGCACCCCCCGTCCGTGCCGCCACGGCGGCCTGGTAGTCGGCTTCGCTGGCCAGGTCGAGCCACCGGTCACGGAACCCGGCCCACGCCTCGGGCGAGGCGGCCGACGCCGCGTACTCCTTCTGGAAGGCCTCGTCGCGCCCGTAGTCGGGGGGACACTCGGTGAAGTGGGCCCCGTTGGGTGCCTCCACCACGCCCGCCACGTGCAACCGGCTGATGCGCAGCGTGTGGATCCGGCCGTGCTCGGCGAACTCCTCGGTGGGGATGACCCGCTCCGCCGACAGGAACGTGCGCTCCGCCGCCATGGACATCCAGTCGTCCATGTAGAGATCCGGTCCGAGGAACTGGCCGTTGCCGGCACGGTCGGCCCGGTTCTGGTGGATCAGCGCCGCGTCGAGGCGCAGCGCCGGGGCGGCGACCAGCTCCTCCCCCTCGCCGCCGTCGGGGCCGGGGTAGGGCGAGCGCACGGTGCGGATCTCGGGCATCACCTCGAGCACGTCGGAGCCGAGGCCGGCACGGGTGGGCAGGAAGGGGACCCGCCACGCCGCCGCCATGAGGCCCAGCATGAGCATGCCCTCGTCGAGCTCCATGGCCTCGACGGTGCCGTTCTGGCGGGCCGCCCGGTAGTGCGGCTCCAGCGGGATCGAGTCGAGCGACACGAAGCCCGAGATGACCTTGCGGGCCTTGCCCGACGCGCACAGCAGGCCGACGTCGGGACCGCCGTAGCTCACGACGGTCAGGTCCCGCAGGTCGCTGCGCAGGATGGCCCGCACGATCGACATGGGCTTGCGGCGCGACCCCCACCCGCCGATGCCGATGGTCATGCCGTCGCGCAGCTCGGCGACGACGTCGTCTTCGGTCAGACGTTTGTCCGGGACCGGCATGGCTCTCCCCACTCCTCGGTGAACGGCGCTACTTGGTGAACTCGGTGTCGCGCTTGGCCACGAAGGCGTCACGCGCCTCGTCGGACACGCCCGACAGGTTCAGCTCGAAGGTGAAGCCCTGCTCGAAGCGGTACGAGCGCTTGACGTCCCACAGGTCGATGCCGTTGAGGGACTCCTTGGCCGCCCGGATGACCGTGCCGCTCTTGGCCGCGATCGAGCCGGCAACCTCCATGGCCGCGTCGCGCAGCTCCTCGCGGGGCACCACCCGCAGCACCGAGCCGTAGTGCTCGAGCTCCTGCGCGGTGACCGTCGCGGCGGTGTAGACCATCGCCCGCATCTTGTGCTGCGGCACCAGGCGGGCCAGGTGGGTGGCGGCGCCGAGCGCGCCACGGTCGACCTCGGGCAGACCGAAGGTGGCGTCGTCGCTGGCAACGATGATGTCGGCGTTGCCCACGAGGCCGATGCCGCCGCCGAGGCAGAAGCCGTTGACGGCGGCGACCACCGGCACGGCGCAGTCGTACACGGCGGCGAAGGCGGCATAGCAGCCCCGATTGGCGCCGATGAGAGCGTCGAAGCCCTCCGTGGCCTGCATCTCCTTGATGTCGACGCCGGCGTTGAAGCCCCGACCCTCGGCCCGCAGGACCACGGCACGCACCTCGGGATCGCGTCCGGCGGCGGTGACGACGTCGGCGAGCTCGAACCAGCCCGCCACCGTCAACGCGTTGACGGGCGGGTTGTCCATCACCACCTCGGCGATGCCCTCGCTGACGGTGCTGGTGATGCCCATGCGTGGTCCCTCCCGCGTTTCTGATGGGGCGTCAGCTTCCTGTGGCAAAGTAGGCCATCACCGCTCCGGCCGCCACTTGCCGCGTCCGGGGCTCGCCCGTTGGAGGGAGCCGCCCCATGGCTACGTCGCTCGACACCGCCTTCGATTTCGCCGGCAAGGTCGTGCTGGTCACCGGGGGCACCAAGGGCGTCGGCCGGGGGATCACCGAGCGCTTCCTCGAAGCCGGCGCCCACGTGGTGGTCACCGCCCGCAACCAGCCCGACACACCGGTGTCGACCGGAGATCGTGAGGCCGTGTTCGTCGCCGCGGACGTGCGCGACCCGGACCGCATCGCCGAGGCCCTCGCGGCGACCACGGATCGCTTCGGCCGCCTCGACGTGCTGGTCAACAACGCCGGCGGCTCGCCCCACGCCGATGTGGCCGACGTCTCCCCCCGCTTCCTGCAGGCCATCGTGAACCTCAACATGATGGGTCCCCTGTACTTCGCACAGCAGGCGAACGCCATCATGCAGGGCCAGGACGGTGGCGGCTCGATCGTCAACATCGGCAGCGTGGCCGGCTCCCGCCCCTCCCCCGGCTCGGCGGCCTACGGCGCGGCCAAGGCAGGCCTGCTGAGCCTCACGCGGTCCCTCGCCATGGAGTGGGCACCGAAGGTGCGGGTCAACATGGTGACCGGGGGCTACATCCTCACCGAGCAGGCCTCCCTCCACTACGGCGACGAGACGGGCGTGCAGCGCGTGGCGGCGACCGTACCCATGGGCCGCCTGGCGGATCCGACCGACATCGCCGACGCCTGCCTGTTCCTCGCCTCCCCGCTGGCCCGCCACATCACCGGCACGGATCTGGACGTGCACGGGGGCGGGGAGCGGCCGCCGTTCCTCGCCGCCGCCGCCGGGACCTGAACCCCGTCGGGCCGCACATCCGATAGAACGACGGGGTGCCCCTGCCCCGCCCCCGGTTCCGTGACCGGGTCGAGACCGACCCCGGCTACCACCGGCTGCTCGAGGCGATCGCCCACGGCGAGCAGGACCGCGCCCTGCACCTCGCCGACGCGCTGCTCGCCGAGGCGGCGGCCGACGCCGACCGCCGACGGTGGATCCCCGCCACGCAGCTGGCGCTGGGGTCGTTGCACGCCGACGCCGAGCGCTTCGAGCTCGCCGCCGTGATGCTCCACGAGGGCCTCGGGGCGTTGGCCGACACGGGTACCGCCCACCTGGTGCCCGACGCCGACTGGTACGTCCTGCGCCTGGTGGACGTCGAGCTCCAGCTCGGCCGCTACGCGGCGGCCGCGACCCGACTCCCGCCGCTGCTGGAGCCCACCCGCGCCGTGGAGACCCGTCTGGGGGCCACCCGCGTCGAGGTCCAGCTCGCGATCACGCTGGGCGACTTCGAACGGGCGCACCACCATCTCAACACCGCAGCCGGCCTCGCCGAGCGGGCCCGGAACCGGTTCCTCGGGGCACTGGTGGACGCCGACCGGGCGATGCTGCTCGCCGTGCAGGACCGGGGCCACGAGGCCATGGCCAACGCCGACCGGGTCCTCCCGTCGCTGGCCGGCCCGGGGTCGAGTCCCTTCACCGTGTGGGCCAATCGACAGGCCGTCGCCTGTGCCTCTCTGCTCGCCCGGCGGGCGAGCTTCGCCGGGAACGCGTCCCACGCGAACCGCTACGCCGCCGTGGCCGCCGAGGTCGCCCCCCGGACTCGCTCGATGCTCAGTCGGGCCCTGGCCAACCAGGCCCTCGCTGCGGCGGCCATGGTCGACGGGCGCCGGGAAGAGGCCGACGCCCTGCTGCTCGACGCCATCGCCGGCCTGCAGCGCCTGGGCACCGTGCCGGCCACCGCGGACGCCGTCGCCGACCGGGGGAGGCTGGCGCTCGCCACCGGCCTGACCTCCACGGCTCGACCGGTGCTCGAGCACGCCCTGTCCCTCTACGCCGGGATCGGCCAACGGAGCGGCGCGGCGGAGGTCCGCCGGCTCCTCGAGCGACTGCCGGCCGACCGCAGCTGACGACCCGTCAGATCGTGGACTACCGTGCAACGGCACGCCACGAGGGAGGTTCGCACGTGGGCACCAAGACACCGGTCCCGGCCATCGACGGCTGGTTCACCATGGATGCCGAGCGCCCGGCGCTGCTCGGCACGCGCTGCACGGGCTGCGGGAGCTACTTCTTCCCTCGCGAGACCTTCTTCTGCCGCAACCCCGACTGCACGGGCCGGACGTTCGAGGAGGTCGAGCTGTCGCGCCGCGGCATCGTGTGGTCCTACACCAACAACTGCTACCAGCCGCCGGCGCCGTACGTGTCACCGGACCCCTTCGTCCCCTACACCATCGCCGCGGTGGAGCTCCCCGCCGAGCAGATGGTGGTGCTGGGCCAGATGGTGCCCGGTGTCGACGTCGACGACCTCGCCGTCGGTCAGGAGGTCGAGCTGGTGCTCAGCACCCTGTTCGAGGACGACGAGCACGAGTACCTGGTGTGGAACTGGAAGCCGGTCGAGGGCTGAGGAGACGTTCGCCATGAGCAACGAGATCGCCGTTCTCGGCGTCGGCATGCACCCGTGGGGCAAGTGGGGCCGGAACTTCGTGGAGTACGGCATCGAGGCCACCCAGGCCGCCCTTGCCGACGCCGGCGTGGGCTGGCGCGACGTCGGCTTCGTCGCCGGCGCCGACACCATCCGCAACGGCTACCCCGGCTTCATCGCCGGCGCCACCTTCGCCCAGGCCCTCGGCTGGAAGGGCAACCGGGTGTCGAGCTGCTATGCGGCGTGCGCCTCGGGCGCGCAGGCCCTCAACATCGCCCGGGCCCAGATCCTCTCGGGACAGACCGACGTCGCCCTCGTGGTCGGCGCCGACACCACCCCGAAGGGGTTCTTCGCCCCCGTCGGCGGCGACCGCCCCGACGACCCGGACTGGTTGCGCTTCCGCCTGCTGGGCGCCACCAATCCGACGTACTTCGCCCTCTACGCCCGTCGGCGCATGGACGTCTACGGCGCCACGGTGGAGGACTTCGCCCGGGTCAAGGTCAAGAACGCCCGGCACGGCCTCGCCAACCCCAACGCCCGGTACCGCAAGGAGGTCACGGTCGAGGAGATCATGGCGTCGCCCGTGGTCGCGTCCCCGCTGCGGCTGCTCGACATCTGCGCCACCTCCGACGGCGCAGCCGCCGTGGTCCTGTCCAGCATGGAGTACGCGCGGCGCCACACCACCGAGCCGGTGCGCATCGCCGCCATCTCGACCGTGACCCCCACCTACCCGCAGACGGTCATCGAGATGCCCAACTTCTCGACGGACTCGGCCGTGGCCACGGGTCTGCCCGACCGGCCCTTCCGCGACGCCATCGCCCACGCCGCCTACGAGGAAGCGGGCCTGGGGCCCGACGACCTCCATCTGGCCGAGGTGTACGACCTGTCGACGGCGCTGGAGCTCGACTGGTACGAGAACCTGGGCCTGTGCAAGGAGGGCGAGGCCGAGAAGCTGCTGCGCGACGGCGACACGACCGTCGGCGGGCGCATCCCGGTCAACCCCAGCGGCGGCCTGGCCTGCTTCGGCGAGGCCATCCCCGCGCAGGCCATCGCCCAGGTGTGCGAGCTGACCTGGCACCTGCGGGGCGAGGCCGGCGACCGGCAGGTCGAGGGGGCGCGAGTCGGCATCACCATCAACCAGGGCCTGTTCGGCCACGGTTCGAGCGTGATCGTTCGCCGCTGAGCCACCGGCATCGACGGGCAGGTCCTACGCTGGCCGGGTGAGCACGCGAGACGAACCCGGGCGCCGACGTGGCCTCGGGAGTTGGCACCGACCGGTCTGGCGCAACCCCGCCTGGTGGTTCGCGGTGGTGTCGACCTCGGTGTTCAGCCTGCTCGGGGCGGTCATGCTGCTCGCCCGCACCGACTCCTGGCTGGTGTGGCCGGCGATCGCCTTCCAGACCCTGGTGTTCTGGATCGTGGCGTCGGCGGTCGTGCGGCTGGTGGTCGGCGTCACCCTCGGCCTCGAGCGCGGCCGGCAGGAGACGGAGGCCAGGGCAGCGGCGAGCCCGTCGGGCAAGACCCGCGCCGAGGAGATCGCCGGCACCGCCGGACGCCTGGCGGGGCGCTTCGCGCACCAGCGCCAGCAGCGGCCCGGGACCTGAACCCCGCCTCGCCGAGCGACGCTCCGCCAACCGGCCCCGGAGTCTGTGACCCGCTCCCCTGTGGAGGACGTGAGCGGCGTGGTACCGGGAAGGTGGTGACACCCGTCGATCCCGACCTCCCGCGAGGAGGTGTGCCATGGCCGGACGAACGGCGCTGCACGAACAGCTCAGGGCACAGCAGGCCCAACTCGACGAGCTCCGGGCCGAGGTGACCGAGCTCCGGACGCTCACCGGAGCGACATCACCTCCAACCCGCGGAGAGGATCCCGACGTCGGGACGACGTCCGTCCCGGCCGCCGGCGCCGCCACCACGGACCGGCGGCACCTGCTGACGACGGCCGCCACGTTGGCCGCCGGCGCCGTCGTGGGCGGCACGGCCCTCGCCGTGGCGGCGGCCCCACCCGCGGCGGCCGCGGCCGGCACGTTCGACGGTGACCCGGCGGTGAGCGCCGTGGCCGACCCCACGACCGGCACCGGGGTCCGCGGCACGTCCGGCAGCGGCTATGCGCTGTACGGCTTCTCGAACACCGGCTACGGGCTCTACGCCCAGTCGAACACCCGGTCCGCCGTGTGGGCCTACGCGCCGAGCGGCGCCGCGGTCCAGGCCACCACAGCGGGTACCGGCGCCTCGAACCTGTTCCTCTCGACGTCCGGTGTCGCGCCGCCCCCGCCGCCGACGTCGACCTCGGGTCGGTCCGCGGGCACGGTCGTGCGGGACAGCAACGGCGACGTCTGGTTCTGCGTGGCCACGGGCACGCCGGGGACGTGGCGCAAGCTCTCCGGCCCCGCCACCGCGGGGGTGCTGCACGTGCTGGCGACACCCGTGCGGGTCTACGACTCCCGGCCGGGCTTCGCGCCGGCGTTCGGCATCAAGGCGCCGCTCACCGCCGGGGTGGCCCGCGACTGCGACCTCAAGGCGAACGGCTCGGGCGTGCCGGCCGGCGCCACGGCGGTGCTGGTGAGCCTGGTGGCCACGGGCACCACCGGTGACGCAGGCGGCTTCCTGGCCATCTACCGGAACGGCCTCGCCTGGCCCGGGACCTCGAACCTCAACTGGTCGGGCCCCGGGCAGAACGTCGCCGTCACCACGCTGACCGCGGTGGACGGAAGCGCCATCTGCAAGCTCTACGCGAACGTGGTCACCCACGTCGTGGTGGACGTGCTCGGGTACTACCGGTAGGGCGTTCGTCGACCGATCGGGGTGGAGCACCCCTTGCGCGGCGGCGGGCCGGCGCGTACGATACGAACACATGTTCGATGCCCTCGTGACCGACCCGCCCACCGAGGCCTCCGCACCCGCCCAGCTCCGCGCGTCGACTCGCACGCCGTCACCCCACGACCTGTCGCTGCGGGCTCGGTCGTTGGCGGCCCGCATCGCCGCCCTGCAGGCCGAACTGGTCGACGTCGTCACCGACGCCGTCACCCACGAGACCACCCTGGGCGAACCCGTCGCCGGGTGGCTGTGCCGCGAATGCCGCCTGCTCCCCGACGAAGCCCACCGCCTGACCACCCTCGCCCGCCGCCTCCCCAGACTTCCCGCCACCAGAGCCGCGTTCGCCACCGGCCAGCTCTCCGAAGCCACCGCCACCCGCATCGCCCGCGTCGCCACCCCCACCAACGAGACCGACATCCTCGCCGTGGCCGAGTCCGCCACCGGCGCCCAACTCCAGACCCTGCTGCGCTCCTACCAACGCGTCCGCCCCAAAGCACCCCCCTCGCAGCCCGGCGACGACACCCCGACCGGCGACGACACCCACGAACCCGAACCCCCCGTCGAGCGCACCGACACCGTGCGCACCCACACCGACGACCACGGCCGCTGGCACCTCCACGCCGAGCTCCCCCTCCCCTGGGGCACGCAGATCGACGCCGCCCTACGCGCCATCCGCGACGACGAGGACTTCCACCCGCCGACCCCCGCCGATCTCCACGCCCACCCCGACGGCCACCGCAGCGACGAACGGGCCCACCTCACCCAGGCCGAAGCCCTCCTGCGCCTCGCTCAGCACTACCTCCCCGAACGCTTCCACGTCCTCGTCACCGCCGACGCCGACAGACTCGCCGCCGTCACCCGCCACCCCACCGGAGTCGACCTCGACGACGGCTGCACCTTCCCCGGCAACGGCCCCCTCCACCCCACCGTGCTCGACGAGCTCGCCTGCGAAGCCTGGCTCACCGCCGTGCTCACCCGCAACGGCCACCCCGTCACCACCACCACACCCACCCGCCTCGCCACCCCCGCCCAACAACGCGCCCTCCAGGTACGCGACCGCACCTGCCGCTTCCCCGGCTGCGGCCGCACCACCTACCTCAAGGCCCACCACCTCGTGCACGCCGCCCACGGCGGCCCCACGCGGCTCGACAACCTCGTCCTGCTCTGCCAGGTCCACCACACCCTCATCCACAAACCCGGCTGGCACCTCACCCGCCACCCCGACGACACCCAGGTCACGCCCGGCCAACGACCACCACCAGGACCTGATCCGTCACCGCCAGCGGTGGCGCCACGCACCCCCGCCCCCGGCGAACGGCTCACCGCCTTCGCCCACGACGTCATCCTCCACCACTGGCTCAGCCGGTGTAGGTAGGCGTCGCCGAGACGGGGGTGGGAGCAGCGGTGTACCGAGGGGCGCCCGAAGTCGGGATCGACGAAGCGGGCCGCGTGGTGGATGGGGTCGTGGTCGTCGTGGTCGTCGTGGTGGACGAACACGTCTGGCCGCCGTGGCTGGCATCCGTGCTGTCGAACGCGGTCACCCGGTAGCCCGTCACGGCAGAGCCGCCGTCGGTCAGCGGCGCGGCCCAGGAGATCCGCGCGCCGTCGGGCCCCGAGGCCACGGCCGCAACGTAGACGTTGCCGAGCTCATCGACCGCGACACCACGAGGCTGGTCGAAGCCCGACCCGATCGTCGTCTGCGAAGTCGCGATGCCGAGGGGCGCCCCCGGAACCTCCGGTGCCAGGGGCACGACGGTCGCCGAGGGTGCGCTCGCGGCGCTGTCGCCCGAGCCGTTGGTGGCGACCACCGTGAACGTGTAGTCGTGGCCGCCGGTCATCCCGCTCAGGGTGCACGTCAGCGCAGCCGTCACGCAGGTCTGTCCGCCGGCCGCCGGATTCGAGGCGTCGGCGGCGGTCACGGTGTAGCTGGTGACGGGCGACCCGCCGTCCTGCAGCGGCGCCTCCCAGCTGACGAGGACCTGGCCGGGCCCGGTCGCACGGGCCACGGGGCGCGGCGTCACCTTGGTCACCACCGTCGGGAAGACCATGTCGGCCACGTAGACGTTGCCCGCGACGTCCACCGCCACGTTCTGCGGCTGGCTCCATCCGGAGCCCAGCACGACCTGGGGGCCGCTGACCGGGACCTTCACGACCCGCGTGTTGCCGGTGTCGGCCACGTACACGTTGCCGTCCGCGTCGACCGCCACACCGAGGGGGAAGTCGAAGCCGGACCCGATCGACTGCTGCGTCGAGTCGGCACCCAGGGGCGGGGTGGGCACGGTGGCTGCGGACGCCGGACCGACGTCCCCGACGGCGACGAGCACCACGACACCGATGCCGCGGCGCGCCACGGCAGCAACACGAAAACCGGTGACGAACCTGTCCGTGGTCCCCCTCCGCCAGAGGTGCCGTTCGTGAGCCGGCCTGCTACCGCAGCACGAGGAGCACGACCGCCACGGCGAGCGCCAGCGCGAGGCCCGACAGCACGGCCGCCCACGGCACACCCGACCGGATGCCACCATCGGCCGGCCCGCCCACGACGCTGACGCGCACCTGCTCGGTCTGGGCACGCAGCACGTCGGCCTCCCCGACGATCACACCCCCGGGGAAGGCGCGCCGGTGGACCTGGAAGAAGCGGCGCAGGTCCGGGTCGCTGATGGCCGCGTAGTCCTCGACCGTGACCCGGGGACCGCTCGTCGCTGCGGCCAGCGCCGCCGCTGCGCTCCACATGGCGTCGAGCCCGTGCCAGGCCTGCATGGCCGACGGGCCGAGCACGGCACGCACCCGCCCGGGCCCCACGCCCACGTCGTCGTGGGAGGTGATGTTGCCGAGCGCCTCCAGCAACCCCAGGGTGGCCAGCTCCCGGGTGGCGTCGTCCCCGTCGTCGAGCAGCCCTTCCACCACGGTGGCGGCCGGGGTCACCTCCTCGAGGCGACCCTCGCGCAGCAGCTCCACCAGGTGCAGGGCCAGGGCGGAGGTGCGCACGAAGAGATCGGGCGTGTCCTCGTCCTCGAAGGTGGCCGTCCAACGGTGGAGATCGGCATCGGCCAGAAACGACGGACAGGCCGTGACCAACAGGTCGTAGGCCTGCTCGACGGTGATGACCGGGACCTCGTCGCTGCGGCTGATGCCTCCAGCGTAGACAGCCGCCCGGCACGAGGCGCGGGGCGCTCAGGGGTGCTGGCTGGAGACCGACACCACCTCGCCGGTCAGGTACGACGAGTAGTCGCTGGCCAGGAACACCATGACGTTGGCCACCTCCCACGGCTCGGCCGCACGACCGAAGGCCTCGCGGCTGGTCAGCTCGGCCAGGAGCTCCTCGGTGGTGACCTTGGCCAGGAACGGGTGCATGGCCAGGCTGGGCGCCACGGCGTTGATCCGCACACCGAACGGCGCGGCCTCGATGGCGGCGCAACGGGTCAGGGCCATGACCCCGGCCTTCGCCGCCGCGTAGTGGGCCTGACCCTCCTGGGCCCGCCAGCCCATCACCGAGGCGTTGTTCACGATGACCCCACCGCCCCGGGGCTGCATGTGGCGCAGCGCCGCCCGCGTGGCCCGGAACGTGCCGTTGAGCGTGACGTCGATGACCACCGACCACTGCTCGTCGGTCATGTCGACCAGGTTGGCGGTCCCACCGAGGCCGGCGTTGTTCATGAGGACGTCGACCCCGCCCAGCTCCGCCTCCGCCGTGGCGAAGAGCCGGTCGACGTCGTCCTGGTCGGTCACGTTGCACAGCACCGAGGCGGGACGCTGCCCCGTCTCCTCGGCCAACCGGTCGACGGCCTCGCCCAGGCGACGCTCGTGGATGTCGCTGATGAGCAGCCGGGCGCCTTCCTCGGCGCAACGGCGGGCGACGGCGTAGCCGATGCCGGTGCCGGCGGCCGCGGTCACCACCGCTGCTCTGCCGGCCAGCAGGCCGTGACCGGGAACGTAAGCGGGCGCGTCGGGCATGGGTACTCCCTGGCTCGGGCCGGCTCAGCCGGCGACCTTGGGCTCGGGGGGCAGGCCGAGCGCCCGCTCCCCGATGATGTTGCGCTGGATCTGGTTCGACCCGCCGTAGATGGTGTCGGAGCGGGTGAACAGGAACAGCCGCTGGGGGGCCGTCAGCTCGTAGGGCGGCTCCTCGCACAGCAGCGCCTCGGGGCCGAGCACGTCCATGAAGGCCTCGCCGATGTCTCGGTGCAGGCGGGCCCAGTACAGCTTCGAGATGTACGACTCGCCCGACAGCTCGGGCTGGTCGGCCTTGGTGAGCATGCGCAGGCTGTTCCACCGCATGATCTCGAGACGGCTGTACAGACCGGCGAGGAGCTGGCGCGTCGCCGGATCCCGGGCGCGGCCGTTGCCGCGGGCGATCTCCAACAGCTCGCGCAGCTCCCGGGCGAAGCCGAACTGCTGGCCCAGCGTCGACGCGCCCCGCTCGAAGGCCAGCAGTCCCATGGCCACCCGCCAGCCGTTGTCGACGCCGCCCACCACCAGGTCGGCCGGGGTCCGGGCGTCGCTGAAGAAGACCTCGTTGAACTCCTCGGTGCCCGTGAGCTGCTCGATGGGACGGATCTCGATGCCCGGCGCGTCCATGCGGATGAGCAGGAACGAGATGCCCCGGTGCCGGGGTGCCTCCCGGTTGGTGCGGGCCAGCACGAAGCACCAGTCCGACCAGTGGGCCAGCGACGTCCACACCTTCTGGCCGTTGATGACCCACTCGTCGCCGTCGAGCTCGGCCCGGGTCGACAGGTTGGCCAGATCGGAGCCGGCGTTGGGCTCGGAGTACCCCTGGCACCACAGCTCCCGGCCGAGACGGATGCCGGGCAGGAACCGCTGCTGCTGCTCGGGTGTGCCGAAGTGGATGAGCGTGGGCCCCATGAGACCTTCGCCGATGTGGCCGAGCCGACCGGGACCGCCGGCCCGGGCGTACTCCTCGTACCAGATCACCTGCAACGGCAGGGGCAAGCCCCTCCCGCCGTGCTCGGTCGGCCAACCCACACAGGTCCAGCCGTCGGCACCCAGGCGACGCTCCCAGGCCAGGCGCTCCTCGAAGAAGGAGTGCTCGTCCCCCGGGCCACCACGGCCTCGGATCCCGGCGAACTCGCCGTGGAGCAGCTCGTCGAGATAGGCGCGGGCCTCGGCTCGGAAGGCCTCTTCTGCTGGGGTGAAGCGCAGGTCCATGACGTCGCGTCCCCGCTACGCGAGATACCGGCTCAGGCTCTCGATGACGCATGCCGGCTTCGTGGCGCCCTCGATCTCGATGGTGATGGTCATCACGGTCTGCACACCGCCGGGGATGGGCTCCACCGCGGTCAGCACCGCCCCGCCCCGCAGGCGCGAACCCACCGGGACCGGGGCCGGGAACCGCACCTTGTTGACGCCGTAGTTCACGCCCAGGGAGACACCTCGCACCTCCACGATCTGGGGCAGGAAGAAGTTCGACAGCGACAGGGTCAGGTAGCCGTGGGCGATGGTCCCCCCGAAGGGACCGTCCTTGGCCCGCTCCGGGTCCACGTGGATCCACTGCTCGTCGCCGGTGGCCTCGGCGAACAGGTCCACCTGCGCCTGGTCCACCTCCAACCAGTCGCTGTAGCCGAGGTGCCGGCCCACCGCGGCGCGCACCTCGTCCAGGTTGTCGAACACGGTCTCGGCCACGGCGGAGGTCTCCTCGTCATCTGACGGCTCGTCAGGAACCGATGCTACCCACGCGCGATGATGACCGTGTGACCGACGCCGACCCTCTCGAGCTCGCCGAGCGCATGTGCCGCGCCATCGAGTCCGCCGACCTGGACGCACTGCAGGCCTGCTACCACCCCGACCTGGTGACGTGGACCAACACCGGCGGCGAGGTGGACCGGGCGAGGAGCCTCGAGATGGTGGGCTGGCTGTGTCGCAAGCTGGCCGACCGCCACTACGACGTGCACCGACGGGTGGCGCTGCCCGACGGCTTCCTGCAACAGCACGTGCTGCGGGGCACGGCGCCCGACGGCCGCGCCGTCGCCATGCCGGCCTGCATCGTCGGCATCGTGCGCGACGGCCGCATCGCCCGCATGGACGAGTACCTCGACCCGACCGCGCTCTCGGCGCTCCGGTGACCGAGGGCGACGAGCTGCCCGCCACCGTGCGGGAGGCGGCGCACCGCTTCGGGACCACGCCCGCCTTCGTGACCCCAGGCGGTTGGGCCCTCGACCACGCCACGCTGGACCGCGTCAGCGATGAGGTGGCCGCGGGACTCGTCGAGCGGGGCGTGGCCCACGGCGACCTGGTCGTGCTGCTGCTGCCCTCCACCGCCGACTACGTCGTGGCCTACGTCGCCGCCGCCAAGCTGGGTGCCGTCACCGCAGGGGTGAACCCCCGCTACACCCCCACCGAGCGGGCCCGGGTGCTCGCCGTGGCCCGCCCCGACGTGGTCATCGCCACACCGGACCTGGCCGCGGGGCTGCCCGCGGACGTGTTGACCGACGGCCTGCCCGACGGCGACCGGACGGTGCTCGTCGAGCCCGCGTCCCGGGTCGAGGATCTGCTGGCGTCGCTGCGCGTCGCCGGTGGGCGTGTGCCCGCCCTCGTCCCCGATCCCGATCGGCTCGTCACGGTGGTGTTCACCTCGGGCACCACCGGCGTGCCCAAAGGGGCCGTCTTCGGCAACCGTGAGCTGTCGGCGGCCCGGCGCTTCGACGTCGGTCACGCCTGGGGCGGTGGCGGGCCGGCCATCTCGAGCACGCCTTTCCCCCACGTCGGGTTCATGATGAAGCTTCCCGCCATGCTGCGCACGGGTAGCACGACCCACCTGCTCGACCGGTGGCGGGCGGCGGACGTGCTGCGCCTGGTGGAGGAGCTGCGGCTTCCCACCGTGGGCGGCGTGGCACCCCAGATCGCGCTGCTGCTGCGGGTGCCGGACTTCGACCGCCACGACCTGACCAGCGTGCGGGCCATCATCGCCGGCGGCGCGGCGTCGCCACCGGCGCTGGTGCGCGAGGCCCGGGAGCGCTTCGACGCCGGCTACTCGATCCGGTACTCGAGCACCGAGTCGGGGGGTGTCGGCACCGGTACGGCCTTCGACGCCGACGACGAGGAGGCCCTCCACACGGTGGGCCGACCCCGCGGCGACGTGGAGATCGCCATCCGGGACGACGCCGACCGCGAGCTCCCTCCGGGCGAGGTGGGCGAGGTGTGCCTGCGCTCGTCGTGCATGCTGCGCGGCTACTGGCGCGATCCCGGCGCCACGGCCGCCACGCTGCGCGACGGCTGGCTGCACACCGGCGACCTGGGCTCCCTCGACGACCGGGGCCTGCTTCGCCTCGCCGGCCGCAGCCGGGACATGTACATCCGTGGGGGCTACAACGTGCACCCCGCGGAGGTCGAGGCCGTGCTGTCGAACCACCCCGGGGTGGCCGACGTGGCCGTCGTGGCCCGACCCGATCCGGTGATGGGCGAGCTCGGCGTCGCCGTGGTCGTGCCGGTCGATCCCGACCGCCCACCCACCCTGGCCGAGCTGCGCGACGTCGGGGGCTCGCAGCTCGCCGGCTTCAAGCTGCCTGACGACCTGGTCGTGCTCGACCACCTGCCCCTCACCTCGATGCAGAAGATCGACCGGGAGACGCTGCGGCGGCGGGTCGGCGGGATGCGAGACTGACGCCCGTGTCCCGACGCCGACCCACACCGGCCGCCGTGCTCGCCACCGTGCTGGCCCTGCTGGTCGCGGCCGGGGCCGGCGCCTGGGCCTACCTGGGAGGGTCGGGCGGCTCGACGCCGGCCATCGCCGGCGGTGCCTCCGGGGGCGAGCTGGCCGCCGACACCGCCGGCCCGACGACCACGACACCCCCGGAGCCCGACCGACTCGCCGATCCCGGCGTCGGCCCGGGCGAGTGCGCCGTCGTGACCTACACCCCGCCGACGGCATCGGAACCCCAGGAGGGCGAGCTGTGCCGGCCCGCCACCGCCCAGCGCGACGTGGTCGTCGTGGCGGTGCACGGCGGCGGCGGGACCGGCGGCACGTGGCAGGGCATGCGCCGCTGGTCCGACCGGCTCCTCGCCGAGGGCTACGTGACCTTCCTGCCCGGCTACCACCTCTTCACCCCCGGCGGCGAGCGTCCGGTGTTCCCGCTTCCGGAGCAGAACCTCAAGGCGGCCGTGCAGTACGTCCGGGGAACCGGCAACGCCCTCGGCATCGACAAGCAGCGCGTCGTGGTGCAGGGCATGTCGGCCGGGGCACGCATCGGCGCGGTCGCCTACACGACGCCCGACGACGCCTGGTTCGCAGGCCCCGAGCTCCACCCCGGCATCAGCGACCGGGTCGACGGGTTCGTCGGCTTCTACCACCCCTACGACGGGTCGATGCAGCACTCGACCCAGTACTACGGCGGCTCCGACGAGAGCAGCGACCCCGCCGTGGTGCAGCGTTGGGGCAGGGCCGACGCCCTGGCCAACGCCGGCCGGGCGCAGGGCGACGCCCTGTTCGTGACCGGCGACGAGGACTGGTCCCTCATCGCCGACCACCAGGAGCTCTTCGCCGCGGTGCTCGAGGCCACCGGGCACGAGGCCCGGACCGTGGTCGTCGAGGGGGGCGGTCACGGCTTCGACGAGGGAGGCGAGCGGCTCAGCCGCCTGGGCGAGCAGGCGGCGCTCGAGGTGCTCGACTGGCTCAACGACACCTTCCCCCAGCGACCGGCCCGGGCCGCGTCCACGGCCGACGTCGACACCCGGTCCGCCCCCGCCTACACCGGCCAGGCCGGCACCACCGTGCCGACCCGCAGGAACACGGGCAACGGCGCCAGCAGCGGCACCACGTCCGTCCCGTCACCGGCTGCCAGCGGCCGATCCACCACTCCCACCACTCTCGCCACCGCCACGACCACGGCGACCACCGTCGCGCCCGTCACCACGACCACGCCGCCCACGCCGCCCACGACGGCCACCCCGCCGACCACCACGCCGCCGACCGTCGTGACACCGCCTCCCACGGCGACCACGCCCGCCCCGGAGGGCGAGCCCGCGGGGTAGGGGTCAGGACACGCCCTCCCGGGCGGCCCACTCGGCTCGGAGCTGCGCCATGGTGCCGATCACGGCGACCAGATCGACCTTCGTGTCCCACGGTTCGCCGTCGAGCTCGCGGTAGGCGCGGTCGACCTGGAACACCAGCCGCTCGGGCTCGTTCCACCCCGCGTAGGGGCCGAGCTCGATGCGCTCGGCCGCCTCCAGCACGGTCCGCCCCGCCTCGTGGTGCTGGCGGGCCTCCCCGCGCACGTAGGCCAGGTAGTCACGCAGGCCCAGCAGGCCCGACACGTCGGCCAGCGGACCGTGACCCGGCACCACGACCTGCGGTTCCAGCGCGGCCAGCCGCTCGAGGGCGGCGATCCAACCCGCGAAGGTGCCTTCCCAGCCGATGGGCGTGCAGCGGTGGAACAACACGTCGCCGGTGAACAGCACGCCCTCGTCGGGCAGCCACACCGCCATGTCGCCCGCGGTGTGGGCCGGCCCCACGTACAGCAGCTCGACCGGCGTGCCGTCGAGGTCGAGCACGGCGTCGCCGTCGAACAGCGTCGTGGGCGGGGTGAGCGTGATGCCGCGGAAGTCGAAGCGACGCAGCGCTGCCACGAGATCGGCCAGACCGGGCGGCACCTCGTCGGACTCGGCGAGGGCCACGAACAGCTCGGGCGGCCCTTCGGCGAGGAGGTACTCGGGGCAGAGGCGATGCCCCAGGATCTCCGCACCCGCCTCCGCGAATACCTGGTTCCCCCAGCAGTGGTCGCCGTTGTGGTGCGTGTTGAGCAGGCGGGCCGGTGCGTCGGGTGCGACCGAGGCGTAGAGGTCACGCAGTCGCCGGGTGGAGGGCAGGTCCCAGAAGGAGTCGACCACCAGGCCACCGCCCCGTCGCACGAGGCCGGAGTTGCTGGTCCCCAGCCCCTCGTCGCGCTGCAGGCAGGCGAAGACGTCCGGGGCGACCTCGACGAGTTCCATGGGGGTTAGCCTGCCATGCCATGGACCTGCAGATCAGTGGACGTCGTGCTGCGGTGGCCGGCGCATCTTCCGGCCTGGGCTTCGCCTCGGCCGCAGCGCTCGCCGCGGCGGGCGTGCACGTCGCGGTGTGTGGCCGGGACCGGGCCCGCGTCGAGGCCGCGGCCAGCGCGATCGGCCACGACACCGTGCCGCTCACCGTGGACGTGGGCTCGGCCGAGGGCGGCGCGGCCTTCGTGGAGCAGGCGGCCGCGGCCCTGGGCGGCGTCGACATCCTCGTCGCCAACGCCGGTGGCCCACCGCCGGGCACCTTCGCCTCCACGCCGGTCGACGCCTACCCCAAGGCCCTCGATCTCAACCTGCTCTCCGTCGTGGGGATGTGCAAGGCCGCGGTGCCCGCCATGCGGGAGCGCGGATGGGGTCGCGTCGTGGCCATCACCTCGGTCGCCGTCCGCCAGCCCATCGGCACCCTGATCCTGTCCAACACCGCCCGCGCCGGGGTGACGGGCTTCCTCAAGACGCTGGCGCTGGAGGTCGCGGCCGACGGGGTCACGGTCAACTCGGTCCAGCCCGGCCTGCACGAGACCGACCGCCTGCGCAACCTCTACGGCGACGACGTCGACGACGTGGCGGCGAGCGTGCCGGTGGGGCGACTGGGGCGCCCCGAGGACTTCGGTGCGGTCGTGGCCTTCCTGGCTTCCGACCACGCCCGCTTCATCACCGGCGCTGCGGTGCCCGTCGACGGCGGCGCCCACCGGGCGCTGCTCTAGAGTGTCGCCACCCACGCCGGGGGGCGTGGGTGAGAGGGGGGACGGAGGCGATGGTCGATCGGACGACGGGACGGCTCACGGCGCGCCTGCTCGCCGGGTTGGTGGCCATCGGCCTGCTCCTGGCGGCGTGCGGGTCGGGCGACGACGCCGAGGAGGAGGAGGGGGGACCCGGCGCCACGGAGGGTGCCGACGGTGCCGAACAGGCCGACGGCATCAACCTCGTCGAGAGCGACGAGCCGGGCACGCCCGGCGGCAGCATCACCTACGGGCTGTCCGCCGAGACCAATGGCTGGAACCCCACCGCGAGCCAGTGGGCCGGCCAGGGGTGGCTGGTCATGCGCACCATGTTCGACACGCTGTCCATGTTCGACGACCAGCTGCAGATCCAGCCCAACCTGGCCGAGTCCTTCGAACACAACGAGGACTACACCGAGTGGCGGATCATCCTGCGCGAGGGCGTCACCTTCCACAACGGCGAGCCCGTCACCGCGGACGCGGTGAAGCGCAACCAGGAGGCGCTGAAGGCCTCGCCCCTCACCGGCGACGCGTACGGGCCCATCGAGGGGTTCTCCGTGGCCGACGAGCGCACCGTCGTGGTGACCACCGAGCTGCCCTACGTGACCTACCCGCAGTCGCTGGCCTCCCAGATCGGCACGGTGTCGGAGCCCGACTGGTTGGAGAGCGGCGAGACCCGCCAGCCGGTCGGCACCGGACCCTTCGAGATGCAGGAGTGGATCTCCGACGACAGCCTGACCGTCGTGCGCAACGACGCCTGGTGGCGAACCGACAGCGCCGGGCAGCAGCTGCCGTACCTGGACTCCATCACCTTCCGGATCCTCACCGACCCGTCCGCTCGCAACAACGCCATCGAGCGGGGCGAGATCGACATCATGCAGGCCACCGATCCCGACCAGATCCTGAGGTTCCAGAACGCCGCCGAGGACCAGGGGTGGCAGGTCTTCAACGACACCCAGGGCGAGAGCAGCGAGACGTTCGTGATGCTCAACACGGCGGCGGCGCCGTTCGACAACCCCGACGCCCGCCGGGCCGTGGCGTTGGCGACCGACCAGGAGGAGTTCGCCGAGATCGTGGGCAGCGGACTGTTCCCCGTCGCCGACAGCCCGTATCCCGAGGGCTCTCCCTGGTACACCGAGACCGACTACCCCGAGTTCGACCAGGAAGCGGCGCGCCAGCTCGTCGAGAAGGTGAAGCAGGACACCGGCAGCTTCACCGTGTCGCTGGTGACCACCCCCAACACCACCGGCCAGAAGGGCGCGGCGGTGATCCAACAGCAGTGGCAGGACGTGGGCATCGAGGTCGAGCTCAAGCCGCTCGATCAGGCGCAGCTCATCGGCAGCATCATCTCCGGTCTGTACCAGGCCACGCTGTGGATCCAGTTCGGTGCACCCACGCCGTTGCAGGAGTCGGTGTGGTGGCACCCGCAGAACGTGAAGCCGCCGGGCACGCTCGGGCTCAACTTCGCCCGCAACGACGACGACCGCATCGGCACCGCGCTCGACCAGGCCCGTGCGGTCGAGGACCCGGCCGAGCAGAAGCGCCTCTACAACGACGTGGTCCGGTACCTCAACGAGGACCTCCCCTACATCTGGCTGATCCACTCGGAGTCCTACTTCGTGGCCGAGCCCAACCTGGTCAACCTGGTCAACTACACGCTGCCCGACGGCGCGCCGGGCCTGCCGGTCATCAACGGCTCCCACCCGCTGTGGCAGGTCTGGATCGACCAGGACGCCCCCACCGTGGGGGGCTGACCCCGGCCCGGAGGCTCAGCGGCCTTCGAGGACCTCGTCCGCGAAGTCCTCGAAGGCCAGCCGGAGCTGACGGGCGATGCCCTGGCCCCGGTGTGCCTCGTGCACCACCACGGTGACCAGCTCCGAACCGGCCGGGTGACACCAGCCCCGGGCCAGCCCGACGACGACGCCGGCCCGGCGGGCGGTGACGACCAGGGGCCGGCCGGGGGGTGACGCCAGGTCGTCGGGGGGCAGCGCCTGCAGACGGGTCCAGACCTCGGTCTCGAAGGCGGACGCCTCGGGGTCGACGAGCCAGGAGCGGGTGAGCTCGAGCTCCACCCCGCCCCGCCCGACGATGCGCCGGGGCTCGAACAGGTAGTCGGCAACGGGTGCCCAACGGCGGTGGGCCCGGCCGTGGTGGGTCTCCTGCAACAGGGTCACGTGCTCGAAGCGCACGTCGACGGCGAAGTCGGCCAGGGCCGCCTCGGACGCGGGGATCCGCTCAGGCGCCGTCTCGTCGGCGATGGTCACGTGCGGCACGAACGGCCACGTCAGTCGACGGGTCAGCGGCTCGCGGAACACGGCGTCGCGCAGCGCGGCGAGCGCACGCTGCTCGGCCGGGTCGCCGCCCACCGCCAGGAACAGCGTCGGCCCGTCGGGCAGGAACGAGCGGACCGGACCGAGGCGCAGCGACAGGGGGGCGGTCGCCGCCGCCGCGTCGCGCAGGACCGCGAGCGCAGCGGGGAGGTGCTCCACACGCACGTTCACCGGCGGCACCAACGTCACGTGGGGCGCGACGCGTGTGCGGGACCGGTCACCGCAGGCCCGGCGCAGCCCGTCGATCTCGAGGCTCAGCGGGGGTGGGACGAGCAGCGCCACCCCGAGGCGGACGCGGGGCACCGCCGGGAGGCCAGGCGATCAGGAGTGCAGGAGCACGCCGGCGGCGTTGAGCCGGGCGTGCGCCCGCGACAGCGCCGCGACGGCCTCGGCGTCGTCGTCCCGCATGACCTTCGCCTCGGCGGCGGCATGGGCCCGGCGGGCCCGCTCGACGTCGATCTGGCTGGCGAGCTCGGCCACGTCGGACAGCACGATGACCCGGTCGTTGCTGACCGACACGAACCCGCCGTGCACGGCGGCGATCTCGTCGGGGCCGCTGGTCAGGCGGACCGTCACCGTCCAGGTGTCGAGCGCACCGATGAAGGGCGCGTGGCCGGGCAGGAAGGCGATGTCGCCCCCACCCAGCGTGCGCGCGATCACCATCGACGCTTCGCCCGAGAACAGCACCCGCTCGGGCGAGACCAGCTCGACCTGCAGCGGCATCAGAGACCGGCCTCCAGCTCACGGGCCTTGGCGCGGGCCGAGTCGGCGTCGCCCACGTTGAGGAAGGCCTGCTCGGGCAGGTCGTCGAGGTCACCGTTGACGAGCTGCTCGAAGGACTCGACCGTCTCCTCGACCTCGACGTTCACGCCGGGCACCCCGGTGAAGACCTCGGCCACGTAGGTGGGCTGCGACAGGAACCGCTGCACCTTGCGGGCCCGGTCCACGATCACGCGGTCCTCGTCGGAGAGCTCGTCGAGACCCAGGATGGCGATGATGTCCTGCAGCTCCTTGTAGCGCTGCAGGGTCTCCTGCACCCGGCGGGCCACGTTGTAGTGGCGTTCGCCCACGATCTCGGGGGCGAGGATCGTGGAGGTCGAGGCCAGCGGGTCCACCGCCGGGTAGATGCCCAGCGAGGCGATCTGGCGGGAGAGCTCGGTGGTGGCGTCGAGGTGGGTGAAGGTGGTGAACGGCGCCGGGTCGGTGTAGTCGTCGGCGGGCACGTACACGGCCTGCAGCGAGGTGATCGACCGGCCCCGGGTCGAGGTGATGCGCTCCTGCAGCTCGCCCATCTCGTCGGCCAGCGTGGGCTGGTAGCCCACGGCCGAGGGCATGCGGCCCAGCAGGGTCGACACCTCGGAGCCGGCCTGCACGAAGCGGAAGATGTTGTCCACGAACAGCAGCACGTCCTGGCCCTGCACGTCGCGGAAGTACTCGGCCATGGTCAGCGCCGACAGCGCCACCCGCAGCCGCACGCCGGGCGGCTCGTCCATCTGGCCGTACACGAGGGCGGCCTTCTCGATGACGCCGGACTCCTGCATCTCGAGCCAGAGGTCCGTGCCCTCACGGGTGCGCTCCCCCACCCCGGCGAACACCGACACACCCGAGTGCAGTCGGGCCACACGGGTGATCATCTCCTGGATGAGCACCGTCTTGCCCACGCCGGCCCCGCCGAACAGACCGATCTTGCCGCCCCGCAGGTAGGGGGTGAGCAGGTCGATGACCTTGATGCCCGTGGGGAACATCTCGGCCTTGGGCTCGAGGGAGTCGAACGACGGCGCCTCGCGGTGGATCTCCCACACGTCGGCCGCGCCCTCGACCGTCGGGGTGTCGAGGGGTTCGCCCAGCACGTTGAACACGTGGTTCAGCACCGCGTCGCCCACCGGCACCGAGATGCCCCGGCCCAGGTTCCGCACCGCCTGGCCGCGGCGCAGGCCGTCGGTGGGCTTCATGCACACGACGCGCACCCGGCCGTCGCCGATCTGCTGGGCCACCTCGGCGGTGACGACCACGTCCTCGCCCTCGACGCTCACCGTCATCTCGACGGCCTGGTTGATCTCGGGCAGGTACCCGCGGGGGAACTCCACGTCGACCACGGGGCCGGCGATGGCGACCACCCGGCCGTCCTTCAGCTCGGTCGTCGATTCGGTCATTGTCATGGCGGTGGGTCTCCGTTCGATTGCGTGGGCCGCGCCGGCTCAGTGCCGCGAGGGCGCGTGGTCGAGGTAGTCGAGGTGTTCGGGGAAGACGTGTCGGGGGACGAGGAGGTCCGGTAGAAGATCCTCCCGGGAGCCCTTGTCGGCCGAGAGCGCCTCGGCGCCGCCGACGATCTCCATGATCTCGGTGGTGATGGCGTCCTGGCGCGCCCGGTTCATCTGCCGGGTGAGGGCCGTCTTGAGCTCCTCGGCGTTGTCGGTCGCCGCCTTCATGGCCCGCTGGCGCGCCGCGTGCTCCGATGCCGAGGCTTCGAGCAGCGCCGAGAAGATGCGGCTCTCGGCGTAGCGGGGCAACAGCTCCGCCAGGATGCCCGCCGGCGACGGCTCGTACTCGAGATCGGCCGTGGGACCCTCCGCCGCGGCCTCGGGGACCTCGAGGGGCAGGAAGCGCTGCGAGGTGAACCGCTGCACGCCGGC
>JALOLF010000255.1 GCA_025456085.1 Acidimicrobiales bacterium
CCGACCCCGACTCCCTTCACGCACCAGTCCTCGGCCCGGCACTCCACACCCCCGGCCGACCTCCCGCGCCCCTGACACCTCTCCCCGGTCGCCCCACCGAACCGGTCACGCAGAGCGACACTCGTCTTGCACCACAGTGCCGGCCTCGGGAGCGGCGCGCCCAATGCGCCGAGCGTGAGGGGCTCACAGAAGGTCGATGGGGTCGCCAGCGGGTACGGCGTATCGAACTCTCTGCGCAGCTCGTCGATGACCGGCCGGAGCCTCTGCAGCGGAACACCCGAACGTCGGTACTCGCGCAGGTAGCCCAGCTCCACGAACTCGCCCCACGTCACGACATCGCTACCGGTCGGATCCCGCCTGATGACGGGCGGATAGCGCACACCAGCTCGCTCGTACCCGTCGAGCCAAGCACGCGCCCGCTCCGAGCGCAGCCCTAGCAGCCCCGCAGCCTCCAGCACCCCGTCACCGGGCGATCGAGGATGGACGACGTCTGGGCCACAGCTGAATCATGCCTCGCCTCGCCGATGGGTTGCTGCAGCCTCGCCAGCGTCGATGTTGGCGGCAGGCCGCCACCCTGGCCACCCGGCCAGCCAAGACCGTGCACGGCCTGGACGTGCTCCGCGAGCGGTGGGCCGACCTGGCCCGGACCCGGCTCGGTGACGGCGCGGGCGACCTGGCCATGTTCGGAGCCGACGGGGGGACTCGAACCCCCAACCACCTGTTTACAAGACAGGTGCGCTGCCAGTTGCGCCACGTCGGCGGACTGCTCGAGTCTAGGAGCGGCTCACCCGAGGGCCAGCAGCTCCGTCTCGACCTCCTCGAGGACGCTCGGGTCGGCCAGGCCCAGGTCGATGGCCACCTCGGCCGCCCGGCGGGCGTCCCGCACGAAGTGGAACGGGATGCCCGCGGCCTGGGAGTCGGCCGCCATCGCCGTCACGGCCTCGGCCCGCTCGGCGAGGTGGGCCCCGACATCGACGATCAGGATGGCCGCCACCTGCTCCGGATGGGCGTGCGCGATCTGCAGGTACACCTCCGGGTCACCCTGCCCCGAGTCGCCAACGAACACGAAGCGGGTGGTCGGGTATCCCTCGACGAGGCGCGCGATCGCCGAGCGCTTGTGCTCCGCGCCCGAGCGGATGATGTAGCGGTCGCTCGGCCCCCAGTCGGTGAGGAACAGCGGGCCGGGCGGGAACCCGCGCGCATGCAGGAACCCGGTCAGCACGGGGTACATCGACCACGAGCCCGTCGACACGTAGAAGAACGATGGGACGCCGCCGGCGGCGCCCGACGGCTCGCGCGCGGGCGGGCCGTGCAGGGTGCCGGCAAGACCGCGGTACAGCGAGGCCATGCCGGGCACGGCCGCCCGGGTGTTCGCGTCCCCGAACAGCGTGGTGGTGAAGGCGTTGATGCCCTCGGTCACCCGGCTGCGCACGACGGTGTCGTCGAGGTCGCTCACCACGGCGAACGGAGCGGTCGGGTCGGGCACAAGGACGCGTCCCGCACCGCTCGCCCCGTCGTGGTCCGCGTCCTCCGGCGGCACGTCCACCTGAACGGGGTGCCACCCGGGAGCCAGCCCGGGCACGGCCAGGGTGGCGGCGGCGAAGCCTCGCCGCCCCGTCACCACCTCGGCCTCGGCCTCGCCGACGCGCACCACCGCGGGCACCTGAGGCAGGCCCAGGGCCATGAAGCGGCGCACGTTCTGCTTGGCGGACGACACCATGGGCAGGCTGTCGCCGGCCCCTGGGATCTCCGGCTCCTCCATCACCCGCAGGTGCACGCGTACCTCGTCGCCGACGACGTACCCGCGGTGCACCACCACCCGCATGCCCCGGAAGGTGCCGTGGCCCAGCTTGCGGTCGCGCCGGTAGCGGGTCAGGCGCCGGTCGAGGTCGGCGACCAGGCGCGCGGCTTCCGCGCTCCGCACTGCCCGGTCGAGGGACTGACGGGGGTGCCGCAGCTCGTCCGGCAGCACTCAGGTCGCCGCCGAGCGGATGTAGAACTCCAGCGAGTCGCGCTCGATCTCCAGCTCTGACAGCCGGCGCTTGACGAGGTCGCCGATGCTCACCAGGCCCGCCAGCCGATTGTCGACCAGCACCGGGATGTGCCGGATGCGCTGCTCCGTCATCACGACGAAGGCGCCGGTGGTGGTGTCGTCCGGCGTCGCCGTCGTCACCTCGCGCGTCATGATCGACGCCACCTCGTCGTCGAGCACGCCGGCGCCCCGGGCCGCGAGTGCGCGTACCACGTCGCGCTCCGAGACGATGCCGTCCACCGTGCTCGTGTCGGCCGACACGACGGCCGCGCCGATGCCGAACTCGGCCAGCACGGCCAGCAGGTCGCGCACGGCCGTGTCGGGGGGCACCGTGACCACGTCGCTCCCCTTGGTGCGCAGGACGTCGGCGATACGCATGGCCCTCTCCTGTCAGGCGGCGATGACGAAACGCTAGAGCAGCAGGCGCGGACGCGGAAGGCGTTCACGCCGACCCGTCGACGTCCGCCGCCTCCCAGCTGGCCGAAGCCGTAGCCAGCGGCGCCCAACTACGGCACACTGATCACGACCTCCACTCGGATCGTCCGGCACGTACCTGCCGGTGGAAGGAAAGGTGTTTCCATGGCCACAGTCACCTACGAGAGGGCGAGTCGCCTCTACCCGGGCGCTGACACCCCCGCGGTGAACGAGTTGGACCTCGAGATCCTCGACGGCGAGTTCCTCGTCGTCGTCGGCCCGTCGGGATGCGGCAAGTCGACCGCCCTGCGCATGCTGGCCGGCCTCGAGGAGGTGACCAGCGGGCGCATCATGATCGGCGACCGCGACGTCACGCACATCGCCCCGAAAGACCGGGACATCGCGATGGTGTTCCAGAACTACGCGCTGTACCCGCACATGACCGTGGCCGAGAACATGGGCTTCGCCCTGAAGATCAAGGGCACGCCCAAGGACGAGATCGCGACCCGCGTCAAGGAGGCCGCGAAGATCCTCGACCTCGAGCAGTACCTTGAGCGCAAGCCGAAGGCGCTCTCGGGTGGCCAGCGCCAGCGCGTGGCCATGGGACGCGCGATCGTGCGCCAGCCGCAGGTCTTCCTCATGGACGAGCCCCTGTCGAACCTCGACGCCAAGCTGCGGGTGTCGACCCGCACGCAGATCGCCTCGCTGCAGCGCCGTCTGGGCATCACCACGCTGTACGTCACCCACGACCAGA
>JALOLF010000152.1 GCA_025456085.1 Acidimicrobiales bacterium
TGGAGGCCCCGGATGTGGCGGTGCTCGTCGAGGCTCCCGGCGGGCTCGTGGCGGTGGAGCACCGGGTGGAGGGCCCGCACGGCTCCGCCGTCGGCCCCTGCGCCTCCTCGGCCGGGACGCAGTGGTACTTCCCCTCAGGCTCGACCCGGCTCGGTACCCGCCTGCTCTACGCCGTGTTCAACCCCTTCCCGGGGGAAGCCGCCGTCGACCTGACCTTCGCGACCGAGGAGGGCAGCCGCAGTCCGGTCGAGTACCAGAACCGACCGGTCCCGGGCGGCTCGGTGGAGGTCATCGACGTCACCGACGTGGTGACGGTGCGCGATCAGGTCGCGACCACCGTCACGACCCGGACGGGACGCGTCGTGGTCGAGCAGCTCATGATCACCGACGGTGCCGAGGACTGGCCGGAGTCGCTGTCGCTCACGTCCGGTGCACCTGCTGCGATGTCCGCCTGGACCTTCGCCGGCGGTGTGCCGCTCGCCGAGGGCGTGCAGGAGTCCTACGTGGTGTTCAACCCGGGCCAGGACGTCGCCGAGGTGGACGTCGAGGTCCTGGTGGACGGGACGGACGTGTCGAACATCGTGGAGCCCTTCGCCGTGTCCGTCCGCCCGGGGAGGGCGGAGGTGGTCTCGCTCACCGGCGACGGTCGCGTGCCCGCCGGCGTGGGTCATCAGGCCGTGGTGCGCTCGGTCGGCGGCCAACCCGTCGTGGCGGTCCGGGTGCTGAGCGGCGGCGGCACCGGTGACGAGACCGCCCCCGTGGGCACGTCGATCACGCTGGGTGCACCCCTGGTGGCGTCGCAGTGGATCGTGGGGGTCGCCGGCCTCGCCGGGTCCGATGGCGGTGAGGTGGCCATCGCCAACCCGTCCCCCACGCAGACCGCCGTGCTCACCGTGCGGACCGTGGAGGACGGCACGGCCGAGCCCCTGGAGGGCTACGACGGCGTCTCGTTGGCTCCGCTGAGTCGCACGCTGGTCGACGTCGGCGATCTCGGCGACGGGACCGCGCTGGCGATCGAGGCCGACGCGCCGCTCACCGTCGAGCGGTCCCTGCGCTTCGCCGACCCGGGCGGGTTCAGCTCGAGCGTGGCCGTCCCGGTGGCCGGCACGGTGGCGTTGCCCCCGACGACGAGCATCGACGCCTCGGCGCCCACGACGGTGCTGGGCGTGCCGGAGCCGACCGACTCGGTGCCCACCGAGACCGTCGCCCCCGGCACCGATGTCGACGCCGCGACGCCCGGAACGGGTCCCGACACGGCGACCGACCCCGGCACGGGTCCCGACGCCGGTGACGGCACGGCAGGTGGCGAGGGAGGCGGCGACACGTCGTCGACGACACCCCCGGACAGCGCCCCGGCCGGGGACGGCGCCGGCGACGGGACGGAGACCACGACCACCACCACCGGCGGCTGATCCCGATGGAACGTGCCCTGCTCGTCGTGGCGCTGGTGGCCGTGGCCGTGCTGGCGGCGTTCGTCCTGCGACGTCGGGCCACGCCCGACGCGCCGACCAGGGGCACGGCCTGGACGGTTCCCGCCCAACTCGACCGACGGGACTTCGCGTCGCCGGAGTCGCCCTGGCTCGTGGTGGTGTTCACCTCCGCGACGTGTGACACCTGCCGGGGCGTCGTCGACAAGGCCGGACCCCTGGCCAGTGCGGCCGTGGCGGTGCAGGAGGTCGAGCTCCAGCACGAGCCGGGGTTGCACGAGCGCTACGGCATCGACGCCGTCCCGACGCTCGTGTTGGCCGACGGCGACGGCGTGGTGCGGGCCTCGCACGTCGGCCCGGTGTCGGCCTCGGAGCTGTGGTCGACGCTGGCCGCCGTGCGCGACGCCGACGAGGGCACCGCCGGTTGATCAAGCGGTCGGCCGCCGGTCAGCGCCGGCCGCGCCGCCGTTCGACCGGACCCCGTACCGGTGGGCGTCAGAGCTCGCTCGGGGAGCGGGGCCCGATGGCCTCGGCCGGGCCGGCGGCGATGCTGACCTCGACCGGTGAGGGCCGGTCGGAGCCGGTCCCGCCGTCACCTGCCACCTCGACGGGGGCGCCCGAGACCTCGACAGGGGCATCGGGGCCGGGCAGCGCGGCGGCGGTGCCGTCGCGGCCCACGGTGATCAGCCGGCCGACCTCGCTGCCGGAGATGGTCTCGCGCTCCAGCAGGGCTCGTGCCACCAGGTCGAGGGCGTTGCGGTGCTCGCTCAGCAGGTCGCGGCAGCGGTCCTCCTGCTCGCGCAGGATCCGCTCCACCTCCTCGTCGATCACGCGGGCGGTGTCGTCGCTGTAGTCGCGGGTGTGCATGAGGTCCTCGCCCAGGAAGACCTGGCCCTGCGATCCCCACGCCATCGGCCCGATGCGGTCGCTCATGCCCCACTCGCGCACCATCTTGCGGGCCAGCTCCGTGGCGCCGATCAGGTCGTTGTTGGCGCCGGTGGAGATGACGCCGAAGACCAGGTCCTCGGCCATGCGGCCGCCCATGCGGACCACCAGGCTGTCCTCGATGTAGTCCTGGCGGTAGATGTGGCGCTCCTCCTCGGGGAGCTGCTGGGTGACGCCCAACGCCATGCCCGAGGGGATGATGGTCACCTTGTGGAGGGGATCGGCCGTCGGCAGCACGGCGGCGCACACCGCATGGCCGGCCTCGTGGTAGGCGACGGCTTCCTTCTCGGCGTCGGAGAGCACCATGGAGTCGCGGCGCTGGCCCATCAGGACCCGGTCGCGGGCCTCCTCGAAGTGCTTCATGCTGATCTCGGCGTCGCCGGCCCGCACCGCGAACAGGGCCGCCTCGTTGACGAGGTTCGAGAGGTCGGCGCCGCTCATGCCCGGGGTGCCGCGGGCCAGCACGTCGAGGTCGACGTCGACGGCGATGCGCTTGTGCTTGATGTGGACCTGCAGGATCTGGCGCCGGTCCTCGAGCTCGGGCAGGGGCACGACGACCTGGCGGTCGAAGCGGCCGGGCCGCAGCAGCGCGGGGTCGAGGATGTCGGGTCGGTTGGTGGCCGCCATCATCACGATGCCGGTGGTGGTCTCGAAGCCGTCCATCTCGGCCAGCATCTGGTTGAGGGTCTGCTCACGCTCGTCGTGGCCGCCGCCCAGACCGGCGCCACGCTTGCGCCCGATGGAGTCGATCTCGTCGATGAAGATGATGGCCCGGCCCATCTTGCGGGCGCTCTGGAACAGGTCACGCACCCGGCTGGCGCCGACGCCGACGAACATCTCCATGAAGTCCGACCCGGTCACCGACAGGAAGGGCACACCGGCCTCGCCGGCCACGGCCCGGGCGATGAGCGTCTTGCCCGTGCCGGGCGGGCCCACCAGCAGGATGCCCTTGGGGATGCGGGCGCCGATCTCGGAGAACTTCTCGGGGTACTTCAGGAAGTCGACGACCTCGGTGATGTCCTGCTTCACGCCCTCGTAGCCGGCGACGTCGGAGAACGTCGTGCCCGGCCGCTCGGTGGTGTAGGTCTTGGCCCGGGACCGACCGATGGACATGATGCCGCCCATCTGCGATGACGCCCGGCGCTGCATCCACACGAAGAAGCCGATGATGAGCGCCACCGGGAGCAGCAGCGGGATGAGGCTGGCCCAGATGCTCGACTCGGGCGTCTCGAACTTCACGCCCTTCTCGGCCATGAGGTCGAGGTCGCCGTCGCTGGGCTCCATGGGGCCCGTGGTCGTGAACTCGGTCCCGTCGTCGAGCTTGCCCGAGATCCGGCCGTTGTTGTTGTCGAACGAGGACTCGGCGACCTGATCGCCCTCGAGCTTGCTGAGGAAGTCGCCGTAGCTGATGGAGGAGCTGTCGCCCGAGCTGGTCCACAACGGGAGCAGCACCGCGGCCAGCACGACGGCCAACAGGACCCAGACCATCCACTTGGGCCAGCCCTGGTCACCGCCGAGGCGCGGGCCACCGTTGCGGTCCTGGCCGTCGGAGCCGGCGGGCGGCGGGGGCAGGTCGGGGCTCATGGGTCCCAGCCTAGAACCCCCTGCTGCGAAAACGGGGCGCGAGCAGCAGGTCCGTGGGTCGGTCGGCGGTGACGTCGCGCCCGGTGGCAGCGCCCGCCCGGGCGCGACGAAACGCGCGTTCCACCCGGTCGCGGAGGACGACGCTCAGGAGGCGCGGTACTCGATGAGGCTGGAGACCACGTTGCGCCGGTCGCGCAGGTCCCAGCCCACGGGCACCGTCAGGCCGTCCGCGTGGCGGTGGCACAGGTCGTAGGTCGCCGGGTGGGGCTGGGTCGTGACATCGACGAGCCAGACGGTGCGCTCGGCGTAGTCGTACCCGTAGGTGGCGGCTGCCGGCTCGCTGCACGCAGGTCGGTTGCACTGGCGAGACATGGCGGTCACCGTACCCGGCGGTCCCGCCCCGCGGGGGGATGCCCGACGCGGGGGTCGGGACGCCTAACGTGACGGCGATGGCGAAGAAGTCCCGGAAGAAGACCCGGCGAACCGCCGGTCCGCGAGGGGCCGCGCCGGCTCGGGCATCCGCCGCCGCTGCCGGTGGCGACCGCGCCGCCCCTGCCGGGGGCGCCACCCGCAGCGGGCCCGCCGCAGCCGCCGTCGAGGTCGTCCCGGCGCCGGCCGACGACGCCGACGCCCTCCCCCCGGTGCGCTGGGGCCTCATCGACGTCTTCGGCTGGCTCGCCCTGGCCATCGTGGCGTCGACGGCGTGGACGCTCCTCGTCGCCACCGTGGGCGGCTACAGCATCGAGACGCCGGAGGTCGGCGAGTCCGTCGGACGGGTCGTCGGCCAGCTGGCCAGTGGTGTCGAACCCGACCTGCCCAGGACGCTCGCCAGCGCACCCCTGTCGATCTACGTGCTCGGTCAGCTGCCGCTGTGGGGGGTCTTCATCGGCGGTGCCGTGTTCTCGACCCGCCGCCGGGGCAACGGGTTCGTGCGCGACCTGCGGTGGCGCTTCCGGCGGGTCGACGTGCCGGTCGGCCTCGCCGTCGGCGTCGCCTTCCAGGTGGTCGCCGTGCCGCTGCTGTACCGGGTGGTGTTCCTCTTCATCGGCGAACAGGACGTGTCGGCGGAGGCCCGCGAGCTCACCGACCGCGCCACCGGCCCGTTGTCGTTCCTCATGCTCGTCATCATCGTGGGCATCGGCGCTCCCATCGCCGAGGAGATCTTCTACCGGGGCCTCGCCCTCGGTGCGATGCAGCGACGATGGGGCGCCACGTGGGGGTTGGTGGCCTCGTCGGGCCTGTTCGCGCTGACCCACAACCAACCGCTCCAGTTCCCGGCGCTGCTGGCGTTCGGTCTGGTGCTGGGGTGGATGGTCCAGCGCACCGGACGGCTGGGGCCGGCGGTGTGGGCGCACCTCGGCTTCAACATGACGGCCGCCCTGGCCCTGGTGCTCGACCTGGACCTGCCCGGCTGACCGGACCGGCGGTCCCGGGGACCCGCCGGCGGCTCGGCGGCGAGGGCATGACGGGTGGGGCCCGCTCCGGGACGTGATGCGACTCGGGTCGCCAGGGATGCCACGATGTGCGGCGTCATGCGCGACCCTGACTCCGACGAGCCGAACGACCCCCGACCGCCCGAGCCGCCCGGGCCCGGCGCCGGCGCCTCGCCTGCTCCCGGTCCACAGGGACCGGCCGACGAGGCGGCGTTCGGGACCGTCGTGGACGGCCTCGGCGCCGACCCGGCTGCCGACACCGCCCTCGGGGTGCTCGTCGACGACGCCACCGGTCCTTCGTCGCTCGAGGACCGCTCCGACGTGCACCACGACGGTTCGGACACGCCGGTCGACGGGTCGCTGCCCGCCGCCGGGCCCGACGTTGCCGCGCCCCTCCCGCCGGGCGAGGCCCCGACCCCCGAGGCGGGCGACGAGCCCCCGGGGCGGCTCGACCGCTTCGTGCGCTGGTGGACCCTCGAGCGGGCCGTGTCCGCCGTGGTGGTCGCAGGGTGCGTCCTGTTCACCTTCCTGCAGTTGCAGCCCGGTCTGATCTTCTCGGACACCACCCCCGCCGGTGGCGACATGGGGGCCCACGTGTGGGCGCCGGCCTACCTGCGCGACAACCTGCTCAGCCAGGGCAGGCTCACGGGTTGGACGCCCGACTGGTACGCGGGCTTCCCCGCCTTCCACTTCTACATGGTCCCGCCGTCGCTGGCCATCGCCCTGTTGAGCTACGTGATCCCCTACGGGATCGCGTTCAAGCTGGTGTCGGTCAGCGGCGTCCTCGCCCTGCCGGTGGCGGCGTGGGCGTTCGGCCGGCTCAGCCGCATGCCCTTCCCGGCGCCGCCGCTGTTCGCCGTGGCCGCGGTGCTGTTCCTGTTCGACCGCAGCTTCTCGATCTACGGGGGCAACATCCCGTCGACCCTGGCCGGCGAGTTCGCCTTCTCCATCTCCCTGCCCCTGGCGTTGGTGTACCTGGGTGTGCTGGGCCGAGGTCTGGAGACCGGGCGTCACCGGGCGCTGGCCGCGGTGCTGTTCGCCCTCGCGGGGCTGAACCACCTGATCCCCTTCATCTTCGCGGGGGTCGGCACCCTGGTCTGGTTGGCCGTGCGACCGGGTTGGGGGCGACTGCGCTACGTCGTCACCATGGGCGTCGTCGGGGGAGCGCTCACCGCCTGGTGGACGGTGCCCTTCTTCCTTCGACGGGGCTACCTCAACGACATGGGCTGGGAGCGCATCACCCGGTACAGCAACTACCTGTGGGACCGCGACAAGCTCGACTCCCAGCTCGTGAACCACCCGGACCTGCGCCTGGCCCTGGCGCTCGCCGCCGTGGGCCTGCTGCTGTCGCTGGTGTTCCGTCGCCGCGCCGGGCTGTTCCTGGCGGTCATGGCTGCGGTCGCCGCCCTGGGCTTCCGCTACATGCCCGAGGGGCGGCTGTGGAACGCCCGCCTCCTGCCCTTCTACTACCTCTGCGTGTACATGCTGGCCGCGGTGGGCGTGTCCGAGATCGGCCGCCTGCTCGCCGCGCTGTTCGCCCGCGACGTGCGTCGACCGGTGCGGGCCGTGACCGCGGCCACGGCGCTCATCGGCCTGGCCGTCGGCCTGGTCAGCGTGGCGCTGCCCCTGCGGGTGCTGCCCGGCGGCGCCGTGGACGAGTCGGGTGCGTACGCGTGGGGTCCGCTGTCCACGACCGACTCCAGCTACATCGACGACTGGGCCCGCTGGAACTTCATCGGCTACGAGGGCACCTGGCAGCCGAACGGGTACGACCAGCCCTGGTACCAGAAGCGCTACAAGGACTACCACTCGATCGTCACCACCATGGCCCGCCTCGGCGAGGAGCGCGGCTGCGGTCGCGCCATGTGGGAGCACGAGGAGGCCAACAACGAGTACGGCACGCCCATGGCGCTGATGCTGCTGCCGTTCTGGACCGACGGCTGCATCGGCTCCATGGAGGGCCTGTACTTCGAGGCCTCCGCCACCACGCCCTACCACTTCATGAACCAGGACGAGCTGTCCACGGCGCCGTCCAACGCCCAGCGCGACCTGCCCTACGGGCCCGGCGCGCCGACGCCGCTCGAGTTCGACCGCGGGGTCCGGCACCTCCAGATGCTGGGCGTGCAGTACTACCTGGCCATCTCGGACCGCATGCAGGCCCTCGCCGACGAGAACCCCGACCTGACGCGCGTCGCCGAGTCCGACCCGTGGGTGGTGTACGAGGTCGCCGACGTGGCGCTGGTGGCGCCCCTGGCCTACGAGCCCGCGGTCATCACCGGCGTGCCCACGGTGGCGCGTCCGTGGCAGGACGTCGCCATCGACTGGTACGTCGACGAGACGCGTTGGGACGTGCCGCTCGCCGCCGACGGCCCCGAGTCGTGGCAGCGACTCGAGGTCACCGAGGTTCCCCCCGCCGAGCCGGCGCTGCCCGGCGCCGACGAGAGCACCGAGTACGAGGTGCCCGAGCCCGAGAAGCGCCCGCTGCCCGAGATCGAGGTCACCGCCATCGAGACGGGCGACGACCGCATCTCGTTCGAGGTGAGCGAACCGGGCGTGCCGGTGCTGGTCAAGGCGTCCTACTTCCCGAACTGGCAGGTCTCGGGCGCGGAAGGCCCGTACCGGGTCACCCCCAACCTGATGGTCGTGGTCCCCACGGACACACGCGTGGAGCTCAGCTACGGCTGGACGGCCGTCGATCTGGGCGCCTGGGGCCTCACGTTGGCCGGCCTCGTCGGCCTCGTGGTGCTGTGGCGCCTCGGGCCGCTCGAGCTGAAGCCACCGCGGCGGTTCTGGGGCGTGGTCGAGCGACCCGACCTGTATCCCCCCGAGCCCGAACCGGTCGACGTGCCGGGCTTCTTCGAGGATGGTGGGGAGTCGAGCCCGACCGGCCCGGCCGCGCCCCCGTGGACCGTCGACGGCGGCGTCGAGCCTGTTCCGCCGGACGAGCCCGTCGGGTCGACGGAGGGCGCCGAGTGGTCGGAGGTCGACGACTCGCCGCAGGTCGCCGAGTCGGGGGACGAGCCACCCGGCCCGTTCGTCGTCGGGGCCGTCGCTGCGGCAGCCGTGCCGCCCGCCGACTCGCCGGTGCCACCCGCCGGCCCGGCGCCGCTCCACATCGACGCGCTCATCCCTCCCGAGCTGCGTCGCGGGGCGCCGCGGGACGACGTGGCGCCACCGGGGGAGCCCCCGCCGATCCTGCCCCCCTCGCTCCTCGACGGGGGCACGACCGGGCAGGACCCGGAGCCCGACGCCAGCTCGCGCGACGAGCCGGACGACGCCGACGCATGAGCGTCGGTCGCGGTGCGCTGCTCGGAGCGGGGGCCCTCGGCGCCGGATTCGTCGCCGTCACCCTCGCCGAGCGGGTGGCCAGCGACCGTCGCGCCCGGTTCGATTCGGTGCGGGCTCACCTCGAGAACCGGCGGACCCGGCCGGCGGCGGCCGGCTCGGTCCGCCTCAGCGTGGTCGTACCCGCCTACCGGGAGGAGGGCATCGGCCGGGCGGTCGCCGAGCTGCGTTCCTCGCTGGCCGACGAGGTCGCGGACGACGGCCTGGAGATCGTGGTCGTCGACGATGGCTCCCACGACGGCACCGCCGAGCTGGCCGAGGCCGCCGGCGCCGATCTCGTGCTGCGTCAGCCGGTCAACCGGGGCAAGGGGGCGGCCATCAGGGCCGGTGTGCTCGCCTCGCAGGGGCGGGTGGTGGCCTTCACCGACGCCGATCTGTCCTACCCACCCGAACAGCTCCTCGGCCTGTTGGGCGAGGTCGAGGCCGGCTGGGACGTCGTGGTGGGGAGCCGCCGCCACACCCTCACCACCACGCTCGTGCGGGCCCGCCGGCTGCGCGAGGTCGGTGGGCGGGCCATCAACCTGCTCACGCGGGCCGTGCTGCTGGGCCAGTACCGCGACACCCAGTGCGGTCTGAAGGCGTTCCGCTCCGATGTGGCCCGGCTCATCTTCACCCACTCCCACATCGACGGGTTCGCCTTCGACGTGGAGGTCTTCCACCTCGTCGAGCGCTACCGGCTCTCGCTGCTGGAGGTGCCGGTGGTGGTCGAGAACCGGCACCGCTCCAGCGTGCGGGTGGCGCGCGACGCCGTGCGGTTGACCCGCGACCTGTTCCGCATCCGGCAGTGGACCCGCCAGGGCGTGTACGACCTGGTGGCCGGGGAGACCGACCTGCTGGACGTCCCCGTCGGCGCCCGCCGCTGACCAACGCCGCCCGCCCCGTGCGCCCGCCCCCCCCGCCCCCCCCCCCCTTCATCTCCGAAATCGGGTCCTCCGAGCCCGGCGACCGACGTCGGATCGACCGCTTTCGCGCGCGATCTCGCGCCGGGGAGCCCGAACCGGGGTCGGTCCGGTCTCCCCCGGCGGCGGTTGGCTAGGGTTGGCCCATGCCCCGTGAAGCCGCCGCGTTCGATGCCGTGTTCAAGGCCTACGACGTGCGAGGCACCGTCCCCGACCAGCTCGACGACGAGATGGTCGAGGCGATCGGTGCCGCGTTCGCCGCCTTCGCCCGCCGGGAGGGAGGCACCGCCGACCGGGTGCTCGTGGGCCGCGACATGCGTCCCAGCGGGGTCGAGCTGGCCGAGCGCTTCGCCCGCGGGGTGACCAGCCAGGGCCTCGACGTGGTGTTCCTCGGCCTGTGCAGCACCGACGAGGTGTTCTTCGCCGCCGGTCACTACGACGCCCCCGCGGCCATGCTCACCGCCTCGCACAACCCGGCCCAGTACAACGGCATCAAGCTGGCGCTGGCCGGCGCCCGACCCGTGGGTGAGGACTCCGGGCTGGCCGAGATCAAGGCCGACGCCCTGGCCGGGCTCGAGCCCGCGGCCACCAAGGGCTCCACCTCCGAGCTGGACGTGCTGGGCGCCTTCGCCGAGCACGTCCACTCCTTCGTCGACGTCGCTGCGCTGCGACCCCTGCGCATCGT
>JALOLF010000005.1 GCA_025456085.1 Acidimicrobiales bacterium
CGCTGCGAGGTGAACCGCTGCACGCCGGCCGAGAAGAACTGCCAGTAGAACAGGTCGACCGAGGCGACTTCACCGGCCTCGTAGGCGGGACGGATGGCGCCCGCCACGGCACGGGCGTGCTCGTAGGTGGGTCGGTCGGTCACGCCCGCGAAGTGGGCGGCGATCGGGTAGCCCCGACCCCGGAAGTACCGGTAGGCCTTGGTCCCCACGATGACCAGCGAGCAGGTCGCGCCCTCGGCCTGACGAGCCTTGACGGCGCGCTCGGCCATGCGGATCACGGTGCTGTTGTAGGCGCCGCACAACCCCCGGTCGGAGGTGATGACCAGGAGCAGCGCCGTGGAGGCGTCGGCGTTCTCCCGCAGCAGGGGGTGGTCCTTCGCGGCCCCGGCCCGCACGAGGTCGAGCACGACGTTGGTGATCTCCTGGGCGTACGGCTTGGCCGCGGCCGCCTGCTCCTGGGCCTTCGCCACGCGGGTGGTGGCGATGAGCTCCATGGCGCGCGTGATCTTCTTGGTCGACTCGACGCTGCGGATCCGTCGCCGCAACACCCGTTCCTGGCCACCGGCCATCGGTCTCTCCCTCTCAGTCCTCGCCGGCGGCGACGACCGTCTCGCTGGGCACGAACTCCTGCTTGAACGCCTTGACGACGTCCTCGGCGTCGTCGGGCAGCTTGCCGCTCTCCCGGATCGCCGTCAGCAGGTCGGCCTTGCGGCTGCGCAGGTAGTCGAGGAACTCGGACTCGAAGCGCTTCACGTCCTTCACCGGCAGCTCGTCGAGGTGACCCTTGGTGCCGGCCAGGATGACCATCACCTGCTCCTCCACCGGCATCGGCGAATTCAGGTTCTGCTTCAACAGCTCGGTCAGGCGGTAGCCCCGCTCGAGCTGGGCGGCGGAGACCTTGTCGAGCTCGGAGCCGAAGGTGGCGAAGGCCTCGAGCTCGCGGAACTGGGCGAGGTCGAGCTTCAGGGTGCCGGCCACGTCCTTCATGGCCTTGATCTGGGCGGCGCCGCCCACGCGCGACACCGAGATGCCCACGTCGACGGCCGGACGCACACCGGACTTGAACAGGTCGTCCTGGAGGTACACCTGGCCGTCGGTGATGGAGATCACGTTGGTCGGGATGTACGCGGAGACGTCGCCGGCCTTGGTCTCGATGACCGGCAGCGCGGTGAGCGAACCGGCACCCCGGTCGTCGGAGAGCTTGGCAGCCCGCTCCAGCAAGCGGCTGTGCAGGTAGAACACGTCACCGGGGTAGGCCTCGCGGCCCGGCGGGCGACGCAGCAGGAGCGCCATCTGGCGGTAGGCCTCGGCCTGCTTGGAGAGGTCGTCGTAGACGATGAGGGCGTGCTCGCCGTTCTCCATCCAGTGCTGGCCGATGGCGCAGCCGGCGTAGGGTGCGAGGTACTTGAACGGCGCCGGGTCGGCTGCGGGAGCCACCACCACGACCGTGTAGTCCATGGCGCCGTACTCACGCAGGGTGTTCACGGTCTGCGCGACGGTCGAGCCCTTCTGGCCGATCGCCACGTAGATGCACTTCACGCCCAGACCCTTCTGGTTCAGGATCGTGTCGATGCACACCGTGGTCTTGCCGGTCTTGCGGTCGCCGATGACGAGCTCGCGCTGACCCCGGCCGATGGGGGTCATGGAGTCGATGGCCTTGATGCCGGTCTGCAGCGGCTCGTGCACCGGCTTGCGGCCGGTGATGCCGGGCGCCTGCACCTCGACCCGGCGGCGGCGCACGTCGGACAGCGCCCCCAGCCCGTCGATGGGCTCGCCCAGCGCGTTCACGACGCGCCCGATGACGCCGTCGCCCACCGGCACGTCGAGGATGCGGCCGGTGGCGCGCACCACGGAGCCCTCCTCGATGGCCGACGAGGCCTCGGTGTCGCCGAGGATCACGGTGCCGATCGACTCCTCGTCGAGGTTCAGGGCCAGGCCGACCGTGCCGCCCTCGAACTCGAGCAGCTCGTTCACGCCCACGTCGGGCAGGCCCGACACCCGGGCGATGCCGTCGCCGATCTCGAGCACCCGGCCCACCTGCGTGGCCTCGACCTCGGGCTTGAAGCCCGCGAGGTTCTTGCGCAGGGCGGCGGTGATGTCGCTGGTGTTGATGGTCAGTTCAGCCATGCTCTGTTCCTCTAGAAGGATTCACGGAGTTGCGCGAGACGGTGACGGACGGAGCCGTCGATGACGGTGTCGCCGATCTGGGTGACCAGGCCACCCATGACGGTCGGGTCCACGATCACCACGACCTCCACGTCGCGGCCGGTGGAGCGCTTGAGCGCTGCGGCGAGCCGCTGCTTCTGGTCCTCGGTGAGCTCCACCGCGGAGCGCACCTCGGCGACGGTCTTGGCGGACAGCTCGGCCGTGCGGGCGAGCAGCTTGTCGACGATGGCCGGGAGCTCCCGGATGCGACCGAGGGCCACGATCATCGAGACCAGCGACAACGTGGCGTCGGTCGCCTTGTCCTGGAGGAGGTCCTCCACGATCTGCTGGCGGCGGGCCACCGGGACGTGCGGGTCGGTGAGGGCCTCGCGGAGCTCGTCGCTGCTCTCGAGCACCCGGGCGAAGCGGAAGAGCTCGTCCTGGACCTCGTTGACCCGCCCCTCGGCGGCGATGACCTGGAAGAAGGCCTCGGCGTAGTAGTCGGTGCGGTCGCTCATCGGGTGACCCCCACCTGCTGGATGTACTGCTCGATGAGCCGGTCCTGCGTGGCCTGGTCGAGGTTGCGGGCGATGACCTGCTCGGCTGCGCCGAGAGCCAGACCCCCGACCTCGGCCTGCAGGTCGGCGACGGCCTGGGACTTGGCCGACTCGATGTCGGCGGCGGCCCGGGCCTTCAGGTCGGCGGCGTCCTGCTCGGCCTTGGCGATGAGCTGCTGGCGCAAGGCGTCGGCGGTCTGGCGGGCCTCGACGAGGATCCGCTGCCGCTCGTTCTCTGCGTTCGCGATGCGGGTCTCGACGTCGCCGAGGGCGCCGGCGGCGTCGGTGCGGGCCGCCTCGGCGTCTCCGAGCTCCTTGGCGATGCGCTCCGTGCGGCCGACGAACGCCTGCTTGGCGGGGGGACCGCCCTTCCAGAGGAGCAGACCGAACACGATGATGAAGGCGATCGTCGCCCAGATGGCCTCGTTGACGTCGCCGGGGAGGAGCTCCTTGTTCGGCTCCTCGGCGGCGATCAGGAAGGTCTCGAGCATGGTGTGTCCTTGTGGTTCCCTGCTGGTCAGTTCTGCGAGGCTCGGCTGAGGTACTCGTCGATGATGGGGCCCTGGGACGCCGCGTCGAGCGGGCGCTGGACCACGGCCTCGGCCGCGCTGACGGCGATGAGGCCGACGTCGCCGCGGAGCTGGGCCAGCGCCGCGGCCTTGGCCTCGGCCACCTCGGCGGCAGCGGCCGCCTTCAGCTCGGCCACCTCGGCCTCGGCCGCCGCGATGATCTCGCGGCGTTGGGCGTCGGCCTGGGCGCGGGCGTCGTCGATGAGCCGACCGGCCTCGGCGCGGGCGCTGGCCAGCGAGGCCTCGTACTGGGCGGCGGCGGCCACGCCGGCCTCCTTGGCCCGGTCGGCCTCCTCGAGGTCGGCACGGACCTTGTCGGCGCGCTGCTGCATCGTCGACTGGATCGGCTTGAGCAGCACGAACTTCATCAACGCCCACAGCGTCAGGAAGGCCAGCCCACCCCAGAACATCTCGCTCCACACGGGCAAGATGGGGTTGGGGGCCTCTTCCTCGACGGCCTCCTCTTCGAGAGCGTCGACCGTCTCGCCGAACTCCTCACCCTGGGTCGGCTCCTCGCCCTGGAGGGCGACGGCGAGCTCGATCGGTTCGGCGACGTCTCCCACCACCTGGGCGGGTATCACGACGTGGACCACGAGGGTCTCCTTCTACGTTGCGTGGCTCCGGACGGTTCGCTGATCAGGCGAACTTGAGGAGGATGAAGACCACGAAGCCGATGAGGGCGAGCGCCTCGGTGAAGGCGATGCCGAGGAACATGGTGGTGCGGACCATGCCGGCGGCCTCGGGCTGGCGGGCCATGGCCTGGACCGACTGGCCGACCAGGTAGCCGATGCCGATGCCGGGGCCGATGGCCGCGAGGCCGTAGGCCAGACCGGCGCCGGTGGCGGCCTGCGAGTTCTTGAAGTCCGCAGCCTCCAGTTCGACGGTGTTCTGGGCGAAGGTGGCGACGGTGGCAAGGGTGCTCATGTCTCCGTGGTTCTCCTGTGATGGGGTTGTTGCAGAGAAAGGGGTGGGTACGAGGGGATCAGTGCTCGGGGTGCAGCGCACCACCGATGTAGACGGCGGCGAGGATGGCGAACACGTAGGCCTGCAGGAACGAGACCATCACCTCGAAGGCGGTGAGGGCGACCAGCATCGGGAAGGACAGCAGCAGGACGGCGCCGAGCAGGCTGGCCGAGAACAGGGCGATGCACAGCACGCCGAAGGTGACCAGCAGGATGTGGCCGGCCAGCATGTTGGCGAAGAGCCGGACCGCCAGGGAGAAGGGCCGCACGATGAAGGTCGAGAGGTACTCGATCGGCGTCACCAGGATGTAGAGCGGCTTGGGCACACCCGGCGGGAAGCCCACGTTGATGAAGTACTTGGGGCCCTGGTGCTTGAGGCCGACGGCCACGAAGAACACCAGCGTCAGCAGGCCGAGGAAGGCGGGGTTGGCCATGCGGGCGTTCGCCGGCATCCAGAACCCCGGCAGCACCTCGGTGATATTGCCGAAGAAGACGAAGAAGAAGATCGAGATGAGGAAGGGGATGTACTTCTCGCCACCGTGGCCGATGGCCTGCTGCACGACCTGCTTGTCGATGAAGTCGACGCAGATCTCGCCGAAGTTCTGCATGCCCTTGGGGATCATCTTGCGGCCACGGCCGGCCAGGAAGAACAGGAGGGCCGTGACGAGCGTGGCCAGCACGCTGATGAGGGCGATCTTGTTGAAGCCGTACAGGCTGTCGCCGAGCTCGCCACCGAACCAGGTCGGCCATTCGACCAGGTTCTCGATGGGCGGGTAGGCGAGCCCACCACCGGACTCTTCGGCGGCCATGATCGCAGCGAGCATCTCTCAGGACTCCTTCGCAGATGCGGGCGGAACGGGGGCGGGCTTGAGCCCGGGGAACGCGAGGGAGGCGGACACGTACCGCATCTCCCAGAAGAGCAGACCCAGGTGGGTGACGATGATCGTGAGGCCGAGCGGCACCCAGGTGACCCACCAGGTGTCCTTCACGAGCCACACGGCCAGGAAGATCAACCCCAGTCGCACCAGGTAGCCGAACAGGGCGGTGCCCATCATGAGTCCCAGCGAGATGCGGGCGGTCCAGGCCAGCAGGCCGGCGGCGAGCAGGAAGTTGGCCAGCACGAGCACGATGGCGTATGCGGTGGACAGCGCTCCGCCGACGCCCCAGATGAGCCCGCACACCGCGATCATCACCGGAGCCACGAGCACGGCCCGCTTGACCATGTCGCGGGCGACGGCGGTCTCGGGCGCCGGGCCGTCGAGACGGGTCAGGACTGCTTCGCCCACGTCGCCTCCGCCTCGTGTCGGTCCATCTCGAACTTGTATGCGTAGTAGAGCTTCACCGCGGCGCCGGCGAACCCCACCACCGCGAACAGGATCGTGAGGACGGGAACGGTCCCGAGCCAGCGGTCGAGGCCGAACCCGATGAGCGCGAAGAGCAACGGACTCATGACCAACTCGAAGGAGCCGCTGCTGCGACGGAAGTCCTTCGTCAGTTCGCCCCGTTGCGACTGTGCCACTCGGTCACCTTGCTGGCCGGAGTCCGGTCGCGTCGGCGCGGCCAGGACTTTGTGAAGCGTTTCGCAAACTAGGCGCGCCCCTTTCGAGGCCGCAAATCCGCTCAGAGACCGAGATCGGCGCCGTTCTCGGACCGTCGGGCCTCACGCACGCCGGGATGCAGCACCGTGTAGAGCACGAGTCCCAGCGCGGCGATGCCGAGCGGGACCAGTCCGTTGCCGCGTCCCGTATAGGTCGGATAGAGCACCATGCCCGACAGCAGCGCCGACCAGGTCCAGAGGATGAACACGCTGCGCCGGTGGCCGTGGCCGAGACGCATGAGGCGGTGGTGCAGGTGGTCCTTGTCGCGGGTGGCCACGCCCGAGCGCTTCGCCGCCCGGCGCACGATGGCCAGCAGGGTGTCGAGGATGGGCACCCCCAGGATGAACAGGGGGATGAACAAGGGGGCGAAGAAGAAGTAGGTCTGGCCGCTGAACTCCTGGTCCGTGCGCCCGCCCACCACCATGGTCGAGGCGGCCATGAGCAGCCCCAGCAGCAGCGCGCCGGCGTCGCCCATGAACACCTTCGCGGGGTGCACGTTCCACGGCAGGAACCCCAGGCACATGCCCAGCACCATCACCGCCACCAGCGGCGCGATGTTGCCGGTCTGGAGCAGGCCCTCGTCGCTGAGGCGCAGCGCGTACAGCAGGAAGGTCCCGGCGGCGATGGCCACGATGCCCGCGGCCAGGCCGTCGAGTCCGTCGATCAGGTTGACCGCGTTGGACATGCCCAGCACCCACACCACGCTCAACAGGTACGACCAGTCCGCGGAGAGCACCACCACGCCGGCGAAGGGGATGCGGAACACGAGGATGCTCACGCCGGCCAGCACGAGCACGCTGGCGGCCAGCACCACGCCGGCCACCTTGGCCGGCGCGCTCACCTCCCGCAGGTCGTCGATCACGCCCACAGCCAGGATGACGGTCGCCGCGACCACCACCCCGAGCAGCTCCGAAGTGGTCGAGAACACGGCGTCGAGCGCGTCGAGCCGGCTGCCCACGGCCACGCCGGCGAGCAGTCCGCCGAACATGGCGATGCCGCCCAGCGTCGGCGTCGGCCGGGTGTGCACCCGACTCTCGTCGGGTCGCACGACCGCTCCGACACGGTGGGCCAGGCCGATCACGAGCGGCACGAGGGCCAGGGTCGTGACGAGGACCACCCCCAGGACGACGGCGTAGGCCGCCTCGGTGCTCACCGCCGGGGATCGACGAGGCCGGGGCTCACGCGCCCGGGTAGGGCGTGAACTTCGAGCACAGGTTGGCGACGTCCTCGCGCACCGCGTCCAGCTCGGCCTCGTCGTCACGGCAGCGCAGCGCCCGGGCGATGAGGCCGGCGATGGCGTCCATCTCGGCCTCGGCCATGCCCTGGGTGGTCACGGCCGGGGTCCCGATGCGCAGGCCGCTGGTGACGAACGGCGACCGGGGGTCGTCGGGGATGGTGTTCTTGTTGAGCGTGATCCCGGCGCGGTCGAGCACCAGCTGCGCGTCCTTGCCGGTGACGTCGGCGTCGAAGGAGCGCAGGTCGACCAGCATCAGGTGGTTGTCGGTGCCGCCCGACACCAGGCGGAAGCCCTCGCGGGCCAGTGCCGAGGCGAGCTGGGCGGCGTTGGCCACGATCTGGGCCGCGTAGGCGGCGAAGGACGGCTGCAGCGCCTCGTGGAAGGCCACGGCCTTGGCAGCGATGACGTGCTCGAGCGGCCCGCCCTGCAGGCCGGGGAACATGGCCTTGTCGATGGCCGTGCCCAGCTCCGCCGTGCTCAGGATGCAGCCGCCCCGCGGGCCCCGCAGCGTCTTGTGCGTCGTGAACGTGACGATGTCGGCGTAGGGCACCGGGCTGGGGTGCACGCCACCCGCGATGAGCCCTGCGATGTGGGCGGCGTCGAACAGGAACAGGGCACCGACCTCGTCCGCGATCTCCCGGAACGGCGCCGGGTCGATGATGCGGGGGTAGGCCGTGGCACCGGCCACGATCAGCTTGGGACGCTCGGCCCGGGCGAGATCGCGGATCCGGTCGTAGTCGAGGCGCTCGTCGCTGGGGGTCACGCCGTAGGACACGAACCGGTAGAGCTTGCCGCTGGCGTTCACCGGCGAGCCGTGGGTGAGGTGGCCGCCGTGGTCGAGGCTCATGCCCAGCACCGTGTCGCCCGGCTCGAGCAGGGCCAGGTACACCCCCAGGTTGGCGTTGGCCCCGGAGTGGGGCTGGACGTTGGCGTGCTCGGCCCCGAAGAGCAGCTTGACGCGCTCGCGGGCCAGGTCCTCGACCTCGTCCACGAACTGGTTGCCCCCGTAGTAGCGCTTCCCCGGATAGCCCTCGCTGTACTTGTTGGTCAGCACCGAGCCGGTGGCGGTCATCACCGCCGGGGAGGTGAAGTTCTCGGAGGCGATCAGCTGCAGCGTCGTGTTCTGGCGCTCGAGCTCCTCGCCGAGCAGGTCGAAGAGGACGTCGTCACGGTCGGCGGGCCAGGGCATGGTGTTCTCCAGTCACGGTCGTCGGCGTGGCGGCATCAGGGGTTGGTGCCGTCGTCGCCCCAGAGCAGATCGACGAGCTCGGCGGTGAGCGCCTCGAGCTCCTTGGCGGTCCTCTTGTACACGGCGAAGCGCTGTCCCATCGGGTCGGCGACGTCGTCGAAGGCCGAACGGCCCAGGTGCGCGGTGGGCGGGCGGTTCTCGGCGGCGCGGGCGAGCCAGGCCGCCAGCGGCTCGTCGCGCGGGCGGGGACCCAGGTCGCGTCCCCGGCGCACCAGCTCCTTGAGGGTGAAGCTGCGCCCCAGGACGGCCGGGGCCAGCACCACGGCCTCGCGCACGTGCTCGCGCGCCATGCCCAGGACCAGGTCGCTGCCGTTCAGCAGCTCCGGCGTGATGGGTCGGCTGCGGTGCCCGCTGACGTCCAGCCCGCGCTTGGCCATGAGCTCCACGACCTCGTCGGTGGCGGGACGATCACCGTCGAGCGTGCCGGCCGAGGACACCGCTGCGGGCACGCCGACGGCGTCGAGGTCGCGGCGCAGCAGCGCCTCGACCATCGGGGATCGGCATTGGTTGCCGGTGCACACGACCAGGATCTCGATGGCCGGAGTCTACGCTGCGCCGCGATGAGCGAACCCTTCGACCCCCGCACGCCGGTGCTCGTCGGCGTGGGCCAGTTGTCCAACCGCGTCGACCGGGGTGCCCCCCCGCTGGAGCCCGCGGACCTCATGGTCGAGGCGCTGCGCCGCGCCGAGGCCGACACCGGCCGGCCCGGTGTCCTCGCCTCGGTCGACGTCGTGCGGGTGGTGAACCTGCTGTCGTGGCGGTACGTGAACCCGGCCGCGCTGGTGGCCGAGCGGGTCGGTGCCCACCCCCGGGAGACCGGCCTCACCACCATGGGCGGCAACTACGTCCAAGCCGTCCTGAACCGCTCCGCGCTCGACATCCTCGAGGGCCGGGCCGACCTCGTGGCGCTGTGCGGCGCCGAGGCGTGGCGGACGCGCACCGCCGCCCGCCGCACCGAGACCGACCTGGGTTGGACGGTGCAGCCCCCCGAGACCGCCCCACCGGTGGTGTTCGGCGACGACACCCCGCTCAGCAACGACGACGAGATCGCTCTCGGCCTGTTCCTGCCGGTGATCCTCTACCCGATGTTCGACGTCGCCCTGCGCGCCCGCGAGGGGCTGTCGGTCGAGGAGCACCGCCGCGTCATCGCCGAGCTCTGGTCGCGGTTCAGCGAGGTGGCGGCCACGAACCCGCACGCCTGGATCCGACGGGCCTACTCCCCCGGGGAGATCGCGACGCCGAGCGCCGAGAACCGCATGGTGGGCTTCCCCTACACGAAGCTCATGAACTCCAACAACGCCGTCGAGCAGGGCGCGGGACTCCTGCTGTGCGCCGCCGAGCGGGCCCGGGAGCTGGGCATCCCCCGTGAGCGGTGGGTCTTCGTGCACAGCGGCGCAGACGCCCACGACCACTACCACATGACCAACCGCGCCGACCTGTGCTCCTCCCCCGCCATCCGGGCCACGGGTCGCTCCGCGCTGGACCTGGCCGGCATCGGCGTCGACGACCTGGCCCACGTCGACCTCTACTCCTGCTTCCCGTCCGCGGTGCGCGTCGCCGCACGGGAGCTCGGCCTCGGTCTCGACCGCCAGCTCACGGTCACCGGTGGCCTCACCTACGCCGGCGGCCCGTGGAACAACTACGTGATGCACGCCATCGCCACCATGGTCGGGGTGCTGCGCGACGACCCCGGCGCCCGTGGGCTGTGCACGGCCAACGGCGGCTGGCTGACCAAGCACGCCATGGGCGTCTACAGCACCGAGGCCCCTCCCGCCGGACGCTTCCGCTGGGCCGACTGCCAGGCCGAGGTGGACGCCGGTCCACGCCGTGAGGGCGCTCCCGGGCACGACGGTCCGGTCACCATCGAGGCCTACACCGTCGTGCACGGCCGCGACGGTGAGCGGGAGAAGGCCCACCTGGCCACGCTGACCCCCGACGGGCGGCGGGCGTGGGCCGTCAGCGAGGACGCGGATCTGCTGCTGGCCCTCGAGACCGAGGAGTTCGTGGGACGGACCGCGACCCGTCGCGCGGACGCCGTGGTGCACGTGGGCTGAACCCGATCAGCTGGAGCGCCCCTTGAGCCGGGTGGCGAGCGTCTCCATCACCCGATCGTGGGCCTTGGGCATCTCGTCGAGCAGCCGCTTGAAGCCCTGGGTGTCGAACACGATGAGTCGCATCTCGCTGTCGGCCACGACCGAGGCGTTGCGCGGCCGGTGCTCGATGAGCGACATCTCGCCCACCATCGAGCCGGGACCCAGGGTGGCGATGCAGTCCTCGCCCGCGTAGACGCTCGCCTCGCCCTCCACGATCACGTAGCAGTCCCGGCCGACGCGGCCCTGGTCGATCAGCAACGCCCCCTGCTGGGCGTCGACCTCCTCGGCGAGCCCCGCGACCCGCACGAGCTCCTCGGTCGTGAACCCCTCGAAGAACGACACGCCCCGGAGTCGCTCGGCGACCGCCCTGACCTCGTCGTTGGTGGTGCCGGCCTTCTTCTTCTGCCCGAACATGGGCGCACTCTAGGACAGCCGACAGGGCTAGCGTTGGCCCGTCACGAGGTCGTCGACCGGCCTCACACACCATCGGAGCGCACCATGTCCAAATACCGCTGCCCGGTCTGCGGCGCGCCACACAAGGAGCTGACCACCAAGTGCCGCCTGTGCGGCCACGACATCTCGCCCGACACGCCCGTCACCGGCCCGTCCACTGCGCCGGCGTCGCGCGCCGGCCGCAAGACCGGTCTCGGGAGCATCCTGCTCATCACGCTGGCGGTGGTGGTGCTCGTCGCGGTCGGTGCCCTGGTGCTGGGCCTGGTGGACAGCAACGAGCAGATCGACGAGGTCCGGCGTGAGATCCCCGGCCTGTCGGACGAGAGCGACGACGGCTGGACCGAGTTGGGCGAGCCGCTGGAGACCAAGCTGGTCGTCGACCTGCCCGGGGAGCGCGAGAAGTCCACGACCGAGCTGCCCGGCGTCGACGGCGAGGCCACGACCTGGACGGCGGTCGTGGGCCGGGCGCCCGACCCGGTCGAGTGCCAGAACTGCCGGCGCGACACGGTCATCTCGGTGTCCCACGGCACCTCGGCGCGCCCCGAGGACACCTCGGAGCTGGAGTTCCTCGAGGCGACGATGACCACCTACCTCGAGCAGCGGGGAGCCACCGAGACCAGCCGTGACGACACGGAGTTCGCCGGCGAGGTCGCCCTCACCGCCGAGTACCAGGGCCGCGAGCTCGACGGCGAGTTCGCCTACGGCAAGGTGCTGATGGTCGAGAAGGAGGGCGTGCTGTACGTGGTGGACGTGGAGTCCATCTACGAGAGCGTGGACCAGTTCGACCGGGTCCTCGACGCGCTCGTGCTAATCCCGGGCGGGGCGGAGGCGGAGTCCCCCGACGGCACGGCCTGAGCTCCGCCCCGGGAGATCAACCGGGCATCCGGGCCACCACCAACCGGTCCCGGCCGACCAGGTCGCGCTCGATGCGAGCCTGCGCGAAGCCCGCGGCCGAGGCTGCCTCGGCCATCGGCCGGGCCTGCCAGGGCGCCAGCTCCACGACGAGGGCACCTGCGGGCCGAAGCCAGGTCGGGGCCTGCTCCACCAGCACCCGCAGCGCCTCGTCGCCCCGCGGTCCGGCCACGAGCGCTCCGGTCGGCTCCCAGTCCGCGACCTGCGTGTCCAGCACCTCGTCGGCGGCCACGTAGGGAGGGTTGCTGACCACGACGTCGAGCGAGCCGCGTGCCGCGGCTGGCAGCGCTGCGAACCACGAGCCCTCGAACAGTCGCACCCGCGCCGCTGGCGTGCCCAGACCGGCCAGGTTGGCCCGGGCCACGGCGAGGGCGTCGGCGGACACGTCGCTGGCCCAGACCTCCACCGTCCGGCGTTCGGCCGCCAGGGACAGCGCGATGGCTCCCGAGCCGGTCCCGAGGTCGGCCACCAGCACGGGGTCGGTGCGCCCGTCGACGGGGCGGGTGCGCGCCAGGCGATCGATCTCGCCCAGGGTGTGCTCGACGACCACCTCGGTCTCCGGACGTGGGATCAGCACCCGCCGGTCCAGGTAGAGCTCCAGGCGGCGGAACCCCCATCGGCCCAGCACGTACTGCAGCGGCTCACCCTCGCAGCGTCGGGCCACCATGGCGTCGAAGAGGTGCACCCCCCGGCGCGTCGCCGGCTCGTCGAGGCCCAGCACCAGCTCCGCGCCGTCGTACCCCGACGCCCGCTCCACGATCCGACGGGCGTCGAGCGCCGCCTCCGGCCGACCGGCACGTGCCAGGGCCCGCTCGGCCTCGGCCAGCAGCGCCCGCCACGTGACGGTGCCCGTCATGCAGCGCTCTGGCCCTCGGCGGCGCGCAGCTGGCGGGCCCGCTCGTCGGCGACCAGGGCGTCGCAGACGTCGTCGAGCTCGCCGGCCAGCACCCGGTCCAGCTTGTAGAGGGTGAGGCCGATGCGGTGGTCGGTGACCCGGTTCTCCTTGAAGTTGTAGGTCCGGATCTTCTCGGACCGGCCACCGCCGCCGATCTGACCCCGCCGCTGGTCGGACAGCTCGGCCGACTGCCGCTCCTGCTCCCGCTGCAGGAGCCGGGCCCGCAACACCTGCAGGGCCTTGGCCCGGTTCTGGAGCTGGCTCTTCTCGTCCTGCATCGACACGACGATCCCGCTGGGTCGATGGGTGACCCGCACCGCCGAGTCGGTGGTGTTCACCGACTGCCCGCCGGGGCCCGAGGAGCGGTACACGTCGATCTGCAGGTCGTTCGGGTCGAGCTGCACCTCGACCTCGTCGGCCTCGGGCAGCACGGTGACCGTGGCGCTGGAGGTGAGGATGCGCCCCTGGGACTCGGTGACCGGCACCCGTTGCACGCGGTGGGGACCGGCTTCGTGCTTCATGCGGCTCCACACGCCGTCACCGGAGAGCAGGAAGGTGATCTCGCTGAAGCCGCCCAGGTCGCTCGGGTTGGAGCCAAGGATCTCGAAGCGCCAGCCGCGACGCCCGGCGTAGGACCGGTACATCTCGAACAGGTCCCGCGCGAACAGGTTGGCCTCCTCCCCGCCTTCGGCGCCGCGGACCTCCACGATGACGTTGCGGTCGTCGTTGGGGTCCCGGGGCAGCAGCAGGACCTTGATCTCCTCGTCGAGGCGCTCGATGGCCGCCTCGGCCAGGGCGATCTCGTCGCGCAGCAGCTCGCGGTCCTCGCCGGCGCTCTCGGCGTGCAGCTCCCGCGCCGCGGCCAGGTCGTCGTGGGCGGCTTCGAGCTGGCGGGCCCGGGTGACGATCGCCTCCAGCTCCTTGTAGCGGCGGGCCGTCTCTGCGTAGCGCCGCTGATCGCCGATCACCGCCGGGTCGGCCAGACGGGCCTCGGTGTCGAGGTACTCGCGTTCGAGATCGCGGAGGCGTTCCAACATGACGGGACCAGGGTAGCGAGCGGGTCCGGCGGTGGAGCAGGGACCTCAGGATGCCGGTCGGGTCCAGTCACCGGGAACGGCGAGCAGCTCGGCGGGCGAGCGCAGCGCAGCGGCCAGTCGTCGGGTGACCGGGTGCGCGTCGCGTTCGGGGACCACGAGCAGGAGGCGGGCCTCGGGGTCGTGGGCGAGCCGGGCATCGGCGGCGGTGGGGACGAGATCGAGGTCGATGCCCGTGGAGCACACGACCACGAGCGGGCGGCCCTGCGTGTCGTCGCCGACCGCAACCGCGGGCACGACGTCCTTGACGCTGCGCCGCACGACGGTTCCCTCCTCCGGGCGCAGCGCGACGGCGCCCACCAGGCTCGGTTCGTCGAGGAGCCGTCGTCGCAGCCACCGCTCCCGGGCGAGGCGGTTGAGCGGATGGGCGTCCGCGCCGGCACGGCGATGACGTCGAACGGTCTCCACCACCGAGCGGAGGGCCTCGGCGGGGGGCAGGTCGCCGTGGAGCATGGTGAAGGCCTCACGGTCGTGGCGACCCACGCCGACCTCGACCCGGGCCGTGCCCTGCTCGGTGACCACGATCCGGGCGATCTCCAGGCCGAGCACCTCGCCGCGCACCTCGCCGTGCTCCACCACCACCTCGACGTCGGCCTCCTCGAGCAGCTGCAGCAGGTCGAACGCCGCCGGCGGAGGCACCGCCCGCGACGCCACGGGCGCCGGTGGCGCCTCCTGCAGTGCCCGCCCGACCACCGCCCACACGTCCGGCGCACGGGTGAACGTCGCGGCTCGTCGGGCCAGCGCGGCGGCGACGCCGGCGTCGTCGACCAGCACGTGCAGCCGGGTGGCGCCCTGCTGGGCGGCCCAGGCGAGAGCCGGGCCCAACGCCCGTTGCGGGCGGTCCTCGATCAGCACCCAGGCCGTGTCGCCCGAAACCAGGGCGGCACCGCCCGGGAAGGCGACCGGGCGCGCCCCCGCGACGACGCCGACCCGCGACTCGACCAGCGCCCGGAGCTTGGCTGCGAGCAGCCGGGAGCGCTGGTCGGGATCGAGGGCGGAGGGGCTCGCCACGGGCGCCGCGGCGGCCGTCAGCTCTGGGCGGCCTTGCCCCGCCTGCCGTACCGGCGCTCGAAGCGGTCGATGCGACCGCCGGTGTCCACCAGCTTCTGCTTGCCGGTGTAGAAGGGATGGCACTCGCTGCACAGCTCGACGTGGAGGTCGGGCTTGGTCGAGCGGGTCGTGAAGGTGTTGCCGCACGAGCAGTGCACCGTCGCCACGACGTAGTTGGGGTGGATGTCAGCCTTCATGGCGTCTCGCTCTTTCGAACTCGAGGGACCGGACAGTCTGCCCGGAAAAGGACGTCATGCACCAGCCGCGGGGGTCTTGGCGATCTCGGCCAGGAACTCGTCGTTGCTGCGGAAGCTGGAGAGCCGGTCGATGAGCATCTCGAGACCGGGACCGGTGTGGCCCTCCGACGCCAGGCCGGACAGGACGCGCCGCAGCTTCCACACCATCTGGAGCTGCTTGCGGTCGAACAACAGCTCCTCGTGGCGGGTGGAGGAACCGTCGACGTCGATGGCCGGGAAGATGCGCCGCTCCGCCAGGCGGCGGTCGAGACGCAGCTCCATGTTGCCGGTGCCCTTGAACTCCTCGAAGATCACCTCGTCCATCTTCGAGCCGGTCTCGATCAGCGCGGTGGCGAGGATGGTCAGCGATCCGCCCTCTTCGATGTTGCGGGCCGCGCCGAAGAACTTCTTGGGCGGGTAGAGCGCACCGGTGTCGATCCCGCCCGACATGATGCGACCGGTGGCCGGAGCGGCCAGGTTGTAGGCCCGGGCCAGGCGGGTGATGCCGTCCACGATGATGACGACGTCGCTGCCCTCCTCGACCAGACGCTTGGCCCGTTCGATGGCCAGCTCCGTGACGTGGGTGTGCTCCTCCGCCGGCCGGTCGAAGGTCGAGGCGATCACCTCACCCCGCACCCAGCGACGCATGTCGGTGACCTCTTCGGGTCGCTCGTCGACCAGCAGCACCATGAGGTGCACCTCGGGGTTGTTGGTCTCGATCGACCGGGCGATCTGCTTCATGATCGTCGTCTTGCCCGCCTTGGGGGGCGACACGATCAGACCCCGCTGGCCCTTGCCGATCGGCGAGACGAGGTCGACGATGCGCGCCGTCATGTTCGACGGATCGCTCGGCATCTCCAGGCGGAGCTTCTCGTCCGGGAACAGGGGCGTGAGGTCCTCGAAGCGGGCCCGCTCCCGAGCCAGTTCGGGATCCCTGCCGTTGACGAGGTCGATGCGCAGCAACGCCGGGTTCTTCTCGTTGCGGCTGGCGGGCCGACTGGCCCCGGTGATGTGGTCGCCCTTGCGCAGGCCGAACTGGCGGACCTGCTTGACCGAGACGTACACGTCCTCCTTGCTGGGCAGGTACCCGCGGAGGCGCAGGAAGCCGTAGCCGTCGTCGCGCAGATCGAGCAGGCCGGCCACCTCGACCGGCTCGCCGACGAAGGGCTCCTCGGACCGCTCGCCGCCCCGTTCGCGGTCGCGGCCCCGCCGGCGACGGCGGCGGTTGCCCTGCTCCCCCTCGTCACGCGAGCCGCCCTGGGACGGCTGCTCTCGGGTCAGCGGTGCCGCCTCGCCGATCCCGGGATCGCCTGCGGACGGCTCGACAGGGGCGACGTCCTCGGCGTCGTCGTGCTCCGACGCCGCCGCGTCCTGCTCGACGACGGTGGCGCTGTCACCGCCCTCGTCACCGCGGCCGCGCCCACTTCGACGCCGGGGCCGGGACGCCTCGGCCGGCGCGTCGGCGCTGGCGTCCACATCGACGGCCGAGCCGCCGGCGGGGGTGTCGTCGCCGGGGGTGTCGTCGGCCGCGGCAGGGGTCACCCCCGCCAGCTCGAGGATCAGGTCGACGATGTCGGCCTTCTTGGCACGGGACCCGGGCTTGCCCCCCATCGCCACGGCGATGGTGTGCAGCTCCTCGCGGTCCTTGCCCTCGAGAGCGGAACGCTCGAGTGCCTGAGACGCCACGGCAGAACTCCTTCGGATACATCGGACCCGACGGGGGCGGCAGGGATGCCGCACGCGAGAACCGTCGGGTGTCAAGGGAAGTCGGGGGCCCCCGCCCTCCGCTGCACCCCGGGACCGCCGCATGGGGGCGAACTGGGAGGCGGGGAGTCCGTCGGCACCACTGCGATCGCAGCCCCGGTTGAACCGACCCGGGCATGGTAGCGAGGGGAGCCGATCGCGGCAACCACCTCTTCCACCGGCCCGATGCCTCGCACCACGAACGAGGCGGGCTAACGTCCATGCTTGGCATCGGTCCATCCATGGACGATCCATCCCCCAGACCCCCGAACAGGGAGGACCCATGAGACGAACCATCGGACTGCTGGCGCTCGGCGCGCTGGCTGCGAGCACGCTGCTGGTCAGCGGCACTCCGGCCAGTGCCCAGGGCACCACCCAGGTGTGGGCCGTGCACGGCCTGAACCTGGCCGGCCAGGACAGCCAGACCGACGGCGGCACCCCGGTGACGGTCTGCGCCGGCACCAGCACCGTCGACGCCGACTTCCAGTTCGGTGACGTCATCGGCCCGCTCCCGCTGACCAGCGGGACCGAGGTGAACATCATCGTCTGGGCGGGCGCCGGCGTCGACTGCGCCGCTCCCGGTTTGGCGACCGTGCTGATCGACCAGAAGGTCACCCCGACGGGCGACGCCGTGGCCCTCGTGGCCTCCCTGCCGTACGGCCCGACGGAGCCCGCGCCCCAGTTGGCGCCCATCCCGCTCGACATCGACTGCACCCCCGCCGGCCAGGGCCGGGTCACGGCCGCCCACACGGCCTACGCCCCTGAGGTGGACGTGGTCGTGAACGACCAGCCCGTCACGGCCCTCGAATACGGCGAGGACCTCACCGCCGAGCTGCCCGTGGGCACCTATGAGGTCATCGTCGCCCTCGCCGGCACCAACAACGTCGTCGCCGGCCCCCTCGACGTGCCTGTCGAAGCAGGCAAGTACTTCGCCGCCTTCGTCGTCGGCAACCTGCCGGGCGCTGCGCAGGAGGTGGGCGCCGCGACCCCCGAGGCCGACGTGCCGTCCACACCGATCGTCGTGCTCGCCGAGGTGAACGACGTCGGCGTGTGCCAGGAGCCCACCACGACCACGGCTGCTCCGACCACCACGGCCAAGCCCACCACCACCACGGCCAAGGCCGCCGCGGCCACCGCCACCCCGCGCTACACCGGCTGAGCCGGCGCAGCACCTGAACACGTCGACGGGGCGCCCCTGCGGGGGCGCCCCGCTCGCGTCCGGCAGGCGGATCGCGTGCACCGAAGCGACCTACTACGGAGCGTGGCAACTAGAGTCTCGAATCGTTGTGCACGCACGGGTGACCGACACCTACCGACCCACGAGAGGGAGACATCCATGAGACGAGCGATCGGACTGCTGGCGTTGGCCGCGCTGGCCGCTGGCACCCTGGTCATCAGCGGCACCCCCGCCGGAGCCCAGGCCACCACCCAGGTGTGGGTCGTGCACGGCCTCAACTGGGACGGCCAGTCCGCCCCCGGTGGCACCGCCGTGACCGTGTGCGTGGACGGGTCGCTCGTCGATGGCGACCTCCAGTTCGGCGACATCATCGGCCCGCTCCCGCTGACCAGCGGCGAGACGGTCAACGTCGAGGTCTTCGACGGCGCCGGCGTGGACTGCGCCAACCCGGGCAACGCCTTCGCCCAGATCGACGAGGACGTGACACCGACCGGCGCCGCCGTCGCGCTGGTCGCCACGTTCGAGGTGATCGGACCTCCGCCCGCCGGCTCACAGCTGGCCACGATCCCACTCGACGTGGACTGCACCGAAGCCGGCCAGGGCCGCGTCACCGCCGCCCACACGGCCAACGCCGGGGAGGTCGACGTCGTCGCCACCATCGCCGGTAACGAGGTCGTCGTGGACACCCTCGCGTTCGGCGAGGAGTTCACCGCCGAGCTGCCCGTGGGCACCTACCCCGTCACCGTCAAGCTGGCAGGCACCGACACCGTCATCGCCGGCCCCCTCGACGTGCCCGTCGAGGAAGGCACGTACCTCGCCGCCTTCGTCGTCGGCAGGCTGCCCGCCGAGCGCGTCACACCCGTCGTGGTCCTGACCGAGGTGAACGAGGTCGGCGTGTGCGAGGAGCCGACGACCACCACCACGACCACGGCTGCTCCGACCACCACGGTCAAGCCCACCACCACCACGGCCAAGGCCGCCGCGGCTACCGCCACCCCCCGCTACACCGGCTGAGCCGGCGCAGCACCTGAGCACGCCGACGGGGCGCCCCTACGGGGGCGCCCCGTCCGCGTCCGTGATCAGTCGCCGCGCAGCAGGCGCCCCATGAGCGAATGGCCCGGTCGCGCCGCCACCCCGGCCACGGCCGGCTCGGTGTAGGCGCCGCCCGGTCCGGGCCGGACCGAGTCCACCAGCAGGTAGGGCACGGGGTCGGGGGTGTGGGTCTTGAGGTGCAGGGGCGTGGCGTGGTCGGGCAGCAGCAGCAGGCGCCACGGGCCCAGCCGATCGAGTCCGGTGACCAGGTCGGTCAGGATGTCGCGGTCCCAACGCTCGAGCGCGTCCACCTTGGCGGCGACGTCGCCGGCGTGGCCCGCCTCGTCGGTGGCCTCCACGTGGATGAGCACCAGGTCCGCGCCGTCGGCCAGCGTGTCCAGCGCGCTCTCGCGCTGCGCGGCGTAGTCGGTGTCGTAGCCGGCGGTCATGCCCTCCACGTCGAGGACCTCGATCCCGGTGAGCACGCCCAGACCCCGCACGAGGTCGACCGCGCTGTTGAGCGCGGCGTCGAGCCCCCAGCGGTCGGTGAACGACGGCATCTCCGGCTGGACGCCCTGCCCCCACAACCAGATCTGGGTGGCCGGGAGGTCGAAGCGCTGGAGCACGCTGCGGGAGGCGTCCATGAGCCCGCGCAGCTGCGAGGACGCCGGGCCCGTCGGGAAGACCGCGGGCTTGTCGGACAGGTCGTGGGGCGGCGTGCAGTCCGACTCGGCCCACGCCGCGGGCGCCACCAGGATGTGGCGGTACTCCACGCCGGGGTGGAACGACACGCCGCCACCGCCGAGCTCGGCCTCGAGGGCGTCGATCACCTCCTCCGCCACCGCCGAGCTGGGGTGCCCGCCGGCGAAATCCACCATGGTGCCGTCGTCGCCCAACGTGACCAGGTTGCAGCGGTAGGCGACCTGGTCCGGAGACAGCTTCAGACCGAGTGCGGCCGCCTCGATGGGCGCCCGACCGGTGTGGTACTCGGCCGGGTCGTAACCCAGGATGGCCATGTTGCCCACGTCGCTGCCCGGGGGCATGCCCGGCGGGATCACCGCCGCCCGCCCGACCTCGCCCCGGCCGGCCAGGGCCGCCAGGGTCGGCAGCGACGCCGCCTCGAGCGGCGTCCGTCCGCCGAGCGCCTCGACCGGCTCGTCGGCACAACCATCGGGCACGCACACGACGTACTTCATCGCCCGATCATGCCAGGAAACCCCGTCGATCCGGCTATTCAGCGGCTGGCCAGCACGTCGTCGATGTGCGCCCGCACCGTGGCGTAGTCGCCGGGCAGGGTCTCGTAGCGCTCCGGGCGCTCGAACAGATCGGCGAGGCGCTCGGGCAGTGCAGGCCGGATGCCCGTCGCCCGCTCGACGGCGTCGGGGAACTTCGCCGGGTGAGCGGTGGCGAGCGACACCATGGGCACGGCGGGGTCGCGGCGGCACCGGGCGGCCGCGCCCAGGCCGACCGCGGTGTGGGGGTCGATCAGCAGCCCGGTGCGGCGGCGCACCTCGGCGATGACGGCCACGGTCTCCTCGTCGTCGAGGCAGGCACCCGACCACTGCTCGTGCAGCGTGGCGAGCAGGTCGGCGTCGAGCACGAAGCGGCCCTCGGCCCGGAACCGGGCCATGGCCTCGACGACCCGATCACCGTCGCCGCCGTACAGCTCGAACAGCAGGCGCTCGAAGTTGGACGAGATCTGGATGTCCATGCTCGGGCTCAGCGTGGGCGTGACACCGCGCATCTCCATCACCCCGTCGGCCAGGAAGCGCGTGAGGATGTCGTTGCGGTTGGACCCGATGACGAACTGGGCGATCGGCACGCCCATGCGCTGCGCCCCGTAGCCGGCGAACACGTTGCCGAAGTTGCCGGTGGGCACGGTGTACGCGACCGGGCCCCGCCCGCCCGTGAGGCGGGCGGCGCCGACGACGTAGTAGACGATCTGGGCCAGCACCCGAGCCCAGTTGATGGAGTTGACCGCGCTGAGGTGGGCGCGGTCGCGGAACTCCTCGTCGGCGAAGAGGGCCTTGACCAGGTCCTGGCAGTCGTCGAAGGTGCCCTCGACAGCGATGTTGTGGACGTTCGCCGACCGCACCGTCGTCATCTGGCGGCGCTGCACGTCCGAGACCCGCCCCGCCGGGTGCAGGATGAAGATCTCGATGGCCTCCCGGTCGCGACAGGCCTCGATGGCGGCCGAGCCGGTGTCTCCCGACGTGGCACCCACGATCGTCACCCGCTCGCCGCGACGGGCCAGCTCGTGGTCGAACAGCCGACCGACGAGCTGCAGGGCCACGTCCTTGAAGGCCAGGGTCGGTCCGTGGAACAGCTCCATGAGCCACTCGCCGCCCCCCAGGTCGACCAACGGCACGACCTCGGGGCGATCGAAGGTGGCATAGGCGTCGGCGACGATGGCGCCGAACTCGTCGAGATCGAGGGTGTCGGACACGAAGGGCCACATGACCTCGACGGCGATCTCGGCGTAGGGAAGCGCCTCGAAGCGCTGGAGTGCGTCGGCGCCGAGCCGGGGCCAGGCGTGGGGCACGTAGAGGCCGCCGTCACGGGCCAGACCCGCCAGCAGCACGTCGCCGAAGCCGAGGACGGGGGCGGTGCCCCGGGTGCTCACGTACTCCATGACCCGGTGCCCGTCACGTGGGGGCGTCCTCGTCGTCCAGCAGCCGGATCACGCTGCCCACGCGGTGCACCACGTCCAGCTCCCGCAGGTCGTGGAGCGTGGCCTGCAGGTCGCGCTCGCGCGCCAGGTGGGTCACGAACACCAGCCGGGCCTCGTCACCGAAGCCCTCCTGCTCCATGCTGGAGATGGACACCCCGTGGGTGCCGAACACCCCGGCCACCGCGGCCAGCACACCGGGGCGGTCGACGACGTCGAGGTTGATGTAGTAGCCGGACTCGAGCTCGTCGATGGGGCGGATGGTCGCCTTGCCGAGCACGCCGATGCTGGCGTGAGTGCCCCGACGCGTGTTGCCCGCGGCGTCGATCAGATCGCCGAGCACGGCGCTGGCGGTGGGCGCGCCACCCGCCCCGCGGCCGTAGAACATCAGGTCGCCCACGGCACGGCCCTGGACGAACACCGCGTTGAAGCTCTCCCGCACGGCGGCCAGGGGATGGGTCCCGGGCAGCATCACCGGGTGGACGCGCACGGCCACCTCCGAGCCGTGCTCGCCCTCGCAGCGCTCGGCGATGGCGAGCAGCTTCACCACCAGGCCCCGCCTCGTCGCGTACGCGATGTCGTCGGCCCGGAGCCCGGAGATGCCCTCGTGGTAGACGTCGCCCGCCACGACCCGCACCCCGAAGGCGATGCTCGCCAGGATGGCGATCTTGGCGCCGGCGTCGAATCCCTCGACGTCGGCGGTCGGGTCGGCCTCCGCGTAGCCGAGTCGCTGGGCCTCGGTGAGGGCGTCGCCGTAGGACGCGCCGGCCTCGGTCATCTTCGTGAGGATGTAGTTCGTCGTACCGTTGACGATGCCGAGCACCCTCGTCACCGGCTCGCCGAGCAACGACTCCCGCATCGGCCGCACCAGTGGGATGCCGCCCGCCACCGCGGCTTCGAACAACACGTCCACGCCGGTGGCGTCGGCCGCGGCGAACACCTCCGCCCCCACGTTGGCCAGGAGTTCCTTGTTGGCGGTCACCACGGGCTTGCCGTGGGCGATGGCCTCCAGGATGAGCTCACGTGCGGGCTCGATGCCGCCCATGACCTCGACGACGACGTCGATGGTCGGGTCCTGCACGACGGCATGCGCGTCGGACGTGAAGACCTCCGACGGGAGTGCGACGCCGCGATCCCTGGCCGCGTTGCGCACCGCGACCCTCGCGATCTCGAGTGTGAGACCGGTGCGCGCCTCGATCTCGGCGGCCTGCTCGGCCACCAACTGGACGAGTGCCGTGCCGACCGTGCCGCAGCCCAACAGCCCGACGCGCATGGAGGTGGAGGTCACGCCGGAGAGGCTACTGCCTGCCGGTCCGACGACTCCTCGGCGTTCACCCCGCCACCGGTATTGCTTTTCCGTTGTTCTCAACTATTTTCATGCCATGGAACTGGACGCGCTCGCCCTGCGGGAGGCCGCCGCACAGCTCGTGCGGGAGGCCGCGCACCTCCTCCACGGCCTCCCCGAGGTGACGGCGCTGGCCGGCGAGGAGACCTGGACCGGCCAGCGGGCGCAGGACTTCGTCACCGACCTGACCGCCACCCACCGCGATCTGGCGATCGGGCCGCTGTCGGTCCTCGACGAGCTGCTGGCGGCAGCCGCCCGACTCGAGACCCGGGCGGCGCTCATCGATCTGGCTCCGCCGGGCTGACGACGCCGGGGGTCAACCCGTAGACGTCGCCGAGCTCGGCCAGGAGCGGCGCGTCGGTGGCCATGTCCTGGCGGACGTACCAGTCGGCGAACGCGTCCCGCGCGTCGTCGTCGAGCTCGGCGAGCGCCCGCAGCTCGCTGGTGTCGGGCCGCGCCGGGTCGCGCAGCAGCATCGTCGGCACCTCCAGGCGCCCGCCCCATCCCTCGAAGACCGCGTTGCGCGCCCGGTTGGCCCAGAGGGCTTGGAGCGCCGCGTACCGCAGCTCGAGGTGCAGCCTGGCGTCGCCCCTTCCCACGTGGTCGACGAGCAGCTCGTAGCCGTGTTCGGTGGGCGGCAGCAGCGCGTCGACCACCGGGCCCCAGAACAGGGTGCCGCTCGAGGCCACGCCGTCGGCGCGCACACCGTGCATCCACGCCGGCGCGGTGACGTTGGCCGTGACGAGCAGCGTCGCCAGACCGAGCCCCGTGACCAGCCGGGAGCGGTCCCCGGCACGGGCCTCGTCCTCGTTGTGTGCGCCGTCCGCCTCACCGAGCACGATGGCCACGTCGACGTGGCGGGCCACGGACGCGACCACATCGGCGCCCTCGGGGGAACGGGGCTGCAGGCTCAGACGATCGAGGTGGCCGAGCACCCAGCCACGCGTCACCTCGGCGAGCCGGTGCCGGGCCTCGGGGTGCAGCGCCGTGTAGAGCAGATACCCCGTCGCGCTGGCCTCGTCGAGCTCGGGCAACGCATCGACGACGGGCCCGTCGAGGCCGGCGACGTCGCTGCCGAACGAGGCCAGATAGGGCTGGGCCACGTCCGCCAGCACGGCGTGGGCGAGGGGAGGAAGGTCGCGGGTCGCCGCCACCCACCGAACCAGGCGGGTCATGGCCTCGTCGGCGTCCGCAGCGCCGCCGGGACGGGTGCCGGCGATCAGGACCCGGCCCAGCGCCCGCCCGCCGTCGCCGTAGGCGAGGTCCGATCGCGCCAGGTCGTCGAGATCGACCGTGCGCAGGACCTGCGTCGCCGCCTGCGGGCTCCCCGCCAACGCCGTCAGGACGAGCAGCCGGCAGTCGGCGCCCGGGGTGCCGACCGTCGCCGCGACACCGACACCGGGGAGTCGGTTCAGGGGCAGCACCAGCAACTCCACCGCATCCACCAGAACCTCGTCGGCCCATCGGGTGCCGGGCAGGAACAGCAGGGCCAGCTCGTTGTGCGCGGTCGGGTCGTCGAAGGCCGCGGGGTCCGCGGCGACGAGGTCGGCGAGCGTCCAGGGCAACGAGCCGACCTGCGACGCCGTGGCCAGCACGCGCACCAGACCGTGGGCGACGGCCAGCCGGTCGCGCCGCTGCTCGTCGTCGGCGGGCAGGGCGAGCAGGTCCCGCCACCACCCGAGCTGGTCGACCACGGCCTCGGGGCGCAACGCCGACGCCAGCGGCACGGCGAAGGCCGGGTTGGAGGACCACAGCACGGCGAGACGGGCGAACGTCGTGCCGTCCCCGAACAGCAGCGACGCCAGCGCGGCACCGGCGGCCGCCCGGGCCGCGTCGTCATCGGCCCCCGCGCCCACCGACGGCTCGAACGCCCCGGAGTCCAGCCGCAGGCCGCTGGAGCTGCCGGTCGCCTCCCAGCACACGACCTCGGCCACGATCCGGGCGAGCTGCGCCTGCTGCTGAGCGCACCACGCGGCCCGACGGGCCACGACACCGACCGGGGCAGGGTCCTCGCCCACCGACTCGAGCAGCGGGCGCACCCGCACGGCGGTGTCGTGCAGCGACACCGCCAACCCGCCGAGGCGGTCGACCAGCTCGGCCGCACGACCCAGGTGGATCGACACCAGCTCACTCATCTCTCGACTCCTATCGAAGTTTTTCGTTGTGTTTCATGCTTCCTCGATCTAGTCTGCTCCCGCAACCCCGATTCCCGACGGGAATCCCCCAGCACAAGGAGCACCCATGAGCACTGACCTGGTGGGCGTCAACCTCGCCCAGATGGTCGAACTCCAACGCATGTTCGAGACCAAGGCGGCCGAGGTCGACCAGCTCGTCGTGGACCTCACCGCGCTCGTCGGCAGCGGCGGGGCCACCGGCTCGGTCCACTGGCAGGGCCGGCTCGCCGACACCTTCCGCGCCGAGTGGGAGTCGGTCTTCGTGCCGAACCTCCGCCAACTGGTGCAGAGCCTGCGCGACCAGGCGATCTACATCAACGAGAACCGTCGCCGCAGCAACCTCGTGCTGAACGGCGTCGACGCCTGACGATGCCCGAGCGCCCCACGCCGTCCCCCGGGCGTCGGGTGCCGGCCGACGACCCGTCCACCCGCCCCCGCGCGTCGGGTCGTCCGCGAAGCCGCCGGCGGGTCCCGTGCTCGTCACCCCACGGGATCCGCCGGCGGGCGACCGCGGCGAGACCGTGATGCGCATCATCGTGCGCCACGCCCACACGGACCAGCACGTGGCGATCGACCTGCCGCACGACACGTCGACGACGGCGCTCGACCTCGTGCGGTGCCTGCCGGGACCGCCCCTCGGTGAGGACCTCGACCAGGTGACGGTCGACGGGATCGGGTTCCCGATCGACACGCCGCTCGACGACCTGCCCCTCGCCGACGGCTGCACCCTGGGGCTGGGGACGGGCCGTTCCGAGCGCCCGACACCCGGATCGGTGCGCCTGGTGGTGTGGGGCGGGCTCCGGGTGGGCGAGGAGGTGGTCGTGCGGCCGGGCAGCGTCGTCGTCGGCGCCGACCCGCGAGCCGAGCTGTCCATCCCCCAGGCCGGTCTGGCTCCCGAGCACGCCCGCCTCGACGTCGACCGCGGCGGTCGGTCGACCCTCGTCGCGCTCGGAAGGGCGTCCAACGCCACGCATGCCGAGCACGCTGCGGCCAGGGAGCTTCGCGAACAACACCCCGTCCGCCTCGGCACGGCGCTCGTGGCACGCACCCGTGCGACGGCGGCGCCCGCACCGCCCCCGCCGAGGGTCCACCAACGGCCGCCCCGCCACGTCGTCGGCGATGCCGTGCCCACCCCGCCGACGCCCGTCGCGCCGGTGCCCGAGCCGCGCCCGCCGCTGTCGTGGGCCGGGGTCGTGACGCCGGTGGTGCTCGGCGGTGTGGCGGCGATCGTGTTCAGCCCCGTCTTCGCGCTCCTCGCGCTGCTGAGCCCCGTCGTCGTGCTCGCCTCGTGGGCCGAGCAGCGGCGCCGCCACGCACGTCGGCGACGAGTCGCGCAGGCCGACCACGAGGCCGCCCTACGGCGCTACGCGGCCGAGTTGCACGTGGCGGCCGAGCTCGAGCGTCGCCGACGCGACGAGGCCCATCCGTCGCCGGCGCTGCTCCTGTCGTGGCCCGCCGTGGCTGACCCCCGGCTGTGGGAGCGCCGCCGCGACGACCTCGACGCGCTGGCCTTGCGGCTGGCGACCGCGTCGTCGTCCTGGGAGGGGACGGGACCGGCGCCCGCCGACGCGCCGACCGATCTGCAGGAGCTCCTGGCACGTCACACCGTGCTGCACGACGTGCCGGTCGTCCTCGACCTCGCCGCGGAACGGGTGGTCGGCATCATCGGACCGCCACCGGTGCGACGCGCCGTCGCCCGCAGCCTGGTGGTGCAGGCCGCCCTCCTCCTCGGGCCCGCCGACCTGGCCATCGCCGTGGCAGCGGCAGCCGACGTGGCCGAGCGGTGGGCCTGGACGACGTTCCTCCCGCACTGCACCACGGACGGCGGCGGCGTGGCCTGCTCCGTCGACGAGCGTGCGGCGCTGCTGGCGACCGGACCGCACGGGCCCGACCGGTGGCGCGTGGTGGTGGTGGACGGACCGGGCGCCGATGACTCCAACCTGCGCCGCTGGCTCGACGACCCCCCGCCGGGTCAGGTGGCGGTGGTGCTCGGCGAACGACTGGCCGACCTCCCACGCGGCTGCCGGGCCGTGGTGCAGGCCCTCGACGACCAGGGACGGGCGACGCTGCGATGGCCGGCCCGCGCCCGGGAGCGGCAGGGCCTGCACCTCGACGGGGTGACCGGCGAGGCCGCGGCACACGCGGCGAGGCTCCTGGCCCGGGTGCGTGATCCGCTCGTGGACGACCCGGCGCACGCCGGGGGTGCGCCGCTGCGCCTGGGCGAGCTGCCCGAGATCCCCGGCGACGTCGAGGCGATCGGCCGACGTTGGGAACGCCCACCGGGTCCACACCTGCGGGCAGCCATCGGTCGCCGTCTCGACGGCACCACCGCCGTGATCGACCTGGTCGCCGACGGGCCGCACACCCTCGTGGGTGGCACGACCGGGTCGGGCAAGTCCGAGCTGCTCCGCGCGCTGGTGGTGTCCCTCGCCCTGGACCACGACCCCGACGACTGCGCCTTCGTGCTCGTCGACTACAAGGGCGGGAGCGCCTTCGACCGCTGCGCGTCCCTGCCCCACGTGGCCGGCATGGTCACCGACCTCGACGGCCATCTCGGCGCCCGCATGCTGCGCTCCCTCGATGCCGAGCTGCGCCGACGCGAGCAGCTCCTGCGCGCCGCCGGCTGCGAACACCTCGCCGCCTTCCAGGCCCGCCGCCACGCCGATCCGTCGCTCGAGCCCGTCCCCCGCTTGATCGTGGTGATCGACGAGTTCGCCGCGCTCGCCGCCGACCTACGCGGCTTCCTCGACAGCCTGGTCGGCGTCGCCCAACGCGGGCGCAGCCTCGGGCTCCACCTGGTCCTCGCCACCCAACGCCCGAGCGGCGCCATCAGCGACGCCATCCGCACGAACACGAGCCTACGGGTGGCACTGCGAGTCCTCGACGCGACCGACAGCGTCGACATCCTCGGCGTTCCCGACGCGTCCGGGCTCCCCCGGCACCGACCCGGCCGCGCCCTCGTGCGCCTGGGGCCCGGCGAGGTCGGTGTCGTCCAGGTGGCCCGGGTGAGTGCACCGGCGACGGCCGCCACCCGCGCCGACGCGCGACGCGTCGTGGCCCTCGACCCCTTCGGCCGTCCCCTCCGCGCCACGGAGTCGGCCGTCGTCGGGCGCGACGGCGGGTCCGGCGCCGTGCCCGAACCGGGTGAGAGCGACCTCGACCGCTTCGTGGAGGCGATCCTGCAGGCGCGAGCCCGCCAGGGTCGACCTCCGACCCGGCCGCTGTGGTGCGAGCCCCTGCCCCCGACCCTGCACCCCGACGCGACCGAACCGTCCGACGAGACCACACCGGCTGCGCGCACCGGGCCGGCCGAGGGTTTCGCCCCGGTCCTGGGGCTCGAGGACGACCCCGATCACCAGCGCCAGCAACTCCGGTTCTGGCGGGCGGTGGAGGGACCGCTCGTGCTCTACGGCATGCCCGGCAGCGGCACGACGGCCGCCCTGTGCGCCCTCGCCGTCACCGCCACCCGCTCCCTGCCCCCCGACCGCCTCACCGTCTACGCCGTCGACGGCGACGGCGCCGGCCTCGCCGGCCTCGCCGGGGTCCCCCACGTGGCCGACGTCGTCGGCATCGACGAGCGGGCGCGCCTCGCACGCCTCGTCGACCGCCTCGGCGGCGAGCTGCGCCGCCGGCGAACCGCCGGACGGACGGGTGGTGATCCCCACGGTGGCCCCGGCGAGGTGACGACCCTCCTGGTGATCGATCAGTTCAGCTCGTTGCGAGCGGCCTGCGACGACCTCGACGGGTTCCGCCTGTTGGACGACCTGCTCGTCGTGGTCCGCGACGGCAGTCGCGTCGGCATCCACACCGTGCTCACCACGGACCGACCCGCCGGTGTGCCACCCACGGTCGTGGCCCGCGCCCCCGAACGCATCGTGCTGCGACTCGCCGACCCGGCTGACGCCGCGCTGGTGGGCCTGCCCCGCACCGCCCTGCCGACCGACCCACCGCCAGGCCGGGGCGTCACCGGCGACGGTCACGAGATCCAGCTCACCACGCTCGAGCCCCACGAGCTCGTGACCGCAGTCGACGACGTGTGCCGCCGATGGCGCGATCGCCCCGTCCGGGCCGTGCCGGTGCGGCTCCTCCCCCACCACGTCGACCCCGCCACCCTGGACCCCCGACTGGGGCTCGGCGAGCCGGACGGGCGTGGTCCCTGGCAGCTGCCCGTCGCACTGGCCGACGAGCCGACCGGCGCCACGGCGCTGCTGACCCTCCCTCCCGGGCGACCGACGCTCGTGGCCGGTCCACCGGGATCGGGACGGTCCGGCGCGCTCGCGCAGCTCCGACGCAGCGTCGGGGGCCGCCACGACCTGACCGTGGTGGAGGTCGGCGGCCGACACGGCATCGGCCTGCGCGCCCTGCCCGCGGCGCTCGCCCGGGTCGTGGACCGCCACGTCCTGGTGCTGGTCGACGATGTCCACCGCCTGGTGACCGATCCCGCCGAGGAGGCGCTACTCGGCGCGCTGGTCGCCGCGGCGGCGCCCCGTCTGCGCGTCGTGCTGGCTGCGGACTCGGACCGTCTCCGCCACCCGGGCGATCCCCTGACCCGCGCCCACCGCCCTCTGCAGGGCCTGCTGCTGCACCCCGAGGGTCCCTTCGACGGCTCGAGCTGGGCGGCACCGCTCCCGCGCCTGCCCCACGAGACCTGGCCCCCCGGACGGGGCCTGCTGATCACCCCCGGCCGCGCCCGGCTCGTCCAGGTGGCGGCGGCGTGCGCCTCAGAGCTCGGGGAGCTGCCGGGCGAGCGCGTCGGGATCCTCGCGCCCGACGGTGTAGGGGCGTAGCCGCCACCGCCACCGGTGACGTCCCGGCCCGACCCGGTACCGGGGCAACGTGTCGGGTCCGCAGCTGCCGGTGCCGAGACCCCGGTGCGCGGCATCCACGTGCACCACCACGCCGCCCGACGCGGCGAGCTCGGTGCGGTCCCGCGCCGCATAGAGCTGCTCGGCGGTGTGGTGCAGCGCGGAGAACGCGAGCGGCCCGGTGTCGAGCGTCGACACGAGCAGGCCGGTGCGGCGCCCCCGGCCCACCTGCTCGAGGGTGAACCAGCGGGTCCCCACGTGCAGGCCGTACTCCTGGGGCATCAGGTACGGGCAGGTCTCGTCCATCACGAGGGCGTCGAAGCGTCCCACCACCGCCGAGGCGAGCCGGTCGGGATAGGTCTCCTGCGGCCCGAGGCCGTACCAGCAGAGCCGCTCGAAGCCGGTGGGCATGGTGAACACCACCCCCACCCGGGGGACGTCGTCCCACTCGTCGGGGACCTCGACGGTCTCGTCGAGCACCAGGTCGCCCGAGGGCAGCACGGTCAGCAGGCGACGGTGGGTCACCACCACGGACGGATCGGCCCCCCACGCCTTGGTGCGGGCGGTGATGACGACCGAGCCGTCGGTGACCCGACGCAGGGTGCCGCCCACCGGCGCACGGTGCAGGTGGTCGAGACCCCAACCGAGCCATCGGTTGAGGGGCTTGCCCGCCATGCCCGCCCACAGCTCCTTCTCCTCGTCGCCGACGAAGAGCTTGAGGCCGTCGTTGTCGGTGGCGGCGCGCCACAGCGTCACGTGGGGTGAGGTGGCGAGCACGTCGACGTCGTCCCACACGAGGCGCTCCAGCGCGCCGGTCGGCTCGTCGACCTCGGCGCGCAGACCCCCCACGGTGAGGGTGGCCCGGCGTCGGAGCCGGTCCCGCACCACGGCGACCTCGTCGCCGGCGCCACGAGCGCTGCGGGCCTGGGCCGGGCGGTGCCGCAGCGCCAGCTGGTCCCAGGCCACCTCCAGGCCGCGCTCGGCCCACGGCTGGGTGCGGGCCACGCGGAACCGCACCGTGAGGTGGGCCTCCTGCCCGGCGGCGAGCGTGGGTCTGGCGAAGGGGACCTCCACGACGGTCGTCTCGCGGGGCCCCACCTCCGGCAGGTCCAGCCGCCCCTGCTCGACGACGACGCCGTCGACGGCCACCTCCCAGGTGGCCGCCAGCCACGACAGCGATCGGAACCACTGGCGGTTGTGGATCCGGACCCGACCGCGGCGCAGGTCGTTGGCGGTGGCATCGACCCGCACCGGCCGGAACAGCCAGGTGACCTCGCGCACCGCGGGGTGCGGCGTGAGGTCGGGCCCCATGAGCCCGTCGGCCACGAAGTTGGCGTCGTTGGGCACGTCGCCGAACTGCCCGCCGTAGGCGAAGAAGGTGCGACCGTCCTCGCGGCGGGCGAGCAGCCCGTGGTCCTTCCACTCCCACAGGAACCCGCCCTGCAGGCCGTCGTGGGCTTCGATCGCCGCCCAGTAGTCGGCCAGGCTCCCGTTGGAGTTGCCCATGGCGTGGGAGTACTCGCACATGATGAGCGGCCGGTCACCCTCGCCCCGCTCGGCCCAGGCCACGATGGCGTCGATCTCCGGGTACATGGGGCACACGATGTCGGTGCAGGGCGCCTCGGCGTCGAGATCCCACATGACGGCGCCCTCGTAGTGCAGTGGCCTCGTGGGGTCGTAGTGCCGCAGCCACCCGGCCATGGCGTCGTGATGGGGGCCGTAGCCGCTCTCGTTGCCCAGTGACCAGGCCACGATGCAGGCGTGGTTCTTGTCGCGCTGGGCCATGCGCACGGCACGCTCCAGGAACGCCTGCAGGTACCGCGGGTCGTCGCACAGGCTGAAGATCCAGGCGTGGCTCTCGACGTCGGCCTCGTCGATCACGTACAGACCGAGCTCGTCGCACAGGTCGTAGAAGCGGTCGTCGTTGGGGTAGTGCGCGCAGCGCACGGCGTTGATGTTGGCCCGCTTCATGGCCAGCAGGTCGGCGCGCATGTCGCTCACGGTGACCGCCTTGCCCCGCTCGGGATGGTGGTCGTGGCGGTTGACCCCGTGGATCTCCACCGGCGCCCCGTTGACCAGCAGGGCACGGTCGGCGACCTCGACCCGTCGGAAGCCGATCCGCTGGCCGAGCACCTCGACCACGGTGCCGTCGGGGTCGAGCAGGCTCACCACGAGCCGGTACAACGACGGCTCCTCGGCCGACCACGGCCGGATCCCCGCCACGTCCGCGGCGAGGCGCACGGTGTGGCCCGAGAACAGGTAGGGGCGCAGATCGTGGGGCACCTCCCCCTCGAGCACCCGGGGCAGCACCCGCCGTCCGGCCAGGGTCTCGAGCTGGGCCTGCACCTGCCACCCGGGTCCGATGTCGGCGGCGTCGGCGAACTCGACCGTCGCCTCGACCGCGAGGGTGCCCGTGGTCGCGCCGTCGTCGAGGCCGGCCCGCACCGCCACGTCGGTCAGGCGAACCTGGCCCGGCGAGTAGAGGAAGACCGAACGGTGGATGCCCGCCATCCACCAGTGGTCCTGGTCCTCCACGTAGCTGGCGTCGGACCACCGCACCACCGCACACGCCAGCAGGTTGTCGCTACCCACGTTCACGTGGTCGGTGATGTCGAACTCGCTGGGCAGGCGTGAGTCCTTGCCCATGCCGATGGGCACGCCGTTGACCCACACGTACAGCACGCTCTCGGCGCCGCCGACGTGCAGGATCACCCGCCGACCCCACCACCCCCGCGGCACCCGGAACGCCACGCGGTACAGACCCGTGGGGTTGGCGTCGGGCACCTCGGGGGGACGCCCCTCGAAGGGCATCACGATGTTGGTGTAGTGCGGCCGGTCGAAGCCCTGCAGCGTCCAGTTGCCGGGCACGGCCAGGTCGGCCCAGTCGCTGTCGTCGAGGGTCGGCTCCGCGAAGCGCTCGGGCACCGCCTCGGGACGGTCCAACAGGGCGAAGCGCCACACCCCGTCGAGGGAGCGGAACCACGGGGACTGCTCACGGTCGCCGGTGCGTGCCCCGTCGGCGTCGGGGAAGGGGATCAGCGTGCTGCGCATCGGCAGCCGGTTGATCGAGGTGAGCTCGGGCTCGGCCCAGGTCCGCGTCCCCGTCGTCTCGAAGCCCAGCATCGGTCCCCCTCGGTGTCGGCGGACCCACCGACCGGCCCGTCGGATCGCACCCTAGGTCAGCGGGACCGACCCGGTCAGAGGTCGTGGCGCAGCAGGTCGTCCTCGGTCTCGCGGCGCACCACGAGTCGGGCCGAGCCGTCCGCCACGAACACGACCGCGGGACGGGGCACCTTGTTGTAGTTGGACCCCATGGAGTGCCCGTAGGCGCCGGTGACCGGGGTCGCCAACACGTCACCGACCCGCAGGTCTGCAGGCACGCGACCCTCGCGCACCAGCACGTCGCCCGACTCGCAGTGCTTGCCGACCACCGTCACCCGGCGGGTGCGCGCCGCGCCGGTGCTGCGGGGCAGGAACGTCTCGTAGCCACTGCCGTAGAGCACCGGCCGGGGGTTGTCGCTCATGCCGCCGTCGACGGCGACGTAGGTGCGGATGCCCGGGATGTCCTTGACCGTGCCCACCGTGTAGAGCGTCACCGCGGCCTGGGCGACGATGGCCCGACCCGGTTCGGCCGTGAGCCGGGCGGTGATGCCGGCGGCGGCGCAGGCGTCGTGCACCGCCTTGCCCCACTCCGCGATGGACGGCGCCTCCTCGCCCGCCACGTAGGCCACCCCGATGCCGCCGCCCACCGAGAGCTCGGGCAGCTCGTGGTCGTGGAACCAGCGGGCCAGCACCTCGATGGCCCGTTCGAAGAACCGGGCCTCGAAGATCTGGCTGCCGATGTGGGTGTGCAGGCCCACCAGGTCCACCGCCGGCGAGGCCTGGGCCCGCTGGAAGGCGGCATCCGCGGCACCGGTGTGCACGCCGAAGCCGAACTTGGAGTCGTCCTGGCCGGTCTGCACGTACTCGTGGGTGTGGGCCTCGATGCCCGGGGTCAGGCGCAGCAGGACCGCCGGTGCCGGCAGGCCCGCGGCCACGAGGGCCTCGATGCGGTCGAGCTCGTCGAAGGAGTCGACCACGATGCGCCCCACCCCTTCGCGCAGGGCGCGCGCCAGCTCGCCGGTCGACTTGTTGTTGCCGTGCAGGACCAGCGCCGAGGCGGGCACGCCGGCGGCGCGCGCCACGTGGTACTCCCCTGCGGTGCTCACGTCGAGGTGCAGGCCCTCCTCGTGGGCGAGGGCGGCCATGGCCTTGCACAGGAAGGCCTTGGTGGCGTAGTTGACCCCCGGTCCGAAAGCCTCGACCGCCTCCCGACAGCGCGCCCGCAGGTGCGCCTCGTCGTACACGAAGAGGGGGGTGCCGAACTCCTCGGCCAACGCCAGCGTGTCGCAGCCGCCGATGCGCAAGCGGTCGTCGGCGTCGACCTCGGCGGTCAGCGGCAACAGCGCCGCGGGCAGCGGGCCACCCGGCCCGTCCGCCGCGCTCACAGGGTCTCGGGGGCGTTCACCCCGAGCAGATCCAGACCGATGAACAGCCCCGTCTCGGCGGCCTCCACGAGCCACAGCCGGGCCTGGGTCAGCTCGGGGTCGATCCCCTCCCCCAGCACGTAGCAGTCGTGGTAGAAGCCGTGGAACGTGCCCGCCAGCTCGCGCACCCACGCGCTGACCCGGTGTGGCGCCCGGTCGGTGCAGGCCACGAGCACCACGTCGGGCAGCTCCGACAGCGAGCGCAGCACGGCGAGCTCGCGCTCGTGGGTGAGCAGCGAGAGGTCGGCCTGCTCGACCGGGAGGCGCGCCACGCCGCGTTCGGCCGCCACCCGCTTGATGGAGCGGATGCGGGCATAGGCCATCTGCACGTAGAAGACCGGGTTGTCCATGGCCTGCGAGGCCACGACGTCGAAGTCGAAGGTCTGGGGCGAGTCCACCGACTGCAGCAGGTAGGTCAGCCGGGCGGCATCGGGTCCGACCTCGGTGATGACGTCACGCAGCTCGATGATGTCACCGGTGCGCTTGGACAGCTTCACCGGCTCGCCGCCGCGCACCAGGTTCACCATCTGGATGAGCGACGTCTCGAACTGCTCGGGCGCGTGCCCCAGCGCCTGCAGCGCCGCGGCCATGCGCGACACGTAGCCGTGGTGGTCGGCGCCCCACACGTCGATGCACAGGTCGAACCCGCGCTCGAACTTGTCGCGGTGATAGGCGATGTCGGGCAGCAGGTAGGTGAACTCGCCGTCGCTCTTGACCAGCACCCGGTCCTTGTCGTCGCCGAAGGCGGTGGAACGCAGCCACACCGCGCCATCGGCGTCGTAGGCCATGTCACGCGCCCGCAGGTCGGCCAGGGTGGCCTCGATGGCCCCGCCCTCCAGCAGCGAGCGCTCGCTGAACCAGGTGTCGAACCACACGTGGAAGTGCTCGAGCACCTCGCGGTGGTCGCGGACGGCCCGCTCCTCCCCCCAGGCCAGGGGGTCGGCGTCGTCGGGCATCTCCGCCGCCCACTCCACGATGTACTCGCCGGCGTAGCCACCCTCGGGAAGGGCGGTGCCGTGCTTGCGGGCCTGCAGCGACGCTGCGTAGCTCTGCATCTGGGTGCCGCGGTCGTTGAGGTAGCACTCCCGGTGCACCTCGTAGCCGCAGCGCTCCAGCAGTCGGGCCACCGAGTCGCCGTAGGCGGCGTTGCGGCCGTGGCCGGCGTGCAGCGGACCCGTGGGGTTGGCGCTGACCCACTCGACGTTCACCCGCCGGCCGGCACCCGCCTCGTGGCGTCCGTAACCGGCGCGGCCGTGCTCGACGACCTCGTGCAGCACGTCGTGGAGCCACGAGTCGGCCAGGCGGAAGTTCACGAACCCCGGCCCCGCCACCTCGACGGCCAGCACGTTGGCCGGCGGGTTCGCCGACAGGTGCTCGGCGAGCTGGGTGGCCAGCTCCCGCGGGTTGCGACCGGCCCGCTTGGCCGTCGCCAGGGCCACGTTCGACGACCAGTCCCCGTGCTCGCGTCGCGCCGGCCGCTCCAGGTGCACGGTCTCGGGAAGGGGCTCGACCTCGAGCGCCACGAGGGCGTCGCGCAGGGCTACGGCGAGCTGGTCGCGGATCACGGGGTTCCTCTCGGTGCGTCACGGCCGGGCGGCCACGGGACCGGGCGATCCTACCGACGGGCCGTGTCGTACCTGTAGCCGGTTGGCCGCCGGTTGCCGGGCGCCGCGGCGGCCGCGCTAAGTTGACGGGCCTTGCCCTCGTAGCTCAGGGGATAGAGCAGCGGCCTCCGGAGCCGTGCGCGCGCGTTCGAATCGCGCCGAGGGCGCTCAGCAGAAGGTGGACCCGCCGAGGCGCATCGCCACCGCTGCCGGGTCCTCGCCCGCGACGAGCGCGTCGAGCAGCGCCGCGGTCCGGTCGGCGTTGTCCCGCAGCAGGTCGAGGTGCCTCCCGCCCAGGTGGATCACCGTCGGCGCACCGAGCGCGCCACCCCAGCCCAGCTGCCGGTCGCCGGACTTCTCCCGGTTCTCGTCCGAGGTGACGAGCACGGTCGGTAGCCCGGCGGGCCGCAGCAGCGCTCGCGGCGCCGCCCGCATGTGCGTGCGCTGGCAGCGGCGGAAGCGGTCGTGCACCGAATCGGCTCGACGGGGGCCCAGCGCCCAGTCGCGCCACTCGACGCCCGCCCGCTTGACGGAGCCGACCGGGCCGCGACGACGGAACCGATCCAGCGCGGCACGGCGGGACACGGCCAGCGACAGCGTGTCCACCACGACCAGCAGCCGTGGTGGCCTCCCCGCGGCGCGCAGCCGGCGGGCCAGCTCCACGGCCACGTAGCCGCCGAAGGAGAAGCCGACGAGCACGTCGACGTCGGTCGCGCTCGCCCGCAGCTGGCGATCGTGGTGACGGGCGAGGAGGCCGACGGTGGGCGGTGGTCGCTCCCCGGCTCGCAACCCGGGGCTCTCGAGCCCCACCACGGTCGCCGGCGTCGTGAGCATCCGCACGAGTCGATCGTGGATCAACAGCGCACCGCCGACCCCGGGCACCAGCGCCAGCGTGCCGGCCTCGCCCTCGCGCATCACGACGAGCGTGCCGGGCTGGCGGCCAGCGGGCCGCGACGCAGCCAGGTGCGGGTTGTCCACCTCCTCGGCTTCGATCAGCTTCGCCATGGCCCCGAGCGACGGGTCCGCGAACAGCTCGGCCGGTGACAGGCTGACGCCGAAGGCCAGCTCGACGCAGACCAGCAGCTCGAGGCCGGCGAGCGAGCTACCGCCGAGGTCGAAGAAGTCGTCGTCGTCGTCGGGTGCGGGTGCCGAGGGCAGGACGCGCTGCCACAAGCCGGCCAGCCGGCGGGCGGTCCGCGTCGACGGCTCGGCGCGCGGCCGGTCCGTGGGCTTCGGCGCCGCCCAGGCGAGCTGCTCGGCCAGCGCGCGCCGCTGCACCTTCCCCGTCGGGCCGAGGGGGAGCTGCTCCACCGTGATGAGCACCCGGGGCACCTTGGTCGCACCGAGGCGAGCGGCCACGTGGTCGCGCAGCACGACGGGATCGGGGGGCCGGTCGCCGCGCGGCACCACTGCGGCGGCGAGGTCCTCACCGAGGGTCGGATGCGGCAGGGCGAAGCAGGCCGCGTCGGCCAGCGCGGGGTGGGAACGCAACGCCTCGTCCACCTGCTGCGGGCTGATCATCTCGCCGCCACGGTTGATCCGCTCGTCGGCCCGACCCGTGACCCGGAGCTGGCCCGATCCGTCGACGAACCCCAGGTCCCGGGTGTGGAACCAGCCGTCCACGAACCGTTCGGCGGTCGCGACCTCGTCGCCGAGGTAGCCGGTGGCGACCGCCGGTCCGCGCACCGCGATCTCACCCTCGGCACCCACGGGCAGGGGCGCGCCCTCCTCGGACAGGATCCGCACCTCGCACCCCACGGGTGTACCGACCGAACCGGGCGAGCGCCGCTCCCCCGGTCGTTGCGACGCGATCCGATAGGTCTCCGCCGCGCCGTAGGACACGAGCACCGGTACCCCCAGGCGCTGCTCCAACTCGTCGCGCACGTCCGTCGGCAACGGCGCCCCGGAGGACTGCACGAACCGCAGCGGGGCGGCCCCGGCGAGCTCGGGATGCCGGCGCAGCGTCACCCGCAGCTGGCCGAGCACCGCCGGACCCGACGCGATCCACGTCGGCGCGTACTCCACGAGCCAGCCCCGCAGTGCGACGCCGTCGTAGTGGTCGGGCAGGATGCTGCAGCCACCGCTCCACAGCGCGCTGGTGGTGTCGATGCGGAACAGGGGGTACAGCCCCAGACAGCGGTCCTCCGCGGTGAGCCCGAAGGCCTCGGTCAGCGACGCGGAGGCCCACAGGAGCTGTGCGTGGGTGCGAGGGACGAGCCGGGGCCGCCCGCTGGTGCCCGAGGACGCCACGACGAGGGCGAGATCGTCGGGTCGGGCCTCGACCCACGGCGGCCGCACCCGGGTCCGTGTCGGGGCGGCCAGCTCGAAGCCGCCCGCCCGATCCGTGGCCCGGACCTCGACCGTGGCGAGGCCCAGCTCGCGGGCCGCGTCCCGCGCCGGCGACTCGCCCGGATCGACGAGCACGACCCGAGCGCCGGACGATCGGAGCTGCACCGTCAGCTCCCGGGTCGCTGCACCGGGCGGGAGTGGCGTCGAGACGGCCGCGCAGGGCACGACCATGTTGAGGTTCGCCAGCCGGTCCGACGACGCGAGGCCGAGCGCAACCACGTCGCCGCGTCCGACCCCCCACGCGGACAGCGCGTCGCAGGTGTGCGCCGCCAGCTCCGCCAGGTGGCCGAAGGTGCACACGGACCGTCCGGGCGCGCACAGCGCCGGCGCATCCGGCGAGGCGGACGCGCGACGGGCGATCAACGCCGGGAGCGTCATCCCGACGGCCACACCCGGATCCATCAGTCGCAGCTCACACCGGCGGGGACCTCGCCGGGCACCCAGCCGACCGTGATGTCGGCGTCGGCCGCACCACCGACCGTGGTCGAGGTGACACCGCCCGACGAGTCCGACCCCGATGGGACCGGCTCGGAGCCCCCGTCGCTCGAACCCGGGCGCTGACCGAGCACGCCGTCGAAGTCGGCGCCCGTCACCAGCACCAGCTGCCCGGGGGCGAGCTCGTCGTCCTCGACCAGCTCCGCGCCGGCGGCGAGCTGGCCTGCGAGCAGATCGCCGGCACGCTCGTCACCGGGTGCGTGGCGCACCTCGGTGCGAGCCAGCGACTCGGGCGAATCACCACCCACCGAGGCGTCGAAGCCGGCCTCCGCCAGGGCGGTGGTGGTCTGGCTCGCCTGACGGGGCACGCCGCTGCCGTTGACCACGTCGACCGCGATCTCGGACGGGTCGAGCTCCGCAGGTGCCGGCACACCGAAGACCGTCAACGCCTCCTGTGCCTGGGCCTCGTCGAAGCGCAGCACCGCCGCCCCACCGTCGGTGGTGAAGGGTTCGACGGCCAGCTCGTGGGTGCGGATGTCCTGTCCGGCGACGCCACCGAGTCGGTCGAGCAACGCCATGGCCACGTCGACGTCCACCTGGCTGTCGAGGGTCAGGTTGTCGACCGCCACGTCCACGAGGCGGGTCACGGCGAGCAGGTCACCACCCGAGACCGAGCCGAGGGACCGGTCGACGACCCGGCGCAGGAACACCTGCTGGCGCGAGATCCGGCCCAGGTCCCCGGAGGGATCGTCGACCCACACCCCGTTGCGCATGTACTGCAGGTGGCGGGACCGGGCGAAGGCCAGGGCCTGGGAGCCGTCCAGGGTGACGCACCCCGGGTGGTCGATCTGCAGACCGGAGTTGGGGTCGCGCACGGCGCGCTCGAAGTACAGGGGCACACCGCCCACGGCGTCGACGAGGCCCTCGAACCCCCGGAAGTCGATCTCCGCGTAGTGGTGGATGTCGATGCCGAAGTTGTCGCGGATGGTGTCCACCAGGCGCTGCGGGCCCGCTTCGGTGCCGTACGCGGTGTTGATGCGCTCGGACTCGCCGGTGCCCGAGATCGGCAGCCACAGGTCCCGGGGGAACGAGAGCACGTCGACGGTGGCGGCACCGGGATCGATGCGCACGACCATGATGGTGTCGGCCCGGGCTCCGGTGGGCTGCGCCCCGCCACCCAGGAACAGGTCGGCCGTCGGGTCGTCGGGGTCGACCACCGCACGGGAGTCCGACCCGACGATCAGCCAGTTCTGCGGCTCGTCCAACCCGTAGTCGGCGAGTTGCAGGTTCTCGCGCCGGATGTGGTCGAGCTTCCACGCCTGCCACCCGACGAAGGCCACGGCGGCCAGCACCGAGGCCACCACCGTCACCCCCAGGGCGAGCACCAGGCGCCGGCGCCGGCGGCGAGGCGGGGGCGAACCTTCGTCGAGGCCGGGGCCGCGGGACTCCGCGAGGACATCGGTGGACACAGCCCACCGAGGTTACCGGCGGCGCCGGTTCAGCTCACATCGCCCCTCGACGGCACCACGACGCCATCCGGGCTCAGCGTCCGGCCGATGCCGCGGCCCGGTCACCGTCCGCGTAGCGGTCGAGGCCTGCCACCAGCCGTTCCAGCAGGTCGGCGAGTTGCGCCCGTTCGGGACCCGACATGTCGGCCAGCACGTCGAAGAGCATGTCGATGCGGCGCTGCTGAAGCTGCTGGAGCAGGACCCGGCCCTTGCGGGTCAGCTCCAGGATGACCACCCGGCCGTCGTCGGCCAGCTTCACCCGGCGCACGTACCCGGCCCGCACCAGGCGGCCTGCCGTGCGGGTCATGGTCGATGCGTCCACTCGGAGGGCGTCGGCCAGCTCCGACATGCGGCACCGACCACCTCGCTCGTCGAGCACGTCGAGGGCATCGAGCTGCGCAGGCTCGAGCACGTCGCCGTACAGGCGGTTGCGCACCGCCTGGGCGACCGCGCCACGGCGCAGCTCGCGCCACGCCACACCGATGCGGAACTCGACGCTGGACGGATCGAGAAGCGGTTGGTCGCCCACGGGCGAGTGTGTAGCACGTGCCCGGTGGTGGCCCGGTACACCCCGGCGGAGCGGACCGCCCGGACCGTGGCGACAGGCGTCAGGCCGGCCTGGGCTCCTTGGGCAGGCCGAGCACCCGCTCGCCCACGATGTTGCGCTGGATCTGGCTGGTGCCACCCCAGATGGTCTCGGAGCGGGAGAAGAAGAACGACGACTGCAGCACCGAGGCCGGGTACTTCTCGTTGGTGCGCCGGGCCCCGTACCCCGGCACCGACTCCTCGACCGAGGGGTCGCCGGTGAGGATCTGACCCTCCATGCCCAGGATGTCGATGGCCAGGTTCATGACCTGCTGGTGGTACTCCGACCAGAACATCTTGTTGGTGGCGCCCAGGGCGGCCGTGCCCAGGTCCTTGCGCCCGGTCACGACGGCGCCCAGGGTGCGCAGGCCGTTGAACCGCATGATCTGCACCTTGGACCACGCCTTCGCCAGGTTCTGGCGCACGATCGGGTCGTCGATCCGGCCGTTGCGCCGGGCGATGTCGACGATGATCTCGAGCTCCTTCTCGAAGCGCCGGTAGCCTGTCGTCGCCGACGTGCCGCGCTCGAAGCCGAGCGTAGTCATGGCCACGTTCCAGCCGTTGTTGAGCCCGCCGACGACGTTGTCCTTCGGGCAGCGGGCGTCGGTGAAGAAGACCTCGCAGAACTCGGCCGAGCCGTCGACCTGCTCGATGGGGCGGACCTCGACGCCCGGCTGGTCCATGGGGCACAACAGGTAGGAGATGCCCTTGTGCTTGGAGGCGTCAGGGTCGGTCCGGCACAGCACGAAGATGTAGTCGGCCACGAAGCCCTGGGTGGTCCAGATCTTCTGGCCGTTGATGACCCACTCGTCGCCGTCGAGCTCGGCCTTGGTGTTGAGCGAGGCCAGGTCGCTGCCGGCGTCGGGTTCCGAGAAGCCCTGGCACCAGGCGATGCGCCCCGACAGGATCAGGGGCAGGAAGTGCTTCTTCTGCTCCTCGGTCCCCCACTGCAGGATCGTCGGACCCACGAGGGTGTCGCCGAAGAAGTCGGCCCGCATGGGTGCGCCGGCCCGGTGGAACTCCTCGGCCAGCACCACCGATTCCATGGTGGACAGGCCCTTGCCGCCGTACTCCTGCGGCCACGTGGCGCAGATCCATCCACCCTCGAACAGCTTGCCCGTCCACTCCTGCTGGAACGTCAGCTTGGCGTCGCCCTCGAGCCTGAAGCCGGGCTCGAACCAGCCGGCGGGGAGGTTCTCCTCCAGCCAGGCCCGGATCTCGGTGCGGAACGCTTCGGCTTCGGGGGGATAGGTCAGATCCATGCCCCTATCTTGACCGAGCGGTCAAGGAGTGTGCGAGTTGGCCGGGATCAACCCCCGGGCCGGGGCGGCCGGGCCACGAACGGCGGCAGGGCACGGCGGTCGAGCCCCTCGTCGGCGAAGGAGCGCGGGTCCTCCAGCGGCTCGATGTGGGTCACCACGGTGATGTCGGGGACCGCCGCTCGCAGGTCCGCCTCGACGCGCTCCACGAGGTCGTGGGCGCGCTGCACGGTCTCGACGCCCGGCACCAGCACGTGCACCGACATGAAGGCCCGCCGCCCCGCCTCGCGGGTGCGCAGGGCATGGAACTGCACCGAGAACGACGTGTACCGCTCGAGCACCGCCTCGATGGCCGCGCGCTGCTCGGCCGGCAGACCCACGTCCATGAGACCCCGGGTGGAGCGGCGCAGCAGGTGGGTGCCGGCCCACACGATGTTGCCGGCGACCACGAACGCGATGAGCGGATCCAGGCGTAGCCACCCGGTGAGCTGCACCACCAGCACGGCGATCAACACGCCCCCCGAGGTCCACACGTCGGTCATGAGGTGCTTGCCGTCGGCCTCGAGGGTGATGGAGCGGTAGCGCCGCCCGTTGCGCAGCAACACCAGGGCGACGGCGCCGTTGACGGCTGCGGCCACCATCGACACCAGCAGACCGACGCCGACGTTGTCGAGCTCCTGCGGGTGCAGCAGACGACCCAGCGCCGCCCACGCGATGCTGGCCGCGGCCACGAGGATGAGGGTGCCCTCGACACCGGCGGAGAAGTACTCGGCCTTGGCGTGGCCGTAGGCGTGCTCGTCGTCGGGTGGCTTGGCCGCGATGTGCAGCACCACGAGCGCCACCACCGCAGCCACCAGGTTCACGATGGACTCGAGGGCATCGGAGAGCAGGCCCACGGACCCGGTCAGCAGGTAGGCGATGAACTTGAGCGTCATGGTGCCGACCGCAGCGGCGATCGACAACCACGCGAACCGGGTCAGCGAGCCCTTGTCGGCCACCTCGTCGACCCTACGAGGCCCGACGGCGCACGAACAGGGTCCCTCGTCCCGAAACGACCGTGCCCCCGCCGAGTACCCTGCGCCCATGAGCACCGTCGAGGCCCCCAAGAAGGAGCGCTGGAGCTTCCAGTGGAAGGAGCTCTACTCGGAGGTCATCACCGCCGGGTTGTGCACCGGGTGCGCGGGATGCGTCATCTCCTGCCCCCACGACGTCATCGGCTACCACCACGAGCCGGGCGCCTACCGCCCCTTCCACCTCGAGGAGGAGCTGGGCCTCGACAACTGCGTGCACGGCGAGAAGGGCTGCACCACCTGCACCCGGGCCTGTCCCCGCTTCCGGGGCTGGGAGCACGAGGCCAACGAGCACCTCTTCGACCGGGACCGCACGCCCGAGGAGACGGCGGGGATCTACGACGACATCCTGCTGACCAGGGCCTCCGACGACCTCGTGCACCGCACGGGCCAGGACGGCGGCCTCGTGTCGGCCATCCTCCTCTGGGCGCTGCGCGAGGGCTACATCGACGCCGCGCTGACCAGCTACGTCGAGCACGACGACGTGTGGAAGGCCAGGCCCGGCGTGGCGTCGACGCCCGAGGAGATCCTCGCCGGCGCCGGCAGCCGCTACACGTACTCGGCCAACACCCTGGCCCTCGACGAGGCGCTCGAGCGGGGCTTCTCGAAGCTGGCCCTGGTGGGCATGAGCTGCCAGTCCTCGGTGCCGCCGGTGATGTGGCACCGCAAGGCGGGCAAGATCTCCAAGCCCATCGTGTTCAACCTGGGGCTGTTGTGCTCCAAGACCTTCGACGACTCCATCTTCGAGGAGCTGTTCGAGGCCAAGTACGGCCTGGCCAAGCAGGACATGGCCAAGATGAACATCAAGGGCGTGTTCCAGATCTGGATGCGCGACGGCAGCTACCACGAGATCAACCTCAAGGAGTGCCACGCCTGGACCCGCGAGGGCTGCACCCACTGCCCGGACTTCGCCGCCGAGCACGCCGACATCTCCTGCGGCGGCATCGGCAAGGACAACGACTGGACGCTCACCATCGTGCGCACCGACCTGGGGCGCGAGATCATCCGGCGCATGATCGAGGACGGCTCGATCGTCGCCCGTTCGGCCGACGAGGACCCGGCCGCGGTGGCCCTCATGCACAAGCTGGCGCAGAAGAGCCGGGAGCGCTGGCCGTCGTGGGCGGACGCAGAGGTGCGGTTGGGTCTCCCCGAGAAGAAGAAGGCGGGCGCCGCCGCCGGGTGAGCGCCCGGTCAGCCCTCGCTGGTGCCGGGGGTCGTGCCCTCGGCCGCCGGCGTCGTGCCCTCGGTCGTGAGGGGCGCCTCGGTGGTCGGCGTCACGTCCTCGCCGCGGCACTCGGCGTTGATCTCGTCGGTGACCGCCTGCGGGAAGGCCGACGGGTTGCTCTCCAGGTCGCCCTCGATGTCGAGGAAGGTGGGCCCGTCGTAGCCCTCGGGCTTGGCGCTGTCGTCGTAGGGGATGTTGGCCGCCACGACGTCGTAGGCGCACCCGCAGAAGTCTGCACCGGCCAGGGTGGTGGACGGGCTCGAGGTGCCGGGACCGCCGCCCGTGCAGGCGGCGATGAAGTTGGCCTGGACCGTCTCGTCGTAGCCGGTCGGGGTGTTGCTCGGCTGCGAGCAGGCGCCGAGCAGCACCGCCGCACCGACGACCAGTCCGACCCGCCATCTGCTGCCTGCACGCCTGTTGCCGAGCACCACGTCTCCTGCCTCCCGGGGGGAACCGGAACACGGTAGTCGCCCGGCCGCGACCGTCACGAACAGCACCCACCCGACCCCACCCCGCAGGAGGGCAGCCATGGACGAAACTGCCGGCGTGCTGCGCGCCGCCGCCTCCTCGGACCTCGACCTGGTCGTCGACATCTGGACCGATGCCTTCGCGGCCGACCCCTTCCTGCGCTGGGTGCAGCCCGCCGACGACGACTGGCCCCGGTTCGCCGCGGCCCGGTTCGCGCTGGTGGTCGAGCACGCGTGGCGCGTCGGTGAGCTGGACCTGATCGGCACGGACGACGGCGCCGTGGCCTGGCTCCCGCCCGGCGCCGCCCCGGCGGTGCCCGCGGACGCCGACCGGCTCGCCGCGCTCCTCGTCGAGCACGCAGGTGACCGGCGCGGGAGGCACGCCCTGGCAGCCATCGGCGCCGCTCGGGCCGCCCTGCCCGACGAGGCGCACCGGGTCCTGCGCTACGTGGGCGTGCGCGCCCGGCACCAGGGCCGGGGTCTGGGGGCGTTGCTGGTCACGCCTGGCCTGCGGCGCTGCGACGCCGACGGGACGCCGACGGCGCTGGTGTCGAGCAATCCCGCCAACCTCGGCTTCTACCGCCGCTCGGGCTTCGAGGTGGTCGCCGAGGTGTGGACGCCGGACGGGCGGGCGTGCCTGCACACGATGGTGCGGGCGCCCGGTCGCCCGTCGACGCCGGTCAGGCCGACTTGCGACGGGCCTGGCGGTAGGCGGCCAGGTCGATGACCTCGGCCAGCCCGTCCGCCAGTCCGTCGTCCGCCTGCTCGTTGCGCTCGGCCACCACCAGACGGGCGAGGTACTGGTGGGCCGCCGACTCCGGCGTCGGTGCCGGATCGGTGTCCCGCTCGATCGAGGGCGTGGGCCGCACGGACGGTGCGTACCGGGTGCGCTCGGAGAGCAGGGCGAGGCTGCGCTGTCGGCGGGCGGCCTGCATGGCCTCCCACAGGCCCTTCCGCCCCGAGGGCGCGATCGGGGCCGTCCCCACCACGGCGCCGGTGGTGGGCGATCGCCACTCCACCCGGTCGGGCCCGACGAAGCGGGCCGGTGTCGCCTGGTACTGGGAGAGCGTCTCGACCATGCCTCGCATGTCCTTTTCATCGCCCGTTCGCGGGCCCGGGACGTGAGGCGGACGACCCATTTCCCCACGAAAGGTCCGAACGACTCACGCCCCTGGGTCGATCGCCCTAACCCCGTGCGGCCGCTCCCCGGCCAGGGCGCAGGCCCGGTCGAACACGGCGTCGAGCATGGGCTCGGTGAGCCTGCCGGTGAAGGTGTTCTGCTGGCTCACGTGGTACGAGCACACGAGCACCCGACCCGACGGCAGGTCCACCTCCAGGCCGTGGGCGAACGGCGGGCGGGGACGTAGACCCTCGTGGGCGGCCACGGCGTCGTAGGCGAAGCGCCCCAGCGCCACCACCACCCGCACCCGGCGCAGGAGCGCGAGCTCGCGCTCGAGGAAGGGTCGGCAGCGATCACGCTCGGCGGGCGTCGGCTTGTTGGCCGGCGGCACGCAGCGCACCGGCGCCGTGATGTAGGCGCCGAGCAGCCGCAGCCCGTCGTGGCGTGCCGTGCTCTCGGGCCGATCGGCCAGGCCCGCCCGCCACAGCGCCCGGTACAGCCACTCCCCCGAGCGGTCACCGGTGAACATGCGTCCGGTCCGGTTGGCCCCGTGGGCGCCCGGGGCGAGGCCGACGACGAGGACGGTGGCGTCGGGATCGCCGAACCCGGGAACCGGCCGACCCCAGTACTCCTCGTCGTGGAAGGCGGCGCGCTTCGTCGCCGCGACCTCCTCGCGCCAGGCGACCAGTCGGGGGCAGGCACGACACGAGACCACGTCGTCGTGCAGCCGGGCCAGCGAGTCCACCGCCGGGCAACCTACTTCGTGGGACCCGTTGGTAGGTTGTGCGCACCCATGGCCCGATCGACACGCCCCAAACCCCCCGCTCCCACCCTCGTGCTGCTCGTGCGCCACGGGCAGACCCCGACCACGGGCTCCACGCTGCCCGGCCGCGCCAAGGGCCTCCACCTCGCCGAAGCAGGCCAGGTCCAGGCGCGGGCCGCGGCCGAGCGCATCGCCGCCTTGCAGCACGTGGCGGCGGTGTACGCCAGCCCGCTCGAGCGCACCCGCGAGACGGCGGCACCGATCGCCCGGGCCCGCGGCCTGCGGGTGCAGGTCGAGCGTGGCCTGCTGGAGTGCGACTTCGGCGAGTGGACCGGCCAGGAGCTCAAGGCGCTGCGCAAGCTGCCCGAGTGGACGACGGTGCAGCGCTACCCGAGCGGCTTCCGGTTCCCCGGCGGCGAGTCGTTCCCCGAGATGCAGACCCGCATGGTCTCCGCCATCGGCCGGCTGGTGGCTCGCCACCCCGGCGAGACGGTCGTGGCCGTCTCCCACGCCGACCCCATCAAGGCGGCCGTCGCCCATGCGTTGGGCACCCACCTCGACCTGTTCCAACGCATCGTCATCTCGCCCTGCTCGATCAGCGCGCTGTGGTTCGGCCCCGAGGGCCCGGTCGTGCTGGCCACCAACTCCACCGGCGACGACCTGACCACGTTGGGCCTGTCGTGAGCACGTCCTTCGAGCTCGACGCCCCCGACCGCTTCACCGCCGGCGCCGTCGGGCCGCCCGGTCAACGGGTCTTCTACCTGCAGGCGGCCCAACGGGGATCCGTCGTCTCGCTGCGTCTCGAGAAGCAGCAGGTGGCTGCGCTGGCCGAGTACCTCACCGGTATCCTCGCCGACCTGCCCGAGGTGACCGAGGCGCTGCCCACGGAGCTCGAGCTGGTCGAACCGGTCGTACCCGAGTGGGTCGTGGGGGCGTTGGCCGTCGCCTACGAGGAGTCCTCGGACCGCATCCTGCTCGTGGCCGAGGAGCTCGTCGACGAGTCCGACGACGAGTCTCGACCGGGCACCGACGACGCCGGCGCGGCGCGGTTCCGGCTGAGCCGGCCCCAGGTGAAGGCGTTCATCATCCACGCCACCCGGATCGTCACTTCCGGTCGCCCCTTCTGCCCCTTCTGCGGCCGCCCCATGGATCCCGACGGCCACGTCTGCCCCCGCAGCAACGGCCACGGCCGGACGTGAGACACCGCCGTGGCCGCCACCGGAGAGCTGCTGGCCAACGGGGACGTCGACCTGCTGGGCCGCATGCCCTGGTCCTCCAACGCCACCTACCTCGTGAGCCTGTGCCACGGCGAGCAGCAGGCCCGGGCGGTCTACAAGCCGCTGCGGGGTGAGCGGCCGCTGTGGGACTTCCCCCGTGGCCTGTACCAGCGCGAGGTGGCGGCCTACGAGCTGGCCACGGCGCTGGGGTGGGACCTCGTGCCGGTGACGGTGGCCCGCGACGACGCGCCGTTGGGCGAGGGTTCGCTGCAGCACTTCGTGACGGCCGACTACGACCAGCACTACTTCACGCTGCTCGACGACGAAGCCCACCACGACGCGTTCCGAAAGATCTGCGTGTTCGACCTGCTGGCCAACAACACCGACCGCAAGAGCGGCCACGTGCTGCTCGACGACGACGGCCACATCTGGGCGATCGACAACGGGCTGTCCTTCCACCACGAGTTCAAGCTGCGCACGGTGATCTGGGACTTCGCCGGCGAGCCCATCCCCGACCCGTTGCTCAGCGCAGTCGAGGCCTTCGTGGAGTCGGGCCTGCCCGACCCCCTGGCCCGCTGGCTGGACGCGTTCGAGCGTGATGCCCTGCTGACGCGGGCGAGGGCGGTGCTGACGGCGCGACGCTTCCCGGTCGACCCGTCGGGGAGGCGCTACCCGTGGCCGCTGGTGTGAGCGACCCGGCCTAGATTCGGTGGCCATGGCCGACCACGTCTGCAGCAACTGCGGCGCGCCGCTGCGGGAGCCGATCGACGGCGCCTGCCCCTTCTGCCGGCTGCCCGTGGGCGGCCCCGACGCCACCGCCGACGGGGCCGACGCATCCGGTACGGGACGCCTCGCCATCGTGCTCGAGGACGCGGGACGCATGCAGATCTCGGTCATCAAGGCCGTGCGCGAGCTCACCGGTTACGGCCTCGCCGAGGCGAAGCAGCTCGTGGACGCGGCCGACCAGGGACCGGCGGTCATCGCCACCGGGCTCGACGAGCAGCTGGCCGGGCACTGGGTCGAGCACCTCCAGCGCGCCGGGGCCCGCGTCTCGGCGCGGCCCGCCGTCTGACCATGCCCGACCCCGACTACTCGCCCGCTTCGCTGCCCTCGTCCTCCTCGCCCTCGCCCTCGGTGAGGCTCACGTCGTCCCAGGTCGCCTCGGCGCCGCTGTGGCCCACCTGCACGATGTCGTAGGTCGCCACGACGGCGAGGATCACCGCTGCAGCCGACGCCACGGTGGCCGCAGGCTTCACCCAGCCGGGCACCTCACCCGCGGCGGCATCGGTCGGCGCGGCGTTCGCCTCGACCGAACCGCTGGTCTGCTGGGAGCGAGCGTATCGGTCGAGCCCCCACACGGCCCCCGAGCCCAGCACGACCAGGAAGGCGAACAGCGAGGCGGTCTCGCCCAGCTCGGCGTGTTCGTCGATGAGCTCCTCGTTGCCGGAGTCCTCGACGGCCTCCTCGAGGGGCTCGCCGCTCTCCCTGGCCAGGAAGGCCGAGACGAAGCCGAGCAGGGCCAGGATCACGACGATGCCACCGATCGTTCGGCGCATCTTGGGCCACACGGCGATCAGCACCGTGCCGATCGCCGCCAGCGGGATCAGCACGACCGCGGCGTGGACGATGAGGGGGTGGGCGGGCAGGCCGAAGAGCGTCTCCATGGGATGGCACTCTGACTGCGGCCGAGCGGCGTGTCACCAGGCTTTCGGTCGACTTCACGACCGCTTAGGACTCGCTTAGGTGAGAAGGGACCAAGGTCCCGGCCGACGACGTGGCGCAACGACAGCAGCCCCGGCCGGAGCCGGGGCTGCTGGTCGAACCGGGACGGCGACGGGTCAGCCGCGGGCCTTCAGCGCCTCGATGACGGCGGGGAGCACCTTGTGCACATCGCCCACGATGCCCAGGTCGCTGATCGAGAAGATCGGGGCCTCGGCGTCCTTGTTGATGGCGATGATGTTCTTGGAGCCCTTCATGCCCACCATGTGCTGGGTGGCGCCCGAGATGCCCGCCGCGATGTACACCGACGGCTTCACGACCTTGCCGGTCTGGCCCACCTGGTAGGAGTAGGGCACCCAGCCGGCGTCCACGATGGCTCGCGAAGCGCCCGGCGCCGCGTTGAGCAGCTTGGCCAGGTCCTCGACCATCTCGAACTTGGGGGCCTCGCCGAGGCCGCGGCCGCCGGAGACGACGATGTCGGCCTCCTCCAGCTGCGGGCCGCTGCGCTCCTCGACGTGACGGTTCAGCACCTTCGCCTGACCGGCCTCGGGCACGGCCAGCGCCTCGACGGCCGCGGCAGCACCGCCGCTCGGCTCGGCCGCGAAGGACTTGGGCCGCACCAGGACCAGGAACGGGCCGGCGCCCGTGAACTTGGTCTTCACGTTGGTGGTGCCACCGAAGACGGGCTCGGTGGTGACGAGGCTGTCGCCGTCGACCTCGAGATCGACGTTGTTGGTGATGACCGTGCGGTCGAGCTTCACCGACAGGCGCCCGACGATGTCGCGGCCCTCGTAGCTCGTGGCGAACAGGACGGCTGCCGGAGCGTCGCCGCCCTGCACCGCCGCAGCGATGGCGGATGCGACGGGCACGCCGGGCAGGGAGCCGCCCAGGTCACCGGTGGCCAGCACCTTGGAGGCGCCGTACTCGCCGAGGGTGCCGGCGACGGCGTCGGCGTCACCGCCGGCGTAGACGCACTCGACCGTGTCAGCCAGCTCGCGGGCCTTGGTCAGGATTTCGAGGGTGGTGGTGCTCACCTTGCCGTCAGCGGCTTCGGCGAACACCCAGATCTTGGAAAGAGCCATGGTTCTGTGACGTCTCCTGCTCAGATGACCTTGAGGTTCTCGAGGAACGCGACGATCTTCTCGGCGCCGGTGCCGTCGTCCTCGAACACCTCACCGGCCTGGCGGGCCTCGGCGGCCTCGATGGTGACGATCTCCTGACCACCGCCGGCCCAGCCCACGCTGGCGGCGTCGATGCCCAGATCGGCGAGGGTGAGCTCGTCGACGGGCTTGCTCTTGGCGGCCATGATGCCCTTGAAGGACGGGTAGCGGGGCTCGACCACGCCGGCGGTCACGGAGACCACCGCAGGCAGCGGGCACTCGCAGTCGTCGTAGCCGGCATCGGTCTGGCGCTCGACCGAGACCTTGCCGGCCCCGATGTCGACCTTCTTGGCGAAGGTGATCGAGGGCAGCCCGAGGAGCTCGGCGAGCTGCTCGGGGACGGTGCCGGTGTAGCCATCGCTCGACTCGGTGGCGGTGAGGACCAGATCGGCGCCCTCGACCCGCTTGATGGCGGCCGCCAGCACCTTCGCGGTGCCCAGCGCATCGGTGCCCGACAGACCCGGATCGCTCACCAGGATGGCCTTGGCGGCACCCATGGCGAGCGCCGTGCGCAGGCCGTCCTTCACGCCGTTCGGGGCCATCGACACGAGTGTCACCTCGCCGCCGCCGGCCGCGTCGACCAGCTGCAGGGCCATCTCGACGCCGTAGGAGTCGGACTCATCCAGGATGAGCTTGCCCTCCCGCTTGAGCGTCTTGGTATTGGGATCCAGCGAGCCCGGCTCGGCCGGGTCCGGGATCTGCTTCACGCAGACGACAACGTTCATGGGACCGATTCTGTTCGTCACACGGGGTGGTGGCCAAATCGTGCCCGCGATGGGGCTGGTAGCGTTCCGTCGCGGTGAAGCTCCTGCTCGTCGTGAACTCCTCTGCGTCGTCGGTGACGGCGCGAGCGCGGGTGGTGATCGCCAAGGCGCTCTCGGCCGATCACGACGTGACCGTGGCCGAGACCTCCCGCCGTGGACACGCCACCCGGCTGGCCCGCGGCGCCACGGCTGACGGCACCGACGTGGTCGTCGTGCTCGGCGGGGACGGCACCCTCAACGAGGCGGCCAACGGCCTGGCCGGGTCGCACACCGCGCTGGCCGCGCTGCCCGGCGGGTCGACGAACGTGTTCGCCCGCACCATCGGGCTGCCCGACGACCCGATCGAGGCGACCGGCGTGCTCCTCGACGCGCTCGCCCGCCGTGCCGTCCGACGCGTCGGGCTGGGCTCGGTCAACGGTCGCTACTTCCTGTTCCACGTGGGCATCGGCTTCGACGCCGCCGTCGTGGCCCAGGTGGAGCGGCGCTCGTCGCTGAAGCGCTACGCCAGCCACCCGCTGTTCGTGTACGCCGCCATCACGTCGTGGCTCCGCCACTACGACCGGAGCAGGCCCCGGTTCGCGGTCCACCACGCCGACGGCTCGATGGTGGACGACGCCTACTTCGCCGTCTGCTGCAACACCAACCCCTACACCTACCTGGGCACCCGACCGCTGGACATCGCGCCGGAGGCGACGCTGGACCGCGGTCTGGTGCTGGTGAGCGTGCGCTCCCTCGGTCTGGCCAGCATCCTCGGCCTCGCCGGGCGGGCGCTGGCCGGCGGTGGGCGGATCCGACACAGCCACGCCGTCGACTACCGGGTGGACCTCACCGAGGCCGTGATCGAGGGATACGGGCCGTTCCCGTTCCAGGTCGACGGCGACTACCTGGGCGAGGTCGAGCGGCTCACCCTGCGCCACGAACCTGCGGTGTTGGACCTGCTGGTCCCCTGAGCGCGGCTGTTGCAGTCGTGACGGCGCTCAGCGTCCGTCGACGACGGCGCGGGCCAGGTCGGGCACGTTGGTGATGATGCCGTCCACGCCGAGCCGGCAGAGCTCCCGCATGCGGTCGGGGTCGTCCACGGTCCAGGGGTACACGCGCAGCCCGGCGCCGTGGGCGGCGGCGAGCAGCGGCGCGTCGACGGTCGGGTCCCAGGGGTTCAGGGCCACGTGGCCTGCGGCCGCGACCTCGTCGACGGTCCGCCCGGCGCCGTCGATGTCCAGGGTGAGCAACGCCGTCGGGAGCTCCGGCGCCAGCGCGTGCACCCGCCGCACGCACTCGGCGTCGAAGGAGCTCACCAGGAACTGCTCCGCCCCGCCCAGGCCCTGCACCAACGCGACGGTCTCGAGCGTGGACCGGTAGGCGGCGTCGAAGTCCGCGTCGTCGGGCCAGCTCTTGATCTCGACGTTCACCCACAGCCCGAGCGCCGTGCAGACCTCGAGCGCCCGGGTCAGATTCGGGACGTCGGGATCGAGCGCCGAGCGGTCGAGCGCCGAGACGAGCCGGCCGTCGGCGTCGTGGGTGTCGTGGTGCACCACGAGCACGCCGTCGGCGGTCCGTCGAACGTCGAGCTCGACCCCGTCGGCACCCAGCGACGCGGCCATCTCGAAAGCCGGCAACGTGTTCTCGGGTCGGACGGCCGACGCGCCACGGTGGGCGATGACCAGGGGGCGTTCGTCACCACTCACCGCGTTCTCGCCTCCACTTCGTCAAGATGGGGTCAATTTCCTTGTACGACACAAGGATAGGGGTGGAGGTCACGAGAAAAAATCGACCTTGGACCCCTTGTACGGGCTCTGCCGACCGGTTACCGTTCGGTAGTCCCCAGCCACACGCCGTTCGTTCGAAGGCGGTGGCATGTGAAACGCTTCACATTAGACCGCACACGGTCACGAAGCACGACCTCGTGGAGGCACTGTGGCCCTCACCTCTTCGCGCCCGCTCATGCTGGCGACCGACGAGACGAATGACGACTGGCGCTTGCTGGCATCGTGTCGGGACACCGATCCCGACCTGTTCTTCCCCGTGGGGACGACCGGCCCGGCGATCGAGCAGATCGACACCGCCAAGCGCGTGTGCGAGACCTGCGACGCCCGACAGCCGTGCCTGGAGTACGCCCTGACCACCAACCAGGACTCCGGCATCTGGGGCGGCACCTCCGAGGAGGAGCGGCGCAAGATCCGCCGCCAGTGGCAGGCCGCCCGTCGCCGCAGCGCCTGAACCGCGGCGCCGGAACCGACACCGGATCCCCCCGAACCCACCGACGGCCCCCTCGTCACGAGGGGGTCGTCGCGCGTTCCGGTGGCTCCTCGTGCACCTCACCCCGCAACGGGATGCGCACCGACACCACGGTGCCCGGCCGATCGGCGTCGCCGTCGCTGCGACGCATGTCGATGGTGCCCTCCAACTCGGTGGTGACCAGCGTGCGCACGATGGTCAGCCCCAGCCCGGTGGCCACGTCGAGCGAGAAGCCCTCGGGCAGCCCGACCCCGTCGTCGATGACGTCGAGCGACAGGCTGCGGCCGTCGTTGTCGAACTCGACCCGGATCGTGCCGGGCTCGATCTCGGGCGGGAAGGCGTGGTCGACCACGTTCTGCAACAGCTCGGTGAGCACCACCGACAACGGGGTGGCCACCGTGGCGGGCAACGTACCCGGGTCACCCGCCAGCGAGATGCGCACCGGGCGCTCCGGGGAGACGAGGCCCTCCTCCACCATCCGCATCAACGGTCGGGCGATCTCCAGGAAGGGGATGTCGTCGCCGGCGCCGTGCGACAGTGTCTCGTGGACGATGGCGATGGAGCGGATGCGACGAACCGACTCCTCCAGCGCCGCCTTGGCCTCGGGCGAGGAGAGCCGCCTCGCCTGGAGGCGCAGCAGCGAGCCGATGGTCTGCAGGTTGTTCTTGACCCGGTGGTGGATCTCCCGGATGGTGGCGTCCTTCGACAGGAGCAGTCGGTCGCGGCGACGCAGCTCGGAGATGTCACGGAACAGCACCAGCGCCCCCGTCACAGCGCCCTGGTCGGTCAGCGGCACGACCCGCACCAGCACCGTCACCTCGGGGCCCCGCTCGATCTCGTCGGTGGCGGGCCGGGCCCGGGTGAAGGCCTCGCGGACCGCGGTGTCCGACAGGCCCAGCTCCGACAGGCGCATCCCCTCGGTGTTGGCGTGCACCCCGACGCGGTGCAGGGCCGAGATGGCGTTCGGCGAGGCGTACGCCACCCGACCGCTGCCGTCGAGGAACATGGCGCCGTCGCCGACCCGGGGCGCCTCCTCGGCCACCTCCGTCTCGCCCGGGAAGGGGTAGTCGCCGGTGGCGACCATGCGGGCCAGGCGGTTGAAGGTGTCCACGTAGGTGCGCTCGAGCTCGCCGGGATGACGGCCGACACCGAGCGGCGCCTCCCGGGTCAGCACCCCGACGATGAAGCCCCGGTAGCGCACCGGGATGGCCAGCTCCCGCACCACCGTCTTGAGCGAGGCCCGGTTCACGTCCTCCTCGATGATCTCCCCGCGGCGCATGGCCCGCGACACCAGGGCGTTGCCCTCGGCGGAGATCACCTCGCCGACCAGGTCGGCCCGGTACAGCGTCTGGCTGGTGAGGGGACGGACCTGACCGAGCACCACGAACTGCTCCCCGGCCCCCTGGGTGACCTCGGCGATGCCGGGCTGCTGGCGGGCGTGGTCGATGCGGGTGAACAGCAGCAGGTCCGAGAAGCACAGGTCGGCGAGCAGCCCCCAGGAGCCGGTGAGGCGCTGGAGGTGATCGACGCTGGCCTGATCGAGCGTCGTGTAGTACCGGGCCAGCTCCGCGGTGGTCGCCATCGCCACAGTCTGCCCGAGGGGCCGCGAGCGGGCCGGGCACTACGCTGCGTCGCGTGAGCGGTCTGCGTCGTGTGGTGGATGCCCGTGGGGCGCTGCAACGCCTCGTCACCGCAGCCGACGTCGGTGAGCTCGACGCGATCTGCCGCCGGCACGGCGTCCGCCTCCTGGGCGCCTTCGGCAGCGCGACGCGCCCGGACGACGACGGACGCGACGACGTGGAGCCCCACGACCTGGACATCGCTGTGTCGTTCCTCGAGGAGCCACCCCCGATCCTGGCGTTGCTCGATGACCTGGCACGCCTCACCGACTACGACGGCCTCGACCTGGCGGTGATCGACGGCGCGCACCCCGTGCTGCGAGCCCGGGCGCTCGTCGGCGTACCGCTGTACGAGGCCGAACCGGGCCTGTACGCGACGACCCAGATGGCAGCGCTCGGCGAGGAGCGCGACACGGCCTGGCTGCGGGCACTGGACCGCAAGCTGCTCGCGACATGACCCCGCGTCGACTCGACGCCGACGTGGTCGGCGCTCGCCTGCGGCTGTTGGCCGAGACCCTTGCGTCCATGGAGGAGCTCCGCGGCGTCGAACCGGCACGTCTCGTGGCGGAGCCGCTGACCCGTGCCGCCGCCGAGCGCCTCGTGCAGGTCGTCGCCGATCTGGCGCTCGACGTCAACGCCCACGTGGCCGCAGCGATCGAGGGCGCAGCGCCGACGAGCGGGCGCGACTCCTTCGTGGCCGTGGCCCGCATCGGTGCCCTGGACCCGGACCTCGCCGAGCGCCTGGCACCGCTCACCGGGCTGCGCAACGTGCTCGTGCACCGCTACACCGGCATCCGCGTCGATCTCGTGGCGACGGCGATCGACGAGATCCTCGTCCTGTTGCCGGCGTACGTTCGCCAGATGAGCGCCTTCGTGGAGGCACGCCGGTCCGACCACGCCCCGTGACGATCCACTGAAGCTGTGATCGGCGGGCGGACTCAGCGCCAGATCTGGCCACCGAGGCGGAGCAGGCCGGCCAGGTCGTAGATGTCGGTCTCGAAGTAGGGCGCCAGGCAGACCAGGTCGGGTACGTGACCCATCTCCCGCTGCTCCTCGGCCTCGCGCGACGCCACCACCCGGTAGTTGAGGAAGCTCTCGCCGATCTCCCGCAGCACCCGCGCCACCGGCGTCACCTCGCCCACCTCGCCGGGGAGCTGTCCGGCCAGGGCCTCCGGGTCCCGGCACAGCCGCTCGGCGACCGCCGTGGCGTCCTCGTCGAGCAGGTACGACGGGAGGACCTTGTTGAGCACCACGGCACCCAGGTGATAGCCCCGCCGGTCGAGCGCGTCGATGAAGAAGTCGGCCTCCCGCATCGGGGCCGACTCCAGCGTGGACACCACCACGAAGGTGGTGCGACGGTCCTCGAGGATCCGTGACACGGCGCGGGCGCGCTCCACGAAGCCGTCGTACATGGTCTGGAACAGGATGAAGAACTCGGCGATGTCCTCGAGGAAGGCCGAGCCCAGGATGCGATCGGCGATCGTGTAGAAGGGCCTCGACGCCGCGTTGAGCAGGCGGGACCGGTATGGCGCGATGAGCCACCGCAGCAGGCGGCTGGAGAAGAAGTCCGCCATGCGGTCCGGCGCCTCGAGGAAGTCGATGGCGTGCCGGGTGGGCGGGGTGTCCACGATGATCAGGTCGTAGCGACCCGAGCTGTGGATCTCGAAGAGCCGCTCCATGGCGATGTAGTCGTGGCTCTGGACGAACTTGCCGGTGATGTTCTGGTAGAGCGGGTTGGCCAGGATGGCGTCACGGGTCGCGTCGTCGGGTGCGTGGGTGCGCACCAGGTCGTCCCAGGACTCCTTGGTGTCGAGCATGGCCGCCCACAGCTCGCCCCGGGGTTCCACGCCCGCCGCGGTGAACAGCTCGTCGGGGACGCGCCGCTCGACGTTGCCGAACTCGGCGAGGCCCAGCGCGTTGGCCAGGCGTCGGGCGGGGTCGACGGTGACCACCAGCACCTTGCCGCCGAGGTGCGCGGCGGCCATGGCGCCGGCGGCGGCCGCGGTGGTGGTCTTGCCCACGCCGCCCGAGCCGCAGCTGATGACGATCTCCTTGGCGGCGAGCAACTGCTCGAGGGTGACGGCCTTGTCGGCCGCTGCGCCCGGCCCGGAACGACGGCCGGCCATCAGTACCCCAGCTCCGCGCCGAGCGCCTCGGCCACGTTGGTGGTGGCCCGCAGGCCGTGGGTGCGGGTGAACAGGAACGGCACGTACAGCAGGGGCACGTCGGTGGGGAGCTGGTCCCGCAGACGGGCCAGGTGGCCGGCGCGGGTGCGGCGCAGCGTCACGGCCAGGCGGGCCGCTTCGAGCACGGCGTCCGCGGGCCCGCCGGTGGCGGCGCTGAGCGCGGCGGTGGCCGCCGGTTCACGCAGCCGCTCGAAGATCTCCTCCTCACCCCGGCCGAACAGCTCGGGCAGGACCTTGTTCACCACCACCGCGGCGAGATCGACGGTGGTCTCTCCCCGGATGCGGGCCGCCAGCTCGATGGTCTCGGTGACGGGCATCTCCTCGGGTGCCGCCACGATCACGGTCCCGGTGGTGGTGGGGTCGGAGAGCAGGTCCATCATCCAGCGGGTCTGGTCGCGGATGAGACCCACCTGCACCAGCTCGTTGATGGCGGTGGGGGACGCGAGCTGGCCGACCACGTGCCCGGTGGCCGGGGCGTCGACGATCACGAGGTCGTAGTGGCGCTCGCGCACCTCCCACGTGAACTTGCCGACGGTGAGGATCTCCTTCACCCCCGGCGCGGCGTTGGCCACGAAGTCGAGCGAGTGCGCCAGGGGGCCGATGCGGGCCAGCAGCGGCACCTTGAGCTGCAGGGAGAGGTACTCCTTGAGGGATTCCTCGGTGTTCATCGCCATGGCCCACAGCCGCGGCGCGACCTCCCGTGCGGCGAACGCCAGGCGACCCGTCTCGTAGAAGTCGGCCAGGTTGCCCTTGGCGTCGACCTCGGCCACCAGCGTGCGCTTGCCCTGCTGGGCGGCCAGCATGCCCAGCGCCGCAGCGACGCTGGTCTTGCCGACGCCGCCCTTGCCGGTGATGAACAGCAGGCGGCGCTCGAGCAGGTCGATCATCCGGCGCCGAAGCCGATGCGGCGCTCGACCTCCTGGCTGCCGACCTCGATGTAGGCGATCTTGCCGGACGGCATGGCGAGGTCCTTGCCGTGGCGGTCGGTGAGCCACAGCACGTTGTCGTCGTCCTCGAGTGCCTTGGCGATACGAGCCTTCAGCTCGTCGCGGTCGGTGTCGTTGGGCAGCTCGACTTCGACCTCACGGCCGGTGTGGATCACGCCGATGCGAACGTCCACGGGTTCCTCCTCGGTCAGGTGCGGCGTCATCGTACCGACGTCGCGAGGTCCGCGATCCGGTGAGCGCCCCGGGGCTACAGGATCTTGAGCTCGGGATGGAAGCGGCGGGTCGGCGCCAGCTCGACGTCGATGCGCTCGGCGATGGCCGCGATGGCCCGGGCCGCCTCGGCCTCGGGATCGAGGGCCATCACGGGTCGCCCGGCGTCGGAGCCCTCGCGCAGCTCGGGTTGCAGGGGGACCTGGCCCAGCAACGCAACGCCGAGCCGATCGGCCAACTCCTCGCCGCCACCGGCGCCGAACAGCTCGTAGCGGGTGCCGTCGTCGCCGGTGAACCACGACATGTTCTCGATGACGCCCTTCACCTCGAGGTTCACCCGCTGGGACATGAACGCCGCCCGCTGGGCCACCCGCTGGGCGGCGGGCTGGGGGGTGGTCACCACGTAGACCTCGGCCCGGGGCAGGAACTGGGCCAGGGACAGCGCGATGTCGCCGGTGCCGGGCGGCAGGTCGACGACCAGGAAGTCGGGGTCGTCCCAGAAGACGTCGGTCAGGAACTGCTCGAGCGCCTTGTGGAGCATGGGCCCCCGCCAGATGACCGGTTGGTCCTCCTCGGCGAAGAAACCCATGGAGATGCAGCGCACGCCATGGACCTCCGGCGGTACCAGCATCTGGTCGATGACCACCGGCGGGCGGTCCACGCCGAGCATCCGCGGGATGGAGAACCCCCACACGTCCGCGTCGACCACGGCGACGGAGTGGCCGCGACGGGCCAGGGCGATGGACAGGTTGGCGGTGAGGGAGGACTTGCCCACGCCTCCCTTGCCGGAGGCGATGAGCAGCACCCGGGTGCGGCTGGACGGATCGGCGAAGGGGATGGCCCGTCCCTCGGCGTGGCCGTGGGCCTGCTGGGATCCCGCGGTGGCCGACGGGTCGCCGTGGAGCCGCTGGCGCAGCTCGGCGCGCTCCTCGTCGGTCATCACGGTGAAGTCGAGGCCGACGGTGTCGACGCCGTCGAGGTCCGTCACGGCGCTCGACACCCGGCGGTCGATCTCGTTGCGCAGCGGGCACCCGGCGATGGTCAGCGCCACCTGGACCTCGACCCGGGTCCCGTCGATGCGAACCGCACGGACCATGCCCAGCTCCACGATGCTGCGGTGCAGCTCGGGGTCCTCGACCGGGCGCAGCGCCTCGATGACGTCGGATTCGGTGACAGGCATGGGTTCTCCCGGCGGGCAATTACTCCTACGAGCGTAGGTAGAATACCGAGGTGGACCGGCCACCACTCAGCCCGACGGACTTCTCCTCCGCGGTCACCGCCATCACCTCGGCCTTCGGCGACCCCACCCGCCGGGAGATCTACCTCTTCGCCCACGAACACCCCGAGGGGGTGACCGCCGCCGAGGCGGCCGAGCGCTTCGACCTGCACTCCAACGTGGCCCGCCACCACCTCGACAAGCTGGCCGGTGGTGGGTACCTCGAGGTGGCGGTGTCCCGCGACGGCAAGAGCGGCGCGGGGCGCCCCTCCAAGCGCTACCGCCCCACCGCACAGCAGGTGGCCATCGAGGTGCCGGTGCGCCACGACGACGTGCTCGTCACGCTGCTGGGCCGGGCCCTGGCACTGCTGCCCCGAGACCAGGCCGAGGCCATGGCCGAGGAGGTCGGCGCGGAGTACGGGGCGCTGATGGCCCGCTCCATGGGCGACAGCGGCGAGTCCCAACGATCGTTCCGCGCTGCGCTGCACGCCGTGGCCGACGCCCTCACCGCCCACGGCTTCGCCGCGCACGCCGAGAAGCGCAACGACGAGCTGCGCATCGTGTCGGAGCACTGCCCGTTCGGCGACGCCGCCCGGGAGCACCCCGTGCTGTGCGCCGTCGACCGGGGCATGGTGCGCGGCATGCTCACCCAGCTCTACGGCGACACCACCACCGAGCTCGAGTCCAGCAGGGCCTCGGGCGACGACGTGTGCGTCACCGCCGTCGAGGCCTGAGCGCGACGGTCGTGCGGTGAGCAGGCACTACCTGGACCACGCCTCGACCTCGCCGCCGCGACCCGAGGCCGTCGACGCCATGGTGGCCTGGCTGCGCGACCCCGCCGGCGATCCCAGCCGCATCCACGCCGAGGGCCTGCGGGCCCGAGTGGCCCTCGAGCAGGCCCGCCAGCAGGTGGCCGACCTGCTCGGCGCCCGTAGCCGCGAGGTGGTGTTCACCAGCGGGGCCACCGAGGCGATCGCCACCGCGGTGTGGGGCGCGGCCGCCCGGGGCGGGCACCTGGTCGTGCCCGCGGTCGAGCACTCGGCGGTGCGTGAGGCGGCCGGCGCCCTGGCGGAGGCGGGCACCCACGAGGTGACGACGGTGGGTGTCGACGGGCTCGGCCGCGTCGATCCCGACGAGCTGCTGGCCGCGGTGCGCCACGACACGACGCTGGTGGCGTTGCAGCTGGCGAACCACGAGGTGGGCACGGTGCAGCCCGTGGCGGCCGTGGCCGCGGCGTGCCGGGAGCAGGGCGTGCTGGTGCTGGTCGACGCGGCCATGGCCGCCGGGCACCTCCCGATCGACGTCCGCACCCTCGGCGTCGACCTGCTGGCGGTGAGCGGGCACAAGTTGGGCGGACCGCCCGGCACCGGTGCCCTGCTGATCCGCCGGGGGCTGCGCCTGCGGCCGCTGCTGCGCGGCGGCGAGCAGGAACGGGCCCGTCGGGGCGGGCTGGAGAACGTGCCCGCGCTGGTGGGCCTGGGCGCCGCCTGCGCCGCGCTGACCGCGGCCGACGGCACGGGCCCGACCCGGCTCGAGGTCGAAGCCGTCACCGCCCGGCGCCTGACGAGGCGGGTGCTCGACCTGGCGGACCGGCTCGACGGCGTGCACGTCTACGGCGACCCCGACCATCGGGCGCCACAGCTCGTGTGCCTGGGTGTCGAGGGCATCGAGCCCCAGGCCGTGCTGCTGGGCCTGGACCGCGCCGGCATCGCCGCCCATTCCGGCAGCGCGTGCTCCTCGGAGGCGCTCGAGCCCTCCCCGGTGCTGGAGGCCATGGGGGTCGACGCCCACCGCTCGCTGCGCCTCTCGGTGGGCTGGTCGACGACGGAGACCGACCTCGACGCCCTCGAGGCGGCGCTGCCTCGTGTGCTGCACGACCTGCGAGCGCTGCAGGCCGACGACGCGGGTCAGCGCGCCAGGTCGTAGGCCGAGGCGAACGACGACCAGCCCTGCCAGGCGAACCCGGGGCGCTCCCACCGGCACCGCTCGGGCCACGGGGGTTCCTCGGCCAGGTCGGCGGGTTGGATGCCGTCGGAGAAGTCGACGGGGCCACGCAGGGCCTCGGTCACCCGCTCCGCGACGACGTCGCCCAGCACCATCGTGTAGGCGAGGTGCGACGGCCACAACGCGAGGAAGCCCTCCAGGCCCAGGCTCTCGAGCCGCGCCGGTACGGGCTGGGCCACCGTCGAGGTGTCCGCCACGGCCATCATGGGGTGCTCGGTGCGGCGCGCCACGTAGGCGCCGAAGAGCAGATCGGCGCTCTGCCGCTCCAGCTCGGGGCTCAGGGCGAACAGCCGCCGCACCGTGGCAGCCACGGCGGACGGGTCGACGACGGGGTCGAAGCGGGTGTCGTCGAAGCCCAGCACGGTCAGGCTGTCGTCGACCGGCGGGTTCACCAGCCACACGACGTCGTCGCTGCCCTCCAGCCGGTGCGCGACCACGGTCAGCTCGTCGAAGTGCCCGGCCACGAGGGGGAGATCGGGGCCGCGCAGGCACACGGTCAGCGCCCGCCGGACGGCCTGGCAACCCTTCACCAGCTCCTTGGCCTCCACGCGGCGGTGGTGGTCGTTGAAGCGGGCCGCCAGCTTGGACAGCAGGTCGGCGTTGGAGGCGTTGCCGGCCAGCACCACGAAGCGCGGCACGACGGGCAGCGTCTGCTCACCGACCTGGATCTGGACGAAGTCGATGGCGCTGTCGCCCACGAGACCGAAGCGGACGACCTCCCCCCACACGATGCGGCCCTCCAGCAGGCGGCGGTAGACGCCCATGACCTGCGAGGGGTTCATGATCACGTCGTCGTCCAGCCGCGAGATCCGGTGGCCCTCCAACGCACCACCGGCGAACACCGAGGGAAGCTCGGCGTCCGAGACACGCAACGTGGCGTCGAGCCACAACCGGCTCGTGAGCTCGGCCCGCTCCGGTGCGACGGCGGCCAGGACCTCGCACCGGTCGTGGGCGATGTCGTTGTTCTCGGCCCAGAGCCGCCAGAAGCCCGCCGCCCGCCGCGCCGGCTGGACCCGATTGGGGTCGTTGCCGTCGTAGCCGGCCGAGAAGTACCCGTTGGCATCCAGGGTCTCCGACGGCTCCCGGGGGTCGGCCAGCACGCACACCGAGAAGCGGGGATGCAGCGCGTTGGCGACGTAGAGGCCCTGGAGCCCGCCCCCGATGACCAGGACGTCGACGCCGAGATCGCTGTCGAGGTCACCGGTCATGCGTGCAACTTAGTTGCCGTCCCCACGGGTGCGGGCGGACCGGTTGCCGGAGTGCGGCGGGCACCCGCTACCCTGCGCGGCCGTGACGGTGTACCTCGTCCGCCATGCCCATGCCGGGAGTCGCAGCCGCTGGGACGGTGAGGACTCGGCGCGACCCCTGTCCGGCAAGGGCCGACGCCAAGCCGAGCACCTCGCCGACCTGCTCGAGGGCCGATCCCTGGGTCAGGTGGTGTCCAGCCCGTCGCGCCGCTGCGTGGAGACCGTCGAGCCGCTGGCGGGACGACGCGGCCTGCGCATCATCACCGACGACGCCCTGCTGGAAGGCGCCGACCCTTTGGACACCATCGCCCTGCTGCACGAGCTGGCGACCGGCGACGGCGCGGTGCTGGCCAGCCACGGCGACCTGATCCCCAAGGTGATCCGCCGGTTGAACGCCCGGGGGATGCGCACGAGCGACGCCAACCTGAGCCAGAAGGGCTCGGTGTGGGAGCTCGACACCCACAAGGGCAAGATCGTCGCCGGGCGGTACCACCCGCCGGGGTGAGGGTCGCGGGCCTCACGGGCCGGCCGTGAGCGGATCGAGCTCCGCCCGCAACGCGGCCACCTCGTCGGCCAGCTCGGGGTCCGCGGCCTCCGCGTCGTCGAGGGCCTGGGAGGCGGCGGCGGCGAGCACGGCGGCGTCGTCCCCACTCAACCCGGGCAGCACGCCGAGCAGCAGCGACGCCTTGCGCAGGGGTGCGACGCCGTTGGTGGGGTCGGCCTGCAGGGCGAGGTCGTAGGCCCGGAGCGCTGCCTCCAGCTGACCGCCGGCCACGGCCGCTTCGGCCTCGGCGAGGATGGCCGAGGACAGCTCGGCGCGGAACTGCCCGACCATGGCGTCCATGCCCTCGGGCACGTCGGCGGGCGCCAACTCGTCCAACGCAGCCACCGCGTCGGCGTTGCGGCCCAGGTCGGCCAGCACGATGGCCCGGAACAGCTGCGTACCCGGGAAGTCCGGATCGGCCTGGAGGGAGCGCTCGAGCAGGGTCAGCGCCTCGGCGAAGCGGGGATCGTCGGAGCCCGCCCCCTCGCTGCTGGCCTCGAGTCGGGTCGCCCACGCCTTGTAGGTGAGGGCCTCGGCGTTCGCCGGCTGCTCGGCGAGCACGTCGTCGAAGATCTCGATGGCACGGGCCCGGTCGCCCTGGCCGAAGGCCTGCAACGCCTCGTCCAGTCGATCCTCGCTGGTCTCGCGGATGTCGCCGGTGATGGTGTCGCCGGGTGCGCGGTCCCGCGACGCCTGGACCACGCCGACCACCGCCAACCCCGCCACGAGCACCAGTGCTGCCGCGGTCAGCGCCGTGCGGCCCCTGCTGCGGGTGCGCCGACGCGAGGCGAAGGCGGCGTGGCGGTCCTCGATGGCGTGCAGCACCCGTGCGGCCCGCGCCGTGTAGTCGTCGCGCAGCAGCTCGTAGTCCCCGTCGTCGAGGTCACCGGCCTCGTGCTCGCGTTCGAGATCCCGCAACGAGCGCAGGAGGAAGTCGCGCTGCTCCTCGAGCGCGGCGAGGGTGTCGGGATCGAGCTGGTCCCGCGAGGTGGTCCCCTCGGCCGCCGCCGGCGCACCCGCCGCGTCCGGCACGCTCCGCCGGGCCCGACGCGCGGCGGTGCCCGCGGCGCCCCCGTCGGCCGTGGTCACGGACCGCCCTCCAGGGCGCGCGCCACGAGCGCCCGGTCCTCGTCGCTCACCGTCACCGGTCCCCCGCGGCGCGACGACCGGCGCAGCGACACCACCAGGAGCACCACGGCGACCCCGAGGGCCACCACCGGCACGATCCACACCAGGCCGGCGACCCCACGACCCGAGGGCGTCAGCAGGATGGCGTCGCCGTACACGCCGGCGAAGTGGGCGCGGATCTCGCCGTCGCTCTGGCCGGCCTGGACCCGTTCGGCGATGTCGGCCCGGATGGCCTTGGACAGCTCGACGTCCGAGGAGGCCACCGACTGGCCGTCGCACACCGGGCAGCTGATGGTCTCGGAGATGGCCGTCACCCGGTCCTCGTTGGTGCTCGCACCCCGGTCGCGCACCACGGCGGTGAGCAGGGAGGAGGCCAGCACCAGCGCGAGCAGGGCCCACGCCCACCACCGGTCGGCCAGGGTGCGCGACGTGCCGCGCCCGTTGCCGCTCACGTCGCCGCCAGCGTGGTGGACGGGTTCGAGGCCTCGGCGATGGCGGCGTCGAGCTCCGCGGCGGTGACCCCGCCCGCGAACTTGGCCACGATCCTGCCCTCGGGCGACACGAGGTACGACTCGGGCACGCCGGTCACGCCGAAGTCGATGGCGATCGGCGCCGTCTCACCCACCAGCACCGGCCAGTCGCCGCCGTTGCGCTCGAAGAAGGTGCGGATGGCCTCGTCGCGGTCGTCGTAGACGACGCTCACGACGGTGGCGTCACCGGCCGCGGCGTGGGCCTCGTCGAAGGCGACGAGCTCCGGGTGCTCCTCCCGGCAGGGCGCGCACCAGGTGGCGAAGAAGTTCACCACCACCCAGCGACCGCGGTCGTCGACGATGTCGTAGGTGCCACCGTCGAGGGTGGAGCCCGCCACCGCCGGGACGGGCTCGCCCTGGACGGCGAACGAGGGCGTGTCCTCGCCCGACTCCCGGGTGAACAGGATGCCGACGAAGCCGAGCAGCACGATGCCCACCCCGATCGCCACCCACCTCGCCAGGCCGCCACCGGTGGGCACGTCGAGGTCGTCGGCAGGGGCGGTGCCGGCGTCCATCAGCCGACCTCCACCGGTGGGGGCGCGGCGACCGGCGCCGCGACGGGCTCGGCGACGGCAACGGGGGCCGAGACCGCCTCGGTGGGACGCCGCCGGCGACCCGGGAAGGCCGCGAGCAGGGTGCCGACGAACATGACAGCACCGCCCACCCACAGCCACACGACCAGCGGCTGGATGATGACTCGGATCGCCACCGGATCCTCGGCGCTCTCGGGCAGCGCCAACAGGGTCAGCATGACGTCGCCGGTGGGCAGCGTGCGCACCGACGGGGTGCCGATGAGGCCGTTGGCGAAGTCGTAGCGGTTGAGCGCCGGGGCGTAGGGCCCCGCGCCGTCGACCTCGACGAGCGCCTGGGTCACGAACCGGTTGGCCTCCCGGCGCTCGCTCAACCCGACGAAGGTGAGGGTGTGGCCCCGGAACTCGACGCTCTGGCCCTCCTCGAGCGTGAACTCGGCCTGGTGCGAGTAGCTGGAGCTGGCCGCGAGGGCCACCGCGACGACCACGACGCCCAGATGGACGACCATGCCCCCGTTGGCCCGACCGACGAAGCCCCGCCAACCCTGTCGGCGGGTGGCCAGGACGAGCTGACGACCGGCGGAGCCCGCGGCGAAGCCGCCCAGGGCGAAGGCGGTGACCGGCGCCCAGCCCGAGGCACCCCACACCACGGCCAGCACGGCGCAGGCCGCGCCGATCCAGGCCGGCCAGAACAACCGGTGTCGCAGCAGCTCACCGCTGGCCTTGCGCCACGGCAGCACGGGGGCCACCGCCATGAGGAACAGCAGCGCCAGCCCGATGGGCATGGTCATGCGGGTGAAGAACGGCGCGCCCACCGAGATCTGCTCGTCGTTCAGGGCCTCGACCAGCAGGGGGAACACGGTGCCGAACAGCACGAAGGCGGCGAAGGCGGCGAAGGCCACGTTGTTGGCCAGGAACGCGGCCTCGCGGCTGGCGACGGCGTCGATGCGGGTGGGGGCGCGCAGGCGGTCGCCCCGCCAGGCGATGAGGGCGATGGTGGTGACGACGACGAGGGTGAAGAAGCTGAGGATCCAGGGGCCGATGGCCGACTCGGTGAACGCGTGCACCGAGTCGAGCACGCCCGAGCGGGTGATGAACGTGCCCAGGATGGTCAGGGCGAAGGTGGCGCACAGCAACGACAGGTTCCACACCCGCAACATGCCTCGGCGCTCCTGCACCATGACCGAGTGCAGGAAGGCGGTGCCGGTCAGCCAGGGCAGCAGCGAGGCGTTCTCCACCGGATCCCAGCCCCAGTAGCCACCCCAGCCGAGCACCTCGTAGCTCCACCACGCGCCGAGCACGATGCCGATGGTGAGGAAGCCCCACGCCACGAGCGTCCACCGCCGGGTGAGCAGCAGCCAGCCCTCCCCCACCCGGCCGGTGATCAGCGCTGCGATGGCGAAGGCGAAGGGCACCGTGAACCCGACGTAGCCCACGTAGAGCATGGGCGGGTGGAACGCCATGAGCAGGTGGTTCTGCAGCAGCGGGTTGGGGCCGGGGCCGTCGAAGCCCACGGGCGGATCGAAGCGCTCGAAGGGGTTGGCCGGACCCAGCAGGAGGGCGAAGAAGAACGTGCACACGACGAACAGCACCAGCAGGGCCCAGGCCACGAGCGGGTCGGTGACGCGGTCGCGGAAGCGGTGGGCGCTCAGCGCGGTGAACCCGGCCAGCAGCACCGCCCACAGGATGATCGAGCCCTCCAGCGCCGCCCACATCGTGGCCACGTCGAACGGGAACGGCGTGCGGACGCTGTGGTTCTCGGCGACGTAGCGGATGGTGAAGTCGTCGGTGAGCAGGGCCCGCTGCATGCCGACCACGCACAGCAGGCCGCCGGCGAGGATGAGCCAGGCGTAGATGCGTCCCGTGCGCAGCAACGCCGGGCGCCGCTGCGCGAGACCGACCGCGAGCGTGACGATGCCGCCCACGGCGCTGGCCAGGCCCAGGGCGGCGCCGGCCAGGCCGAGCGCGAGGTTCACGGGGCGTCCCCGGCGTCGCCGGTGGTCCCCGCCTCGGCTTCCGTGATGCGCTCGGCGTTGTCGGCCTCGTAGGTCTCGTCGTGCTTGACGACCATGTAGTCGCTGGCGAAGAACGCGCCGTCGCCGGTGCCCTGCCAGCTCCCCTCCAGCACCACCGGGATGTCGTCCTGGAACAGCTCGGCCGGGTCGCCGGTGTGACGCACCGGCACCGCGACGCCGTTGAAGGCGACGTCGAACTCGACCCCCTCGGCGGTCCGCTCGGTCGTGCCGGGCAGCACCTTGCCCTGGAGGCGGAAGCGCGAGTCGCCGAGCTCCTGTTGCTTCGCGACCGCCTCGTCCGCGTTGTAGAAGTAGAAGGCCGAGTCGCGCAGGGCCTGGCTGAGCACGAACCCGATGCCGGCCGCCACGACCAGCAGGATCACGATGGCGGGCAGCTTGCTGCGCCGGGCGGGCGCCGTGGGCGCCTCGCGGGGGGTCACATCCATCGACGTTCCTCCGCTGGGAGCTGGGCCGCGAGACGCCGACCGGTCCGCACCAGCCACAGGGCGTAGGCCCCGATGCTGGCCCAGGTGACCAGCCAGCCGAGCGTGACGAAGGTCCACGCGTTCGCCGGTTGCGTGGCGGCGAACACGGGCGCCAGGGCCGGCGCGCCGGCTGCCGGCGGCAGGCCGGCGTCGGCGGCGTCGGCCGCCCCCTCGGCCCGCCGCTCGGCGAGGGCCACCTCGAGGCCGAGGTCGTCGACCCGGTCACGCAGGTACCCGACGCGGAACCGGTGGAACAGCAGCCACACGAACACCAGGGTCATGGTGAGCCAGCCCACGAACCAGGCGAACAGCATCAGGCCGTCGAGCTGCGGGTCCGGGCGGAACAGCGTGGGGTCCTGGTGCAGGGAGCGCCACCACTCCACGGACCGGTTCACCACGACGACGTTTGGCACGAGGAGCAGGCCGATCACCGCCGAGCGCCGGTTGCGCACCCCGCGGTCGGCGGGCAGCGACCGCAGCGCCTGGTAGCCCAGCAGCAGCAGGAACAGCAGGGCCGTCGTGGTGAGGCGGGCGTCCCACACCCAGTACGCCCCCCACGTGGGCCGGCCCCACAGCATGCCGGTGACCAGGGTGATGGCGGTGAGCACGGTGGCGATCTCTGCCGCCGACGACGCCACGAGGTCCCACCACTGGGTGCGCTTCCACAGCCAGACGGCGCTGGCGGCGGTGGTGACGAAGCAGGCCAGGTAGGCGGTGATGGCCGCGGGGACGTGCACGTACAGGAGTCGGACCGTGTCGCCGAGCTCGCGGTCCGCGGCGCTGGCCACCAGCCCCACCCACCCCAGCACGACCAGGCCGACCAGGATCAGCGCGCCCAGGACGCGGGTGGCGCGGGACGAGGTCGACACCGTGTCGTCGTCCGGGCGGTCACGGGCGGGCAGCGGATCCCGGGTGCGGTCGCTCTCGGTGCTCTGCGTCGTCACGATTCCTCCAACAGGGGGCCGAAGGCGGCCACCCCGCTTGCGATGTACAGCAGGGCGAACACCGTGAGCAGGCCGACCCAGGGCCAGCCTTCACCGAGATCACCCTGCAGAGCTGCGTCGAACGCCTGCGTCGCACCGATGAGTACCGGTGCCAGCACGGGCAGGAGGAGCAGCGGGAGCAGTGTCTCCCGTACCCGGAGCCCGGCTGCGAGGACTCCGTAGAGGGTACCGGCCGCGGCGATGCCAGCGGTAGCCGGGGCGCAGGTGGCCAGCAGCAGGCCCGCCCCCGTGAGGCGGGTGCCGTACAGCACGGCGATGCCGATCAGCAGCACCACCTCGAGCACCACGAGCTGCACGGCGACCGCGGCGGCCTTCCCCAGGAAGATCCCCCCGGGGTCGAGCAGCGACAGGCGCAGGGCGTCGCGGTTGCCGTCGGCGGCTTCCATGGCCATGGACCGCTGCACCGCCAACACGCTCGAGAACAGCACGGCCACCCAGAACAGGCCCGCTGCGGCGCGTTGCAGGGAGCCGGAGTCCGGATCGAAGGCGAAGGCGAAGAGCACCAGCACCAGCAGGGCGAACGGAGCGACCTGGCCGATCGTCACCCGTGAGCGCCACTCGAGGCGGAGATCCTTGCCGGCGACCAGACGGGCGTCACGAAGCATCGGCGACCACCCGGTCCTCGACCACCGCGCCGCCGGCGACGGTCACGATGCGCCCCGCCAGGGCCTGGGCCCGCTCCAGCTCGTGGGAGGCGACGAGCACGGTGGCCCCGGCCGCCGACGCCTCCCCCACGAGCCCGTCGACCAGGTCGCGCCCGGCCGCATCGAGGCCGGCGTGGGGTTCGTCGAGCAGCCACAGCTCGGGCCGTCGGGCCAGCATGGCGGCGATCGAGGTACGGCGCCGCTGCCCGGCCGACAGCCGGTGCACGGCGACGTCGCGGAGCCGACCGTCGAGGCCCAGCCGGGTGAGCGCCCCGTCGGCGTCGGCCCTCGACGCGCCTGCGGCCCGGGCCCAGAAGTGCACGTTGTCGGCCACCGTGAGCTCGTCGTAGAGCGCGGTCGCGTGGCCCAGCAGGCCCACCCTGCGCCGCACCGTGCGTCGATCGAGGCGCAGGTCCTCGCCGAGCACCCGGGCCTCGCCACCCACCACCGCCACCAGACCGGCGCATGCCCGCAGCAGGGTCGTCTTGCCGGCACCGTTGGGGCCCTGCAGCAGCACGACCTCGCCGCGCCCCACGTCGAGGTCCACCCCGGCCAGAGCGGGGAAGCGGCCGAGCAGCGCGACGGCCGAGCGGAAGTGGACGACGGGCTCCATGGCGATCGGTCGAGGGTACCGGCGCCCCGGCGGGCCGACCAAGGCAGCCCAGGGCGGCACCCCTGCGTCACGGGGCGCCCGCACTCGGGCAGGCCCGGTCGGTATCGTGCCGTCGTGACCCTGTCCCGCATCCTCGGCGCCGTCGGGCGCACCATGATCGCGGCCGGGTTGCTCATCCTGATGTTCGTCGCCTACCAGCTCTGGGGCACGGGTCTGCGCACCGTGCAGGCCCAGAACGCCCTGGAGGACGAGTTCGCCGCTCGCCAGGCCGAGCTGCAGGCCCAGCTCGAGCAGGCCACGACGACCACCACCACGTCTGCTCCGACGACCGATCCCGGCGTCACCTCCACGACCTCGCCCGCCGACGCCGACCCCCTCGCCGCCCGGTACGCCTCGCTCATCGGCCCCCCGGCGCCAGGGGACCCCATCGGCCGCATCACCATCCCGAAGATCGGCTCGGACTTCTGGTACGTGGAGGGGGTCGACCTGCGCTGGCTCCAGGAAGGACCGGGCCACTTCCCCGGCACACCCTTCCCCGGTCAGGCCGGCAACGCCGCGCTGGCCGGACACCGCACGACCTACAAGGCGCCGTTCAACCGCATCGACGAGCTGTCGCCCGGCGACCTCATCACGGTCCAGACCCTCCAGGGGACGTTCACCTACGAGGTCCTGCCCCAGGGGGAGGCCACCCCCGAGAACCCGCCCAGCGGCCATTACATCGTCAGCCCCACCCAGACCGAGATCCTCGACCAGGTCGAGGGAGAGAACACCCTCACCCTCATGGCCTGCCACCCGAAGTACTCCGCAGCCCAGCGCATCGTGGTGAAGGCCAAGCTGGTCGAGAACCCGGCGCCGCCGACACCGCCGAGCGTGGAGCCCACGCAGGACAACCGCGAGGCCATGCTGGGCATGGGAGGCGAGGAGCTGATCGGCGGCCAGCCCACCGCCCGGGGGCCGGCGCTGTTCTGGGGCGCGCTGGCGGCTGCCGTGTGGCTGGTGGCGTGGGCGGTGGGCAAGCGGTGGCGCCGGCTGCGTTGGCCGGCCTACGTCGTGGCCCTGCCCGTGTTCCTGGTCCCGCTGTACTTCTGCTTCGAGAACATCAACCGGCTGCTGCCGGCCGGCTACTGATGTCCCGGCCGGACGCGCTGCGTGCCCTGGCGGCGGCGTGTGCGGTGGTCCTCGGGGCGGCAGCGTGCTCCGGTGACGACGGCGGCGACGCCTCGACGGCAACCACCACCACGCAACCGCCCGAGACGACCACCACCACCGAGGTGCCCCTGGAGCAGGGCACCCAGGTCTTCGTGTTCGAACCCTCGGTCGGGGACTGCTTCGACCGCCGGACGCTCGAGTCGACCGGTCCCACCGACCCGGCCGATCAGATCGTGCTGGTGCTCGACTGCGAGCTCCCCCACAGCTTCGAGGTGTTCGGCCTCCACGACGTGCCGATCCCCGAGGTGACCACCACGACGTCGCCGTCGACGTCGACGACCACGCTGCGCCCGGGGACCTCGGCCTCGTCGAGCACCACCACCACCGAGAACGAGGACGCGGAGGACGAGGAGGACGACGACCCGGATCCCTGGCCGGGCGACGACGTGCTGCGCGACATCGGGCGCCTCGAGTGCCCACCGCTGTTCGAGCCCTACGTCGGGATGGCCTACGAGCTGTCCACGCTGGAGATCACCTACCAGCTCCCCGACGAGGAGAGCTGGCCGGGGGCACGCACGATCGCCTGCCTGCTGTTCGACCCGAGCGGCGCCAAGCTCGTCGGGTCACAGCAGGGCGTCGGGGTCTGACCCACCGCTCAGCGGCCGTGGAAGACGGGCGGTCGTCGCTCCCCGAACGCGGCGAGGCCCTCCTGGAGGTCCTCGCTGCCCCACGCCCGGTCGAAGGCCTCGGCGTAGGCGGGGCTCTGGCCAGGTGCGGCGGCGGTCAACCACTCGGCCTCGTTGAGGCCGACCTTGTGGCCGGCGATGGTGAACGGCGCCAGCCGGGCGACACGCTCGGCGAGGGCCAGCGCGTCGTCGAGCGAGCCCAGTCGTTGGACCAGGCCGACCTGGTGGGCCCGCTCCCCGGTCACCGTCTCGGCGGTGAGCATCAACGCACGGGCCTCGCCCTGCCCCACCATGCCGGCGAGGCGTCGGATCGTCCACTGCTCGACCATCAGGCCGAGCTTGGCCGCCGGCACCCCGAACGTGGCGTCCGGCGCCGCGATGCGCACGTCGCAGGCGATGGCGAGCTGGGTGCCGGCGCCCAGCGCTGCGCCCTCGACCGCGGCGACGGTGAGCAGCGGCGCATCCCGCAACCAGGCCAGCACCTCGTTGAGCAGACCCACGAACTCGTCGTCCTCCACGCTCGACAGGTCCGCCCCGGCGCAGAAGTGGCCGGCCGTGCCGGTGAGCACGACGCCCCGGGAATCGGCGCTGGCGGCGAACGCAG
>JALOLF010000037.1 GCA_025456085.1 Acidimicrobiales bacterium
CAGGCCCTGGTGGCGGCCACGGACGTCGACACCTACCTGCAGACCTTCGACATCCCGCCCGCGCAGCGTGCCGATGGACCCTTCATCACCGACTCGCCCTTCTACTCCGAGGCCGCGGCCGAGGCGTACCGGAGCCGCACCGCCGACCCGCAGGGGGCGGCGCGCCTGCTCGAGGAGTACCGCGCCGACACGGGGGTCGAGGCCGTCGAGGTGAACCTGGCCTCCACCCCCGAGACCCTGGACCAGGTGTCGTTCCTGGCCGAGATGTGGCAGGCGGCGGGGGTGACGGTGAACGTCGTGAGCACCGAGCAGGCCGTGTACATCCAGGACGCCGTCCTGGGCAACTACGAGGCGAACCTGTTCCGGCTCTTCGCCTCGGTCGACCTCGACGGCGACTACCACCTCATCACGCCCGACGACGTGGCGCCCGTGGGCAGCATCTCGCTCAACATGGCCCGCTACGACAACCCCGAGGTGGGGGTCCTGCTCGACCAGGGCCGAGCCACCGCCGACCGGGCCGAGCGGGCCGAGCTCTACGCGCAGGTGCAGCAGCTGTGGGCCGAGGACGTGCCCTACCTGTGGCTCCGCCACGTGCAGTGGGCCGTCGCGGCACGCAACGAGGTCCGCCAGTTCTGGAACAACCCGCTGCCCGACGAGGACGGGGTGAGTCGGCTCCCGGCCGCTCCGTTCCGGGCAGGCGCCCATCGGCTGACGGCCACCTGGATCGAGGAGCCGGCCTGAGCCGTGGCCCGGGCGCGCGTTGCCGTGGTGTTCCCCGCCGGCGTGCCGCGGTAGGTGCCGGTCGTGGTGCGCGAGGTCGGAGCCGACCCGGTGCCCGACGGCCGCGCCGCACGACGTGACCGCAACCGGGCCGCGGTGCTCGACGCCGTCGTGGCGCTGTTCGGCGAGGACGACCTCGACCCGAGCCCCGAGCAGGTGGCGGTGCGCTCTGGGGTGTCGTTGCGCTCGGTGTACCGCTACTTCGAGGACCGCGAGGGCCTCCTGCGGGCCGCCATCGACCGCCAGGTGGGCGAGGTGCTGCCGCTCCTGCACCTCCACGCCATCGGCCGGGGTCCGCTGCGCCGGCGCGTCGACGAGCTGGTCGAGGCGAGGCTGCGCCTCTACGAGGCGGTGGCCCCCGCGGCGCGCGCCGCTCGGCGGGGCGCGACGACCAACGCGGTGCTGCGGGACCAGGTCGAGCTGACCCGTCGGGTCCTGCGCGAGCAGTTCGAGCGGCAGTTCGCCCCGGAGCTCGATCCCCTCACCCCGGGCCGGCGGGACGCGGTGGCGGCGGCCGGTGACGCCCTGTGCCAGATCGAGACCCTGGACCTGTACCGGGTGCACCGCGGCTTCTCGGTGGCGCAGACCCGCGAGCTGCTGGCCGAGGCGCTGCTCCTCCTGCTCGGCGCGACCGACCGCTGAGCCCGCCGGCGTCGCCGCCGGCCGGCACCGTGGACGGGGTCAGCTCGTCATGCCGCCCAGGCCGACCAGGCCCCGGGCCAGCTCGATCTCGCCCATGTGGCGCAGGCCGTGCTGGTAGAGCCAGCACTCGAAGGCGTCGAGCACGGTGATGCCCGCCGGCCCCGCCACCCGCGCCGAGTACGTGCTCGCCACCTGCTCGGGGAAGGGCCGGGGGATCACGACCCGTTCGAAGTCGGCGGGGTCCATCTCGGCCAGGTAGGCCTCGGTGCGGTCGAACACGGCGCGCTGGTAGGCGCAGAAGGCCTCGTAGTCGCCGATGCGCTGGTGGACCATCTCCTCGACCGTGCGGTGCTTGCCGTGGTCGTCGACGGTCATCTGCACCCTCGCCTGCCAGTCCGCGTCCCACACGGGCGGGATGCCGGTGATGAGCAGGAACGAGGCGTCCTCCATGTTCGTGTAGTGGAACAGGGAGAAGGCGATGGGCAGCACGCCCTCGCGCTCGAAGTGGTTGACGTGCGACAGGTCCATGGTGGACACGGCCTGGTAGTAGAGCGAGTGCATGGCGGCCATGCGCCGCTGCAGGGAGTCGAGGACGAGGTCGTGCACGGGAGCTCCTCTCAGGCCCAGCCGCCGGCGTAGGCGGTGAACTGGCCGGTGGTGAAACGGCTGGTGCCGTCGAGGTAGGGCAGGCAGAAGGACGCGAACTCCTCCATGGTGCCCAGGCGCCCCATGGGGACCTGGGCCTCGATGGCCTGTCGGCGTTGCGGGTCCGCGGCGCCGGAGGCGACCAGGAACTCGGGGAAGTCCATGAAGTTCGTCCCCACGGCGTTCACCTGCACACCCGAGGCGGCGATCTCGGCGGCCACGTTGCGCACCAGGTGCGTGGCGCCGGCCCGGGCCGCGGAGTACAGGGGCGCGCCCGGCGTGGGCCGGGCCGCCGAGGCGCTGGTGATCACCAGGATCTGGCCCTCGCCCCGGGGGAGCATGGCCTCCACCGTGGCCCGAAGGAACAGGTACGGCGCCTCCAGGCAGCCGGCGACCACGGTGCGCAGGTCCTCGAGGGTGGATTTCGTGAAGCGTCCCACCACGATCTGGCCCGAGAAGGCGACCGCGGCGTCGAGGCGGCCGAAGCGCTCCAGCGCCGCCTGCACGAGGCGGGGGGCGGCTTCGGGTCGGGCGAGGTTGCGGGCGCCGGCGACGGGCTCGACGGTGGCGCCGGCGGCCTCCAGCTCGGCCACGAGCTCGGCGGGCGGGTCGCCCAGCACCAGGTCGTGGCCGCGGCCGGCCAGCAGTCGTGACAGGGCGGGACCGACGTAGAACCCGGCGTCGGCGATGAGGGCGACGCGGCGCGGCGTGCCCGCCCCGGTGCCGTCCGGGGCGACGTCGTCGGACATGGCAGGCTCCTCCCCCCGGGGACGACCATCCGTGCGGTCGGTCCCGCACCGCGTCCCCTCGGCGTTCACGCTAAGTTATGGCAGCGGTGCTGTCAATTGTTGGGAGGCCTTCCGTGCGCATCGAGATCTGGTCGGACGTGGTGTGCCCGTGGTGCTACCTGGGGAGCCGCCGGTTGGACCGGGCCCTGGCCCGGCTCGCGTGGCGGGACGAGGTCGAGGTGCGATGGCGCGCCTACCAGCTCGACCCCCGGGCGCCCATCGAACCCCAGGACCTCGAGGCCGCGCTCGACCGCAAGTACGGCCCCGGTGCCTACGTCTCGATGACCCGGCGTCTCACCGCGCTGGGCGCGCAGGAGGGCCTCGACTACCGCTTCGAGCTCGCCCAGCGGGTGAACACCCTCGACGCCCACCGGCTGCTGGCGTGGGCGGCGACGATCGGGCCGGCCGGGCAGGGCGCGCTGGCCGAGCGCCTGTTCCGCTCCTATTTCACCGAGGGCGGCAACGTGGCCGACCCCGACCTGCTGGGCCGACTGGCCGCCGACGCCGGTCTGGACCCGGCCGCGGCCGCTGTCGTGCTCGGAGACGGGAGCTACCGCGACGAGGTGCGCGCCGACATCGACGCCGCGCTGGACCACGGCATCTCCGGCGTGCCGGCCTTCGTGCTGGCCGGTCGGTGGTTGATCCCGGGGGCCCAGGACGTGGAGACGATGGTGCAGGTGCTGGAGCGGGCCCGCACCCGACTCGTCGACGCGGGATGAGGGCGGCGTCGCCGCCGCCGTCCCCTCAGGTGCCGGCGGCGCCGAAGTAGTGATCGGCGATCCGGCCGGCGTCGGTCTCCTGGGCCGGGCCCGACCACACCACCCGTCCCCGGTCGAGCACCGCCACCCAGTCGGCCAGGTGCAGGGCCCGCTGCGCCTGCTCCTCCACGAGCAGCACCGCGCACCCCGCGGCGCGCAGCTCGGCGATGGTCTCGTGCACCCGCTCGGCGGCCAACGGAGCCAGACCCAGGGTGGGTTCGTCGGCGACCAGCACCCGGGGGCGGCGTTGCAGCGGTGAGGCCAGGGTGAGCAGCTGCTGCTCGCCGCCCGACATCTGGCCGGCGAGCTGGTGCTGGCGGTCGTCGAGCACGGCGAAGCGCGCGTAGACGTCGGCCCGATCGGTGGCCTCGGGCAGCCAGATCTCGAGGTTCTCGTGCACGGTGAGGCCGGGGAAGATGCCCCGGGCCTCGGGAGCCACCACGATCCCGGCCCGGGCCCGCCGGTGGGGCGCCAGGCCGGTCACGTCCTCGCCGTCGAGGCGGATGGTGCCCTCGCGCACCTCGAGCAGGCCCCCCAGGACGTCGGCCAGCGTCGACTTGCCGGCGCCGTTCGGGCCGACCAGCAGCAGCACCGAACCCGCGTCGAGGCGCAGATCGATCCCGTGGAGGATCTCCACCTCGCCGTGGCCGGCGCGCAGGCCGTCGACGCGCAGCGCGGTGCGGTCGCCGACGGGTGCACCGGCGGGGACCCCGGCCGGGGCGGGACCCTCCTCGGCGGGCGGCGCAACTGCCCGGGCGGCCCGCCGTTCCCGCATGCGCCACCCGGCCAGGGCCAGGATGCCGTCGGGCTCGCGGGCCAGGTTGATGGCGGCCAGGCCGAACAGGATCGAGGGCACGTGCTCGGAGTCGAACGCGGCCCGCAGCTCCCCGGGCAGCCACGACCACGGTGCCCCCTGCCAGGAGGCGACGCCTTCCAGCACCTCGGGCATGAGGGTGAACACCAGGGCGCCGAGGACGGCTCCGCCGGGTCGTCGCACCCCGAAGGTGACCATCACCGTCAGCCAGATGAGGCCCAGGAAGGCTGGTGCCGTCACGTTGGTGAAGGGGCTCGACACCGCGGCGACGAAGGCGCCGCCGAAGCCGGCGACGGCGGCCGACAACCCGAACAGGGCCAGCTTGGCCCGCGTGGGGGAGATGCCCGAGCTGCGGGCGCCGGCCTCGCTGCTGCGCACCGCCAGCATGGCCCGACCGGTGGCCGAGTGCTGCAGGTTGTGGATGCCCCAGGTGGTGAGCAGCAGGACGCCCAGCAACAGCATGGCCATGGCGCGGTCGTCGGCGAAGTCGACGGGTCCGATGGAGGGTGCGTCGACCGACCAGCCGCTCGATCCGTTGCGGATCGAGTCGACCTGGAACACGAGCTGATCGGCGAGGAAGGCGATGGCCAGGGTGGCCAACGCCAGGGCCAGCCCGCCCAGACGCAACGAGGGCAGCGCCACCAGCAGGCCCACGGCCGCGGCCACCACCGCGCCCAGCACCGCCGCGGTGAGGAAGGCCATCCGGCCGTTGTTCATGAGCACGGGCACGGTCAGGGGCCACTGGTGGTTCACCAACCAGCCGGCGGTGAACCCTCCGGCGGTGACGAAGGCGGCCTGGGCCAGGCTGACCATCCCGCCCATGCCGGTGACGACGACGAAGGACAGGAACACGATGCCCAGGGCCAGGCCGCGCACCACCAGGCCGGCCCAGAAGTCGTCGGCGACGACTTGCACGTAGACGGTCAGACCGGCGATGGCCACGACCCACGGCAGCCACCGGCGCCAGCGGGGCAGGCCCGCCCGGTGGTCCGGTGGGGGGCGCTCCTCGGCCACGGTGCCGGTGGCCCGGTCGCGGCGGGTGCCGGCCTTGACCACCAGCAGGGCCAGCAGGAGCAGGAACGCCACCGCGGTGCGGAACCCGGCGATGTCGGTGAGCAGGTCCGGGGCGTAGCCCTGGATCAGGTTCTGGCCGATGCCCACCGCGAAGCCGCCGGCGAAGGCGAGGGGCAGGGAACGCAGGTTGCCGAACACCGCGGCCCCGAAGCTGGCGAACACCAGCAGGGTGTAGGTGAGGGCGTCGAGCTGGAACAGCGGGGCGATGAGCACCCCCGCCAGCGCGGCCAGCGTCGTGGACAGCATCCAGGAGATCGACGACATGCGCTCCACGTCGATCCCCCGCAGCCGGGCCAGCCCCCGGCGGTCCACGCCGGCACGGGTCTCGAGGCCGACCCGGGTGTGGCGCAGCACGACCCACAGCACCAGCGCCGAGACCAGCACCCCGGCGAACACCGCGAGCTGGTTGGTGTCCACGGTGACGGTGCCCACCGGGTTCCACGTGGTCCTCGGGGTGGGGCCCAGGCCCGGGGGCTGGAACACCTGCTCGTTGGTGGGCAGCCCCCGGTCGAAGCGCTCGTTGGCCTGCTCCACCACCCACAGGCACAGCGCCGGCAGGGCGATGAGCAGACCCACGGTCCCCACGATGCGCTGGGCCTCGGGGGCGTTGGCCAGGTTGCGCATCATCAACCGGTCGAGCACCCAACCCAGCAGCGGCGCGTACACGAGGATGGTGAGGACGGCGGCGACCGCGATGGGCAGGCCCTGCCCGCCCGCGGCCTCGGGCTGGTTGAGCTGGAAGAACAGGAACGCGGCGGAGAAGGCGACCGCGCCGTGGGCGAAGTTGAAGATGCCCGACGTCTGGTACGTGAGCACCAACCCGGCGGCCATGATGGCGTAGATCGACCCGGCGACCGCCCCGCCGATGACCAAGCTGATGAACTGGCTCACGTGTCCTCCGCCCCGGGCGTGGTGCCGCAGCGCCGCGGGCGCCACGGTGCGACCGGTCGCTCCCGTGGCGCCCGATCGGCTACTCGAGTGTGATCACCTCGCCGCAGGTGAGCGGCTGGTCCTTGACGTAGGCGCCGTCCTCGACGAGCACCAGGGCCGCGCAGGGCACCACCTCGTCGTGGTTGGCCGGCCACGTCGAGGTGCCGATGACCCCGGGCACCTCCCAGCTCCAGCCGTCGCTGGCGGCCAGGAGGCGCTCGACGGTGAGGTCCTCGCCCGTCTCCTCGAGCAGCGCCAGGAACATGTCGGCGGACCAGTAGCCGGCTGCGGTCGCCAGCGAGAGGACGGTGTCGGTGCCGTTGGCCGCGTCGTAGGCCTCGATGTCGGCGATCATCCGGGCGACGTGCTCGTTCTCGTCGGCGTACTCGTAGGGCAGGAACTGGGTGTAGACGCCCTGTCCCTCGAAAGCCGGGTTGGCGACCAGGCGCGGGTCGTAGAAGGGGCCCATCACGAAGCCGTCGAACACCGGCTGCAGCGCGTTCGACAGCCCGACCACGGCGCCCACGCTCACCTGCAGGATGATGATGTCGGGCGGTCCACCGGCGTCGCTGGTGAGCAGGTCGTTGACGAACGGGGTGTAGTCGCCCACGGTGGTGGGCGGCGGCGGGATGGCGGCCTCGGCGTAGACCACGTCGAAGCCCGCGTCCTCCATGGAGCCCTGGATGAGGCGCACCCCGCCCCGGCCGGAGTCGTTGTCATCGGTGATGATGGCCACGGTCTGGTCCGTGTTCCCGTCGAAGTGGGCGGCCAGCACCTTGCCGCTGGCGTTGGAGCCCCGCGTGGAGTTGGGGTCGGTGACGCAGCCCGTGATGCCGAACGCCACCGGGTTGCCGCAGAAGGCGGGGTTGATGCCCCAGCCGAAGAGCGGGACGTTCGCCTCCTGGGGGAAGTCGGCGTTCGTACCCGAGGTGACGTTGGGGACGAGGGCGAACACCTCCTCCTGCTGGACCAGGCGCTCCATGGCCGCGAGGTCCGCGGCGGCGTCGTTGCCGTCGTCCTCGACGCCCACGAACTCGATGGTGCGGCCGTTCACACCGCCCTCGGCGTTGGCCCGGTCGAAGCGGGCCTGGGCGCCGACCTCGGCGCCGGTGAAGTTGGCTGCGGCGATGATGCCGCCCACCTTCACGGCGTCGTCGGTGACGCCCCGGGTGGTGCGGGTCGTGGGCTCCTCGGCGCCGCTCGACTCGCTCGATCCGCCGCTCGTGCCGCCGGTGGCGTCCTCGTCGTCGTCCTCGACGGCGCACGCCGCACCGAGCAGGGCGAGCAGCAGTCCCACCACCAGCAGCCGGCTCAGCATCAGGTGGCGCCGGTGTCGTGTCCGTCTCGTCATCGTGCTCCTCATCCCTTCTCGCCCAGGTAGGCGGCTCGTACCAACTCGTCGGCCTGGATCTGCTCGGGGGTGCCCTCGGCCAGGACGCGTCCCAGCTCGAGCACCACGATCCGCTGGCAGTGCTCCATGACGAAGCGGATGTCGTGCTCGACGAGCACGACGGCGCAGGCCCGCTGCTCGCGGGCCGCGGTGACGGCCCCGGCGAGCTGGCCGGCCTCGGCCTCGCCGAGACCCGAGGTGGGCTCGTCGAGCAGCAGCAGGCGTGGCGGTTCCACGATGGCGCGGGCCAGCTCCACCAGCCGGGCCTGGCCGATGGGGAGTGCCCCGGCGGGCTCGTGACGCAGCTCGGCGATGCCGCACAGCTCGAGCACCTCCTCCACGCGCGCCCGTCGGGCCCGCTCCCGCCTCCTGCGGGTGGGCAGGGCGAACAGGTCGGCGGCCAGGCCACCGCCTCCGCCGCGCCACTCCGAGGCGGTCAGCACGTTGTCCTCCACCGACAGCCAGCCGAAGAGCTGCACGCGCTGGAAGGTGCGGCGCAGTCCCGCACGCGACAACCCGACGCTGCCGTGGCCGGTCACGTCGTGGCCGTCGAGGTGCACCCGACCGGTGTCGGGGCTCCGCAGGCCCGAGATCACGTCGAACAGGGTCGTCTTGCCGGCGCCGTTGGGGCCGATCAGGCCCACGACCTCGCCCTCGTCGGCGTGCAACCCGACGTCGGTGAGGGCGTGGATGCCGCCGAAGCGCACGCTGACGCCGTCGACCTGCAACAGCCTGCTCACGCGAGGGCACCCCCTGCGACCCCGAGCCAGCCGTGACCTGCGCGCTGCACGCTCCCCCCAACGGATTGAACGACCGTTCAGACACTATCGCCGGTGGGGGTGCGTCGTCGGCACGCCCGCCGCGGTCGACGGGCGGGTGTGGGCCCCCGTCAGCCGGTCACGAGGCTGAACACCACGGCCCGTGCCGTCGTCTCCCCGGATGCGGGGACGCGCTCGAACCGGAGGTCCAGCGTGGCCGACGTGGGGCAGGCTGCGGGCGGGCACGGCCCGGCCAGCACGGGCGCGTAGCCGGTGCCGATCCAGGGCTCCGTCCAGGTGTCGGAGCCCGTGGCGGGCCGTGCCGCGGGCGGCGCCTCGCCCACCGGTTCGACCACGATCCCGTCCGGGCCGCCACCGGTGATGTCCTCGTTGGTCTCGTCCACGCCCTCGACGAGGTGCAGCGCCGCGTCGCCGGACGCCAACGCGACCGGGGCCAGGGTCGCCGGGGTGGCACCGAGCTCGACGGGGTCGGTGTCGGTGGTGGTCGTCGTGGCCTCGGTGGTCGTCGGCTCGCCGGTGCCGGGTGCGGGCAGCAGCGCCCAGTCGAGCACCAGGGTGCCGCTGCGCACCGGGGCGGCCAGCACCACCCAGAACCGGACCGTGTCGTCGTCACAGGCGTCCACGACGGCCCGACCCGCACCCGGGCCCAGCGGGGTGTCGGTCCCGCCGGTGACGATCCGGGCCTGCGCCGTGGCCGGCGGATCCGCAGTGGGTTCGGCCCCCGGCAGCACGACGATCCAGGGCGCCGGTGCGTCGCAGCCGGGGTCCGGGATCTCCACCAGGGTGCCCGCCGCACGGCGGGGGTTGGTGATCCCCAGGGGGGTGGGCTCCCGCATCGGGGCCCGTCGGTCGAGCGCGTCGGCGTCCAGCGGGTCGGCTGCGCCCGCGGCCACGGTCAGGTCGTCGAGCGACGCCGTGCGCTCGGCCGTGGCCTCGACCCGCACCGTGGCGCCGTCCACGGAGCCGCCCGCCTCGGCGAGGCTCCGCACCCGCACGATCAGGCCGTCGTCGCAGCGGTCCCGGGTGCAGTCCTGGGTGGCGGTGGCGGTTGCGGGCTCGCCGGGCCCGGCGGCCCGGGCCGCGAGGCGATCGCCCGACCCGTCGAGGACCTCGACCAGCACACCGGCCTGGGCGGGGGCGTCGAGGGAGACCGACACCGTGCGATCGACGAGCTCGGATGCCGCGTCGGAGGTGACCGTGACCGGGATCTCGACGGCTGGGACCCGATCGTCGAGCGTGAACGGCTCGATCGACGCGCCGGCGTCGGACACCGACGTCGAGGGACAGGCCGTGGCGCCGACGACGAGCGCCGCGCCGAGGAGGCACCGGGTGAGCGTTGGTGGCATTCCGGGCACCGGTCGATCCTCCCACGCCCGTGGTGGAGGGCGCGGCCCAGGTCCGCCGGGCATGATGGCTCTCCGATGCTGCGCAGCGCCCGCGCTCGGGCCCGGATCCTGTTCACGGCCCCGTGGCGGCTGCCGCCCCGGTTCTTCGTGCTGGGTGCCCAGCGGTCCGGGACCACCAGCTTGTTCGCCTGGCTCCAGCGCCACCCGGACGTGCCGTCCTCGTTGCACAAGGAGCTCCACCACTTCGAGCAGCCCCGGCCGCCGTCGACCTGGTACTACCGCTCGAGGTTCCCGCTGGCGGTGCGGGGCCGACGTCGGCTCGTGGCCGGTGAGGCGACGCCGGAGTACCTGTTCCTGCCCTGGGCGCCGCCACGGATCGCCGCGGCGGTGCCCGACGCGCGGTACCTGGTCGTGCTGCGCGAACCGCTGGCCCGGGCCTGTTCGCACCACGCCCTGGCTCGGCGGCGCGGCAAGGAGCCCCTGGGCCTGGCCGACTCGCTGCGGGCCGAGCCCGGGCGGCTGCGGCATGCCGGCTGGCCGACCGACGATCCGATCGCCTGCGACTTCGAGACGGTGAGCTGGCGCGGCTACCTGGAGCGGGGTCGCTATGCCGGGCAGCTCGAACGCTGGTACCGGCTGGTGGGCCGCGAACGGCTGCTGGTGCTGCGGTTCGAGGATCTGGTCGCCGACCCCACCCGCCACGCGTCGCAGATCCAGGAGTTCCTCGGGCTGCGGGTGGTGCTCACCGGCGCCGAGTGGCCCCACGAGCACGCCTCCGCCCCGTCCGAGGTGCTCGATGCCGACACGGCGGCGTGGGCGCGAGCGCAGTTCGCTCCGGACGACGAGCGCCTGGCCGAGCTCACGGCGATCCGTTGGCCGTGAGGGTGCGCAGGTAGCGGGCGGGGCGGTCGTCGCCGAGACCCAGCGCCGCGGCTGCCGCCAGCTCGGCCTCGGCGACGTCGGTGCTGCCCTCCGTGGCCAGCACCAGCGCCGACCACAGTCGCAGGTGGGGGTCGTCGGGGAAGGCGTTGCGGTAGTGCAGGATGCCTCCCTCGCCGCGGGCCAGCAGCGGCCCGGCGTCGGCGATGCGGCGGTCGGCGGCATCGACGACGCCGGCGTCCGCGTCGTCGACGCCCCGCAGGCTCCGTTCGAACGGGGCAGCGAGGGAACCCAGCGACCGAACGAAGCTCGCCGCGCCGCTCCGGCCGCCGCCGGGCAGGCGGTCCCGGCCCCGACGCGGCTCGCGGGCCAGCTCGTCGACGAGGTCGACCGCGACGCGGGCCCACCGTGCCGGGTCGAAGGCGGTCCGCACCCAACGGCGGGCCTGGTCGCCGAGTCGGCGCCGCAGCGGCCCGTCCCGCAGCAGACGGGCGACGGCGGCCGGGTAGTCGGCCTCGGTGGTGGCGACGAGGCCGGTCACGCCGTCCTCGACCAGCTCGGCCGCGCCGCCGTGGGGGAGCACGACCGGCGCGAGACCGACCCACATCGCTTCCTGGAGCGCTTTCTCACTGGTGGCGAAGGTGTCGGCGGCCAGCGGGTAGCCGAAGACGTCGAACTCCCCGAACGCACGGCAGATGTCCTCGACGTGGCCGCGCGCCGTGAAGCGGGCCCCGAGGCCGAGCTCGTCGGCCCGCCGCCGCAGGGCCTCCTCGCCCCCACCTCCGCCGCACACCACGAAGCGGGCGTCGGCCACGGGAACGGCCGCTGCGAGCTCGACGAAGCGGGGATGCAGCTTGGTGGGATCGACCGAGCCCAGGTAGCCGACGCAGCGGCCGTCGCCATGGGACGAGGTGCACCCCTCCAGGCGGGCGGGGTCGGTCACCCCCGGGATCGTCGTCACCCGCGTGCCGGCGGCGAGGGCTGCCGCGACGGCGTCGCTGTCCCGGCTGGTGTCGCTGGTGAGCACCAGGCGGTCGGTGAAGCGTCCCAGCTCGGCGGGGAGGACCTGCGGCACCGTCGTGCCCAGGACGCGTGCCCACACCACGATCCGGGCCGGTGGCAGCTCGACCGTCTCCAGGAGGCGGCGCAGCTCCGGGTGGTTCCAGTAGTGGATCTGCACCACGTCGGTGTCGCGCACCAGCGCCCGCAGCGTCTCGTCGTCTGGGCGCGGCACCACGGCGATGCCCAGGCGGCGGGCCTGCAGCACCAGTCGCGAGGCGAGGGGCGGCTCGAGCACGGCGATGACGTGCTCGTGGCGGGTGCCCTGTGCCGCGGCGTGGCGGGCCAGGGTGAGCACCGAGCGTTCGGGTCCGCCGCCGATGAAACGGGGGAGCACGTGCAGGACGCGGACGGGGCGGGACCCTGTGGGCGTGGGGGCGGTCACGGCCGGTCTGCGGGCTGGATCCCGCCATCGGTCCGTCGGCGAGCCACGAAGGCCCGGGCGACCGCGAGGAGCTCGGTGCGGTAGGAGGCGACGTCGTCGGAGAGGCTGGCGACACGGGCGCCCTTGGCGAGCACCACATCGTCGAGCAGGTCGAGGCCCTCACCGGACTGGACCAGGCGCACGAACCAGTCGGTGTCCGCGCCGATGGCCAAGTCCTCGTCGAAGGGGCCGACGCGCTCGAGCACCGGGCGCCGCACCAGGAGCGCACCCGGCGTGTAGCCCGGGGTCGGGCTGCCGAGCGTGTCGAGGCGCCGGTCGGGCACGACCTCGCCGGCCAGCGCGACGGTGACGCACCGCCCGACCACCGCCCCGCACCCGGGCCGGCGGCGCAGGTGCTCGAGTCGCACCCGCAGGGAGCCCGGCAGCCAACGGTCGTCGGCGTCGCAGAAGGCGATGAGCTCGTGGCGGGAGGCCCGCAGGCCCTGGTTGCGGGCGCCGCCCAGCCCCCGCCCGTGCTGGTCGAGGACCCGCACCCCGGCGGTGGCGCGGGCCACGAAGGCGCTGCCGTCACTCGACCCGCCGTCCACGACGACGATCTCGTCGGGCGCCGGATCCTGGTCGAGGAGGCTGCGCAGCGCCGTCGGAAGGTGCGCAGCGCCGTTGCGTACCGCCACGATCACCGACACCGGCGCTCCTGAGGGGCTCACCGGTCCGCCCCCTGCTCGTCGCAGGCCCGCCGCAGCTCGACGGTGAGGGCGTCGAGTGCCCCCGACGACGACCCGGCGGCCCGCACGTGCTCCAGCACGGCCAGGGATTCGCAGGGCACGGTGAACGGGGTGAGGTGGTGTCGGGCGGCGCGACCGTCGGGGCGGGCCCGTGCCAGCAGGTCACCCGCCCGGGCCAGGCGCCGGGCGGCGGCGGGGTCGCGGTAGGTGCTCATCAGGTCGACCAGGATGCCCCAGCGGTCGTAGCGGGGATCGCGCCGGGGTGGCCCGTCCGGAGCGTTCCCCGCCGCCGGGGCTGCGCACCGCAACGACGGCAGCCCCCCTCGTAGGTCGCCGTGGTGGGTGGTGCGGGTCGCCGTCGGACCGAAGCCGACGTTGCGCACCAGGTTCACCGTCGGCGCCACGCACAGTCCGCCGACCAGGGCCCGCGCCAGGCTCCACGTGACGTCCCAGGCGCCCAACGTGCCGTCGCGCGCCGTCGCGAGGTGTAGGGCCAGGTGCTCGGCCACGATCGGGTCCGCGGCGTGCTCGGCGAGCCGGACGTCGAGGTCGGGATCGTCGAGTCGACCCAGCACGGACCCACGGGTGTGCCAGGCCCGCGCCCAGGTCGCCCACCCCCACACGCTGCCGCGCAGCACCCGGAGGTGGTCCTGTGCGGGGGAACCCCAGCGCCCGAGCTCGTTGCGCCCCGTCACGTGCATGACCACCGGGTCGTCCTCGTAGCGCTCGAGCATGGTGGACGCGAAGCCGAAGAAGTCGGGTTCGGCCACGATGTCGTCCTCGATGACGATGACCCGCTCGACGTGGTCGAAGGCCCAGTCGAGCGCGGAGGTGAGCCGTCGGTCGCATCCCAGGTTCTCGGGGGCGTCGGTGCGAAGGACCTCGCACGGCCAGTCGACGTCGACCACCGCCCGGGAGGCCCGACAGGCGTCGGCGTCCTCGGGATGGTCGGGCCGTGGTCCGTCGGTGGCGACCAGCAGCGTGCGCGGTCGCGCCGCCCGGATTCGCTCGAACACCGGGCGGAGCTTGTCGGGCCGGGCGAACAGCACCAGCAGCACCGGGACGTCGAGGGCGGGGCTCACCCGTGCTCCGTGGTCGACCGTTCGACGGCGACGCGCACCGCACGGGCCAGCGCCACGAGGTCCCAGGAGGGGGTGATGGCCCACGCCGGTACCTCCCGGGCCAGGGTGGCCGCTGCGGTCAGCCACTGCGCCAGGCTGCCCGCGCCGAGGCCGGCCTTGAGGGCGGTGGGTGCCAGGGCGCGCACCACGGCCCGGCGAGGTAGGCGTCTGGGGCCCGCCACCTGCGCGGCGGGCGGGTCGAGGAACACGAGGGCCTCGACCCGGGCGCGCCGTGCCAGGGCATCGGCGTCGGCGACGGCGACCACCCGCTTGCCCTTCGGCGTCTCGCCGAGCGTCGGCCAGGCGTGGAGCGACAGGGCACGGTCGGCGTCGGGGGTGAGCTTCGCGGTGGCGTACAGGGCGTGGACCGTCGGGGTGGGGGCGATCTCGATGGCGGTGAGGTCGTCGCCGAGGTAGTCGGCGCCGTCGTGCAGGCAGGCGAGCGCCGTCGTCGACTTGCCGGTGCCGCCGGGACCCAGCACGAGCGCGGCCCGCCCGTCGTAGGCGACGGCTGCTGCGTGCAGGACCTGCACGTCGCGGGTCGCCAACCACGCCGCCAGCGCGGTGCTGGCCGGGTGGGCCCGGACGTCGCCGCCGGCCAGCGCTCCCGGCGCACCCCACAGCTCCAGGCCCGCAACGGTGTCGAAGGCCTCGACCACCGGCGGGTCCGGGCGGGTCACGACCAGGCCGGTCCGGTCGAGGCGGCCGGGCCCCGGGGCGTCACCGCGCCACAGCGGATGCGGCGCCGCGGACTCCCAGCACCGCCAGGGCGTGGCGTCGCGGGGGTCGGCGCCGGGCGAGGGGCGGGCGGCCAGGTGGCACAGGGCGGGCCCGACGGCCGCGCCCGCTGCGGCACCGGCGGTGAGGCGTAGGGCGTGCCCGGCGATCTCGAGGTCGAGATCGAGGGGCACGGGTTGCGCCGGCGCCGCGCCGGAGCCGGGGCCCGTCACCCGATGGCACCGGGACGGGTGTGGGGCCAGCCGAGCGAGGCGTCGACGTCGTGGATGGGATCCATGGCCATGATGTCGGCGATCTCGTCGATGCGTTCGATGGTCGGTGGCGCGTACGAGGAGGGCCATGCCGCCTCTGCGCCGGTTGGGTCGCCGGCCGGCGTGTCAGCCGGTTCCGGCTCCGGCTCGGGGGCGTCGATCACCAGCCCGGTGTCGTGCAGCTCCGCCAGGAAGGATCGGGTCTCGGCCGCGGCCTCCTCGCCGAACCGGCCGCGGACCTGCTCGACGAGCTCGTCGACGGTGGCCGTCGCCCGCAGGTGGTCCCACAGGGTGGTGGCGATGCCGTCGAGCAGCACGAGCTGGCCGGTCACGGTGTCGATGATCATCGTCTCGTCGTCGACGGTGTCGTGGGCGAAGCGGGCGTGGTCGACGACGATGCGGGGGCTGTGCATGCCGGTATTGTCACCCACCGGCCGGCACCGGGCGGGGCATCCCGGTCCCGGTCCCGGTCCCGGCCCGTCCCGTTCCTCGCCTCTGGAGTCCCGTACGCCGATGCGCCCGCAGCCTCGTTGGCTCCCCGCCGGTGACGACGAGCTGCTGCTCATCGCAGCGCTGTACCCCGACGACCGCGGCGCCGTGGCGTGGCGGCAGCTGCGTCCCCGCTTCGATCTGGACCGGGCCGACGGCGAGCAGGTGCGCCTCCTGCCCCTCGTGCACCGCACCCTGCGCGCCGCGGGGCTGGACGATCCCGACCTCCCCCGCATCGTCGGGCTGCGGCGCCTGGCCTGGATGCGGACGCGCCACCTGCTGCGCGGTGCCGAGGAGGCGCTGGCCGCGCTGGTCGGTGCGGGGGTGCCGGCGATGGCCCTGAAAGGCACGGCGCTGGCCTCGGTGGCCTACGAGCACGCTGCGCTGCGGCCCATGACCGACATCGACGTCCTGGTCCCGCCGCGCCACGTGGACGACGCCGTGGCGGTGCTGGCCGGGCTCGGCTACGCGGGACGCCCGCTTGCCGACCGGCAGTTCTACGCCACCCGCCACGGGGTCCCGCTGCATCGGGCCGACGGCGTGGCCGTCGACGTGCATTGGATGGCGCACCGCTCGCTCGGGCTCCCCGGGCTGGCCCGCACCCGGCCCTGGGACCCCGCAGCAACCGGGGTGCGGCCCGACGAGTGGTGGGAGCGGGCCGAGCCGCTGCGCCTCGGCGACTCGATCGTGCTGTCGGCGTGCCCCACCGACCACCTGGTGCACACCTGTCTGCACGGAGCGTTCGGTGGCCATCGGAACCGTCTGCGGTGGGTGGCCGACAGCGCCGCGCTCCTGCGCACGCAGGGGGATCGGATCGACTGGTCCCTACTCGTGGCCCAGGCCCGGCGGCGCCGGGTGAGCCCGACCCTGGCCGAGGCGTTCCGCTTCCTGCGCGGTCGGGCGGGGCTGGACGTGCCGTCGGAGGTGGTGGAGGCGCTCGGGGCCGCTCCTCGCGGGCCCCGGGCGCGGGTGGCGCACCGGGTCGAGACGAGACCCCTGCCGGGGCCGGTACCCCTGGTCGGCCATCTGCCCAACACCGCGGTGCGGTACCTCCTGTTGACCCGGCACGAGCCGGCGCTCGACGCGGCGCGGGGGTTCCGGGCCTTCCTCGCCGCGGTGTGGGGCAGCGAGGACGTAGCGGCGACCGCCTGGCGTCGCGGCTCGGCCCGGATCCGCGCGCCGAGGCGGCCCGCGTGGTCGTCCTCGGAGCCGGTCGGTCAGGACACCGCCACCGAGGTCCCGCCGTAGTCGAGGGCGACCGTGCGCGACCGTCCGTCGTCGACGTCGCTCACCCGGAAGACGAGGCGGTGCTGGGTCACCTCCACGACGTCGAGGCGACCCGTCTCCAGCCACGGGTCGCGGTGGCGGGCCGCGATCAGGTCGCGGTGCAGCGCCAGCACCGATGCCGCTGGGCCGTCGAGCCGGCCGACGCCGTCGGTCCCCGTGGGCGCAGCGTCGGGCAGCGGGGGGCGGACGTCGTCGTCACCGCCCGCCTCGTCGCGCTTCACGCCGGTGGTGCCCCATTCGTCACCGGCGTAGACGCACGGGACGCCGGGCACGGTGAACAGCACGGCGAGGGCCAGCGGCAGCTGGGCGGGGTCGTCGAGCCGGCTGGCGATGCGGGTGACGTCGTGGTTGCCCACGAAGGTGAGCGGCGTGAACGCGTGGCAGAACTGCTCGTGGCGCTCGAGGGCCCAGGCCAGCTCGTGGGGGTTGGCGTCGTTGAGTGAGCTCCAGATGGCCTTCCACAGCTCGTACTGGGTCACGAGGTCGATCCCCGTGTGGGACGCGAAGTCGGCGTAGTCGCCGTGGATCACCTCCCCGACGAGCACCGCGTCGGGGTGCCGGGCCCGGACCCGTTCGGTGAAGGACCGCCAGAAGCGGTGCGGCACGGCATAGGCCGCGTCGAGGCGCCATCCGGCGACGCCCCGGTCGAGCCAGTGGCACGCCACGGCCACCGCGTGGTCGAGCACCTCGGGCTCGTCGTGGCGCAGGGTGACCAACGCCGCGTGGCCCTCGAACATCTCGTAGGTGAAGCCGTCGGGGGTGGACGGGTTGGGGTACACGTGGAACCACCGGGCCGCGGCGCTGTCGGGTCCCTCGGCCAGCAGGCGTCGGAACCTGGGGTGGTCCCGGCCCACGTGGTTGAACACGCCGTCGAGCACCACGCCGATCCCGAGGTCCCGGGCCTGCGCGACGAGGCGCACCAGGTCCTCCTCGTCGCCCAGGCGGCGGTCGACGCGGACGTGGTCGATCGTGTCGTAGCCGTGGGTGGAGGACTCGAACACCGGGCCCAGCAGCAGCGTCGTGGCACCCAGGTCCGCGATGTGGGGCAGCCACGCCCGCAGGCGCTCGAGGCGAGGCACCACCGGCGCCTCGGGGTCGTTGACGCGGGGCGCTCCCACCGCCCCCAAGGGGAACACGTGGTACCAGACCCGGGCCATGGGACCAGGCTTGCCGATGCCGGCCCGGAGCACCACTCGGCGTCACGGCTCCGTGCGGGTCGGGTCAGCGTGGCGGAGCGGTGCCGGTGGCAAGATGGCGCCGTGGCGACCGACGGGGGCGAGCCCGAACCAGCGACCGGCCCGGAGGCCGGACCCATCGAAGCCCTGCCCGCCGGTGCGGTGGGTCGCTTCGAGCTGGAGGCCGACGTGGTGGTGGTGGGCCTCGGCTGTGCCGGCGCCTGTGCCGCCATCACCGCCGCCGAGGCCGGCGCCGAGGTGCTGGCGCTCGAGGCGGCGCCCCTGGGCGGGGGCACCTCGGCCATGTCCGGCGGCCTCATCTACCTGGGCGGCGGCACACCGGTGCAGACCGCCTGTGGGTTCCGCGACACCGCCGAGGACATGGCCCGGTTCCTGCTGGCCGCCTGTCCGGGCGGCGACGAGGCGAAGGTGCGGGCCTACTGCGAGGGCAGCGTCGAGCACTTCGGGTTCCTGGTCGAGCACGGCGTGCCCTTCGCGTCGCGCTTCCACCCCGAGCCCAATCGGGAGCCGCCCGACGACTCGGGTCTGGTGTTCAGCGGCGGGGAGGACTCCTGGCCCTTCACCGAGATCGCGCCACCGGTGCCCCGTGGCCACCACCCGCAGTTCCCCGACTCGGCCGGCGGGTTCCTCATGCAGTGCCTGCTGTCGGCCGTGCACGTCGCCGGGGCGCGGGTGGTGACCGACGCCGTGGCCGAGCGCCTCGTGGTCGACGGCGGGGTCGTGGTGGGTGTGGTGGCCACGGTCGACGGGGTGGACACGCCGGTGCGGGCCCGGCGCGGCGTCGTGCTGGCCGCGGGTGGGTTCATGTTCAACCGGCCCATGGTCGAGCACTACTGCCCGGAGGCGCTGCGGGCGCTGGTGCCCCTGGGCACCGACCACGACGACGGCCGGGCCATCCGCATGGCCCAGGGCGTCGGCGCCGCGCTCGAGGGCATGCACCACATCGAGGTCGGACTGCCCCTCACCCCGCCGCGCACGCTGGTGCGGGGCGTGCTGGTCAACGGCCGGGGCGAGCGCTTCCTGAACGAGGACACGTACCTGGGGCGACTCGGCAAGGAGTTCCTGCTGCGCCAGGACGGGCAGGTGTACTTCGTGCACGACGACGACACGTTCGCCGTGAACCTGGTGGGCTCCAAGCCGAGGTGGGTGGCGGCGTCCGCAGCCGAGCTCGAGGTCGAGATCGGTCTGCCGCCCGGCTCGCTGCAGGCCACCCTCGAGCGGTACAACGCGCACGCCGAGCGGGGCGAGGACCCGGACTTCCACAAGGCACCGCAGTGGGTGCGGCCGCTGCGCCCGCCCTACGGGGTGGTCGACCTGCGGGTGGCGTCGAGCATCTACGCCCCCTTCACCCTCGGGGGTCTGCGGACCTCCATCGACGGTGAGGTGCTCGACCAGGTGGGCACGCCCGTGCCGGGGCTGTTCGCGGCCGGCCGCACCACGGCGGGCATCGCCGGTGCCGGCTACGTGTCGGGCATCTCCCTGGGGGACGGCACGTTCTTCGGGCGTCGCGCCGGGCGAGCCGCGGGCCGGTCGTGAGCCGGCTGTCCATGCCCGCCCATCCGGGGCGGTCGACCCGGATCGCCCTGCGAGGAGGACCTCGGTGCTGAGCGTGACCGACGCCGACGTGGCCCGCATGCGCGATCAGCTCTTCTTCGAGGAGCCCGATCTGGGCCGGAAGCTGAGCCGGTTCTGGTTGCTGCTCGTGCTGGCCGCGGTCATCGCCTCGGCCGGCGTCGTGGCGGACTCCACCGCCACCGTCATCGGGGCGATGATCGTGGCACCGCTGATGGTGCCCATCCTGGGGACCCTGCTGGCGGTGGTGCTGGCCGACCGCCGGAACCTGCTGCGGTGCCTGGCCCTGGTGCTCACCGGCGCGGTGGCGGTGGTGGCCATCGGGTACCTGCTGGGGGTGTTCGTCACCGGCGACGTCACCGCAGCCACCAACGGCCAGGTCGCGGGACGGGTGAGCCCCCGCATCGTCGATCTGCTGGCCGCGCTGGCCACGGGGGCGGTGGGCTCGATCGCCCTGGCCCGCGACGACATCGCCGACACCCTGCCCGGGGTGGCCATCGCCATCTCGCTGGTGCCGCCGCTGGCCGTGGTGGGACTCACGCTGGAGTCCGGCGCCACCTCGGACAGCCTGGGCGCCCTGCTGCTGTTCACCGCCAACGTGAGCGCCATCCTGGCCAGCGGGCTGGTGGTCATGGGGGCCTACCGGGTGCACCGGCGGGTGACGGTCAAGCCGGACGGCACCGAGCGCCGGGTGCGCCGAGGCCGGGCCGTGGCCGTGATCGTGGCCAGCCTCGTGGTGGTCAGCGTGCCGCTGGCGCTCTCCTCGCAGCGCATCAACGCCATCACCACGACCGAGGCCGACGTGAACCACACCGCCGGTGCCTGGGCCGAGTCCTCGGGCTGGGAAGTGGTGTCGGTCACCAGCCGCCCCGACGTGGTCGTGGTGCGCGCCACCGGCCAGTTGCCCGAGCCCGATCCCGAGGAGCTGCGGGCCCGCCTCGACGACGCCGGGCTGCGCGACGTGAAGGTGGAGCTCGAGCTCATCCCCATCACCGAGATCGACATCTGACCCCGACCGGTGGTGCCGTCGGTGCCCGACACGGGCTGGTGCGGCTCAGCTCGTCGGCCAGAAGCGGTCCCGGAGGCCGGAGGCCCGGGCGATCGGTCGGGCGATGGCGGTTCGCAGGGTCTGCTCGTCAGCCACGATCGAGACCCGCTGCTTCGCCCGTGTGATGCCGGTGTAGAGCAGCTCCCGGGTGAGGATCCGTGAGCCGCCCGACGGGAGGGACACGACCGCGTGGGCGAACTCCGAGCCCTGGCTCTTGTGGATCGTCATGGCCCACCACGTCTCCACCGCGTCGAGCTGCGAGGGGGCCAGGTGGCGGAGTCCGTCTGCCGAGGGGAAGGCGACCGTGGGCCGGCCCGCCCGCCGTACCACGAGGCCGGTGTCGCCGTTGAAGACACCGGTCAGGTAGTCGTTGCGGGTGACGATGACCGGCCGCCCGACGTACCACTCGCGTGCCACCGCGAGATCGTCGACGAGCCGGGCGGCGGCGCGCTCGATCTCGCTCGTCCAGGCGGTGGAGCCGAGCGGCCCGTACCGGGTGGCGCACAGCACCTTCACCTCGGTGGCGAGGTGCAGCCCCGCCTCGCCGTCGCCGGCCAGCGCCGCGCCCGCCACGGCTGCGGCATTGGCCGCGACCTCGGCGTGCAGCTCCCGGAGCGCCCGTGGGTCGGAAGGATCGATCCGGCGGGCCTCCGCGTCGTCGGCGTCACGCAGGGCGGCGAGGGCTCGGTCGGCGTCGCCGGTGCGCACCGCGTCGGCCAGCACGGCGATGGCCGAGTCGGCCGCGAAGCGGTGCACCCGGCGCAGCACCACGATGGCCGGTGCCAGCGGACCTGCGGGAGGTTCGCCCGCGCTGGCTGCAGCGGGGCCGACGAGGTCGCCCAGCACGGCGCCCGCTTCGACGCTCGCGAGCTGGTTCGGATCACCGACGAGCACGATCCGGGCATCGGGTCGCAGCGCGTCGAGCAGGCGGGCCATCAGCGGCAGGGCCACCATCGAGGTCTCGTCGACGACGACGAGGTCGTGGGGGAGCGGATCGGCGTGGTCGTGGCGGAACCGGACGTCGTCGCGCACCCCGAGGAGGCGGTGCAGGGTGCTCGCCTCGGCGGCCAGGACGGATGCGGTCAGTGCCGGAGGGAGCGCGGCCTCGGCCACGGCGCGGTGCACGGCCTCGGTCATGCGCGCCGCGGCCTTGCCGGTCGGCGCGGCGAGCGCCACCTGCAGGGTGCGGCCCTCGTCCTGCGCGAGCTGGTGTGCGGCCGCCAGCAGACGCGCCACGGTGCGGGTCTTGCCGGTACCGGGGCCGCCGGCGACCACGGCGAGGGACCGGGTCAGCGCCGCCGCTGCGGCCCGCCGTTGCAGGTCGGGCTCGAGCGGGTCGGCAGGGCCGAAGAACCGGTCGAGCGCCGCCTCGAGGCCTGCGCTCGTCGTCGTGGCCGTCGTGGCCGTGGTGACCCGTCGGGCGAGGTCGTCACCCACGGCGCGTTCGTAGCGCCAGTAGCGCTCGAGGTAGACGCGACGCCCGTCCCACACCAGGGGTCGCACGTCCGCCCCGGCGGCCGGGCGCGGCGCACCGCCGCCGTCGGCGCCCGGAACGACGACGGCGTCGCTCATGCGCAGCGCCGCCGCCCACCGCTCGAGCGTGGGCCAGGGCAGCGCGGAACGGTCATCCCCGTCGTCGCCCTGGTCGTCGGCCGACTCGTCGCCGCCCGGCGCGGCCGTGACGAGGGTCGCCGCCCGGGCGAGCTCGACGCACACGTGGCCGAGCAGGGTGGCGCGCACCGCCAGCGCAGCGGCGAGCAAGACGTCGTCGCTGGTGGTGGGGATGGTGCGGGCGATCGCGGCGGCGACGTGCACGGGCGCGGCGTCGAGCACGCCGGCGTCGACGAACGGACGCAGGGCCTCGGTGCCGGGGGGCAGCAGCGGGCGGGTGCCGCGTCGGTCGATCATCCGCCACCTCCCGCGAGCCTGTGGGTGCCGTCGAGCAGATCGCTGAGCTCCTCGACGAGCGCGGCCGGGGGCTGCCAGGAGAACAGCCCGAAGGGAACGCCGCCGTCCGTCGTCGGTGTGTCCGGCCCCACCAGGCCCCGCAGGAACAGGTAGCCGACTCCCCCCAGATGGGTCCCGGCGTCGTAGCCGGGTCGTCGCCAGCGGAGGTAGCGGTGCAGCGCCACCGCGTACAGCAGCGCCTGCAGCGGGTAGTGGTGGGCCGACATGGCGGGGACGAGGCGGCTCGGGTGATAGTCGTCGAGGCTCGCCGGACGGTCCCGCGGCCCGAGCCGGTTCGTCTTGTAGTCGACCACCACGAAGCGCTCCCCGTCGTCGTGGCGGACCCGGGCGACGAGGTCGACGGATCCCGTCAGGTGGCCCGCCAGCACCGCCGAGAACGGACCTGCGGCCAGCTGCGTCGCCCACGGGTGGAGCGGATCGGTCGGGCCGAGGTGGTCGAGCAGCAGACGGCCGACGGCGGCGTCGCTCGCCGCGGTGCCGCCTGTGCCGAGGCCCAGCTCGAAGCGGAGCTCGTCGAGGTGATCGGCTGCTCGGAGCTCGCACAGGGGTCGCCCGGCGAAGAGCGGCCCCAGTGGCGTGCGCAGCGCCGCGGCCAGTCCGTCCACCACGCGCCGTTCGTCGACGGGCCAGGGGTTCCAGGCGAGCCGGTCGGCGAGCACGGCCCCGAGCTGGTCCTCGAGATCGGGTGCGGCGAAGTCCACCCGCTCCAGCACCTCGTGGACGAGGGTGCCGAAGCCCGCGCCCGCCTCGACGTCGCCGAGCAGCATCGGTGGGCGTGCCGGGTCGGGCGGGGCCGCCGGGTCGGGCACGACGTGGACGTCGGCAGGGGGCGGCACCACCGCGGCCGGTTCGTCGGCGGCACCGGCGTCGCCGAGGGAGTCGTCGAGGGGGTCGCCCGGTGCCGGCCGGTCGTCGTGGCCCCGCGCGGTGACGGCGGTGAACGACCACCGGCCCCGCACCCGCTCGAGCTCGCGTTCCAGTGTGGCCGCCGACAGGGGTTCGACCGCCGGGGGGTTGGCGCCGGCCCACGCTCGGGCGGGGGTCGAGGGACGGTCGATCACCGTGGCCGCGAGGGCGTCGCCCCCGGCCAGCAGCAGCGGGGTCAGCGCGTCGAGGGCCGTCTCGTCGACGGGTGCGGGGACCGTCGGCGCCGTGAACTGCTCTGCGTCGATGGCGCCGTGCTCGTCGCGGGCGAACAGCACGCGGGCGAGGCCGGTGCGCTCGGCGCCGCTGGCCGGGAGCCACCACAGCGCAGTGTGGTGGCGCGCACGGGTGAGCGCCACGTACAGGAGTCGCAGATTGGTGCCGACGGCCTCGCGGTCGGCCCGCTCGTGGCGAGCGTCGTGACCGGCCTGGTCGGGCCAGGTCAGGTCGGTGGCCACGTCGACCACCCGCTGACCGGTTCCGGCGTCCCAGTACACGTTGGCCGATGCCTTCGCGCCGGTCTGCCGCCACAGCGACGGGCAGCACACCACCGGGAACTCGAGTCCCTTGGCGACGAAGGTCGTCATGATCTGCACGGCTCGGGCCTCGGATTCCACGCGACGGGCGGAGACGTCGTCGTCGGGATCCCCGCTGGCGGATCCGGCGTGCAGCTGCTCGAACGTGTCGAGCAGGCTCGTCGGGCTGGTGCGGCTCCCCGAGGCGAGCTGCAGCAGCTCGCCGACGTGGTCGAGGTCGGTCATGGCGCGGTCGCCGTCGACGCGGCCCAGCACCCGGGCCGCTACGCCGGTCTCGGCCCACAGCACGCCCCGCCACGCCGCGACGCCGCGCTCGGTGAGCAGCTGGCCCCAGCGGTGCAGCCGCTCCTGCAGGTCGCCGAGAGCGGTGTCGTCGGCCACGGCCACCTCGGCTGCGGTCCAGCCGACGAACCACGACAGCGCCGCGGCGCGGACGCGGCGAGCGTCGCTGGGTCGTTCGAGCGCGGCGAGCAGCCAGTGCCATTGCGTCGCCGCCTCGGACTCGAGCACGCTGTCGCCGCGGGCGATGACGGCCGGGATCTGCACCTGGAGCAGCGCGTCGCGGACGAGGGGGGCCTCCCAGTTGGCCGCGATCAGCACGGCGATGTCGTCGGGGCGAAGCGGCCGAGTGCCGTTCTCCACGTCCTCGTCGGGGACGACGGCCGTCTCCAGCAGATCGCGCAGGTGGGTGGCCAGGTCGGGCAGGACCACCGACGCGAAGGCGTCGACCAGGGCACGGCGGGACTTGTTCTTCTGGCGTGGGACCTCGGGTCCCACGGCGAGCCGTAGCGACACCGAGGCCAGCGCGTCGTCTCCACGGTCGCGCAGACGTCGGCCCCGCGCCGGCTCGGAGGCCTCGACCGGCTGGAACGAGATGCGTTCGTCACCGAACGTGGCGCCCGACAGCAGCGCCTCGAGTGCCGTGAGGACGTGCTCGTCGGAGCGCCAGTTGACGCCCAGGCTGGCGCGAGACGTGCCGGCGCTGTGCGCCGCCTGGAGGTAGGTGTGCACCTCGGCTCCGCGGAAGGCGTAGATCGCCTGTTTGGGGTCGCCCACGAGCACCAAGGTCGTGGCCGGCCCTTCGTCGGGTGTCGTGGGTCTGCCGAACAGGGCGTCGAAGATCGCCCACTGCACGGGGTCGGTGTCCTGGAACTCGTCGATGAGGGCCACCCGGTAGCGCTCCCGCAGCAGGCGTCGGGCGGCTCGACCGCTCCCGGGGCGCTCCAGCGCGTCGCGCAGCTGCACGAGCAGGTCGTCGAAGGACAGCGTGCCCGCGGCACGTCGACGGCTGCGGACCGATGCGTCGAGCTGCTCGACGAGACGGCGGCGTCGTGCCGCGTCGGGGGTGGACTCGGCGGGGTCGGTGGAGGGGATTCGCCGGGCGGCCGGGTTGCCGAAGGCCAGCGCCGCCGCGGCGACCAGATCGGCGAACCCGGGGACGGCTTCGTCGGGATGCCGGTCGAGGACCGCCTCCGTGGTGAGCAGGTCGGTGGCGGCCTGGCGAATCAGTGCGTCGGCGTCGTCGACGAGCACGGCGTCGGGGTCGGTGTCGACCGTGGAGCCGAGGGTGCCGAGCACCTGTTGCGCGAACCCGTGGATCGTGGTGACCGTGGCGGCGTCGAAGTCCGCGACCGCGGTGGCGACCCGTGCGCGCCACGTCGCCCGGGTCACGTCGTCGAGCCCGTCCGGCAGGCCGTCGGGGCGCGTGGCGTCGGCTGGCGCGTCGTCGGCGAGGGCTGCGGCGAACTCCACGAGTCTGGCTCGCACACGGTCCTTCAGCTCGGCGGCGGCGGCACGGGTGAACGTCACGACGAGCAGCTCGCCGATCGCCACGCCGGCCTCTGCCACGTAGCGGGCAGCCAGCGTGGACAGCGCATAGGTCTTGCCCGTGCCGGCGCTGGCCTCGATGGCCAGGCGGCCCGCGGGGAGCGGGCCTGCGAGGTCGAACCGCGCTCCCGCCCTCACGGCGCGTCCTGCTCGTCGCCCCGGTCGTGCGCGTCGCCGAGCGGGTCGACGGTGGAGCCGTCGACCGCGGTCCACAGGTGCTGGGCCCAGCGCAGCACCCGGCCCTCGGCCCTGCCCGGCGGGTCGTCGGGTCGGGCCGGTACCGCCAGCAGGTGCTCCAGGGTGGCGTTGTCGAAGGCCATGCGGTTCCAGACGTCGAGGCGGTCGCCGCCGTGCCGCTGGCCCGGGTCCCACGCCCGGGCGGGATGGCCGTCGTGGGTGAGGGCGTGGGAGAGCTTGCGGAACAGCGGTGCGGGCTCGCGACGCCCTCGGCGGAAGCAGTCGACGGCCACCGCCAGCGCCGCCTCGGCGCCGCGCCGGCGCTCCTGCGGGTCGGTCGTCGCCACCGCGAGGGCGTCGACGACCGCGATCTTCTTCCGGGCGTCGTAGCCGACGCTCACCGACCACCACGGGGTGCGGGGATCGGCGGCCACCAACAGCATCAGCTCGAGCCAGGCCGCGAGGTGGTGTTGCGGACCGATCTCCCCCGGTCGCACGGCGACCGGCCCGGGGTGGCGGCCCCGTGCGTCGTTCGTGGCGCCGACGAGGCGCGTCCCGTCGGGCAGGGTGAGATCGATGAGGCGCGGGGTGGCCGGTGCGCCGAGGAACCCGAGCTCGGCCAGTGCCGCCAGCAGCGGAGCGGTGCGGGCGTCCGCGTCGTCGAGCTCCGCCTGCGCCCGGCGCCCCGGTGGGAGGGTCCCCACCGCCAGCTCCCGTCGGGCGAAGCGGTCGAACGCCCCGCCGTCGAGGCGGTGCGCGAGCAGTCGGTCCGCCAGCTTCCAGGTCTGCAGGGCGTCGAGCTCGACCACGAGGTCGCGACCTTCGGGTGCGCGTGGCGCCCCGCTGGCGCCGGGGACGGGCTGCACGGGCCGCCCACCCGAGCGCTCGGGTCGCTCGGGCACCTGGACACGCAGGACCCGGCGCAGGAAGTGCTTCACCGGGTGGTCGAGGAACTCGCGCAGGTCGGCGAGGTCGATCACGTCGGGGTCGGCGGCCTCGAGGGGCCGGGGCAGGAACGGCGGCCGCTCGCCACGCGGGCGGGTGCGCGCGACCGCGCCGTCGCGGGCGACGGGGTCGAAGCTCCAGGGGGACGCCGGCTCGAAGTTCCGCTCGTCGAAACGCTGTCGGGGGTGGACCCGTTCGAGGTCCTCGAGAACCTGCTCGCGGACGTCGGCGTGGAGCGTGGCGGCGACGACATCGCGCAGCTCGGCGACGGGCACCGACGCCGGGACCGGCTGGTTGGTGACGACGCTGTGGCCTGTCCGGGTGAGCACGAGGTGGTCGCCGGCGGCGAGAACCGCCTCGAGCAGGGCCTGTCGGGTCTCGGCCCGAGGGTCGCGGTCGCCGAGCCGAGGGAGCTGTGCGACCAGGTCGTCGCCGTCGACGCCCCCGCTGCCGAACGCGCCCTCGTCCATGCCGAGCAGGCACACCACTCGGAAGCGGACGTTGCGCAGCGGGGTGAGCGACGACACGGTGATGCCACCCCGGAAGAAGTCGGGCCGGCCACCGGTGCCGCGCAGGTGCTGGCCGAGCAGCCGGCGCACATCGGCCAACTCCAGCTCGACCGTGCACGGGGCGCCGTCGAGCTCGGCAGCCGTCTCGAGCGAGCTGAGCACGTTGGCCAGGCGGTTCTGCTGCCACCGGTCGGGGGGTGCCGAGTCGAACAGCTCCGCGGCGGCCTCGCGCAGCAGTCGGCACCAGGCGTGCAGCGGCCGCGACGCCCCGGCGGCGCAGGCGAGCCGGTCCAGTCGGGCGAGCAGGTCGGCGAGACGCCCGGCCACCGCCACGTCGCCGCCTTCGACGCCGAGCGGTGCCACCCGGCCGGCCACCAGGGCGTCGTCGTCGTCGCTCGCCGCCACGCCCAGCAGGAGGCGGTCGAGCGCGGCGCGCCACGAGCCGACCTCGTAGTCGGCCGGGATGCCCCAGGCGGCACGGTGCTCGCCGTCGAGGCCCCAGCGGGTGTCGGCCGTCTCGACCCAGCGGGCGATGGCGTCGACGGCCTGGTCGTCGAGGTCGAAGCGGCGCCGAACCGGTGCGAGGTTCACGAACTCGAGCACTGCGGCGTCCGAGAAGCGGCTGCCCAGCAGCTCGAGCAGCGTGGACAGGGCGGCGAGCAGCGGCACGGTGTGGCGGAGCGAGCGGTCGGCGATGCGGTAGGCGAGCGCCGGTGGGCCCGAGGTGTGGGCATGGGGGGCCTGGTCGGGCCAGCGGTCGGTCCCGGCCGGTGCGCTGGGCCCGAAGACGGACTCGACCAGCGGCGCGAACTGCTCGAGCGCCGGGCAGAGCACGACGATGTCGTCCTCGGCGAGGGTGGTGTCGTCGGCGAGGAGGTGCAGCACCTGGTCGCGCAGGACCTCCACCTGGCGGGTCGGGCCGTGGCAGGAGTGGATGCGGATCGAGTCGTCGCCGGGTGGTGGGACGAGATCGCCGGTGGGCGCGACGCCGGCCCGCAGGTCGGACTGGAGGCGCTGCAGCAGGTTCGGCGACGCCGGACGGGGGCCGGCGGCCGCTCGCCGAGTCGGCTTGCCTGCCGGTTCGGGCGCCGAGCCCTCCAGTGCCCGGGCGGTGTGGCCGGCTCGTGCGAGCAGGACGAGCGCCTCGCGGTGGGGGCGGGCCCAGGAGCGGAGCAGTGGATGCGCGACCAGGTCGAGGGTGCGGTCGGCCTGTCGGGCCAGGGAGTCGAGCGGCGTCGTCGCGAGGGCGCGCTGGACCTGCTCGGCGAGCCCCGCCGACGGCTGCAGCAGGAACAGGTGGACCTCGCGGCCCGCGGCGACCGCGTCGAGCAGCTCGAGGAAGGCCGGTCCGCCGGGCAGCGTGGTGAGCCCGAACAGCGAGACCCGCTCGGGCAGGTCGCACGGCCGGGAGCCGTCGCTGATCGCCGCCAGGCGTTCCGGGCGCGCCTCGGCCGGACTCGGCCGTCCGATGCGGGCCCGCACGAGGCGGAACAGGTGCGGCTGCCAGCGGGTCGTGGCGCTCAGGGGGTGGCCGGCGGCATCGACGTCGTCACTCGCCGCCCACGCCCGCAGCATGTCGGGTCGGTGCAGCAGGTAGCGGTCGTACAGGTCGGCCAGGCGCCGGGCGCGCCCCCACCAGGTGGCACCCTCCGGGAGTTCGGTAAGCGAGCCCAGTCCCTCGTCGCCGCCACGCAGCACCTCGAGGACCGTCCAGACCAGGTGGTCGAGCTGCCACGGATCGTCGTCGGTGTGCTCGTCGTGCAGCGCCCGGGCGATGAACCGGCCGGGGAACAAAAGCTCGAGGTTCGCTGCCACGCCGTCGGCCCGTGCGGGCCCCGAGGTGCCGAGCTGCTGCGCGAGCTGCAGCTGCAGCCACCGCTCGGTGCCGGCCGAGGCGACCACGAGGCACTCGGGGGTGAACGGGTCGGGCAT
>JALOLF010000038.1 GCA_025456085.1 Acidimicrobiales bacterium
GCCGCCGGGCCAGTCGAGCTGACGAACGGTCCGGTTGGCGACCATGCGCAGCCCGTCGATGCGGTGCGCGTCGTCGAGGTCGACCTTCAGCTCGTCGAGCGCCGCCACCGCCCGCGGGGTCAGCCCGTCGCCGCACACCTTGTCGCGGCCCGGCGCCGCCTTCTCGAACACCACGACCGACAACCCGGACCGAGCCGCCCGGATGGCGGTGGCGGCACCGGCGGGTCCGCCGCCGATCACGGCGATGTCCACGTGTCGGGGGGTGCTCACGTCTCCAGTGTGGTGGGCGATCCGACTCCGTGTCAGACCGGGCGGGCGGTCGAGGGGATCGAGCCGGCCTCCGCCCTCGACGACGACGTCACCGCCCGGGGCGTCGTCGCCTGGACCGCCACGGCAACGGGGGGAGGCCCGAAGACCTCCCCCCGTGCTCGACTCATCGAAGAGAACCGGTTCGCCCTGCTGCAACCGGGAGGGACGAGTTCCCGGCGAACGATCCGGCGGTGGACTGGTGTGGATTCCACCGAGTGGTCCGACTGCCGCTCAGCGGCCAGCCACCTCCAGGGTCCCGTGACAACAGTCGTTCATGTGGTGGACCACCTCCTTTCTCTGGTGGCGGGAAGCGTAGCAACGACGGGGCGGGACGCGGCGGGATCTCGGGCCGGCGACGCCGGGTGCCGCCGACCCGGCGCGGCTCACCCCGGACGGGTCGTGTCCGGCTCCATGACCAGTGCCCGGTCGGCGGCGTCGGTGATGGAGCGGTCGATGCCGGCCACCAGGAGATCCAGCTCGGCGCGCAGCACCCCGATGCGCTCGGGTCGGGCGACGCGGAGCAGGTCCTCGAGCATCCCCCGCAGCCGGGCGTCGACCTGCACCTGGGTGGCGCCGGCGAGACGGACCTCGTCGACGGCCAGGTGCACGAGGTCGTCGAACGAGGGCGGTCGAACGACCAACCGCACGGTGCCGTCGTCGCCCCGGTGCAGCCCGGAGGGCCACGGTCGCGGGGCCAACAGGCGGAGCAGGTCGTGGATCTGGTCGAGGGCCTGCACGGCCGTCGTCGGGTCGTTGACGGCCGGCGACAGGGCCCGCTCGGCGATGTCCACGAGCTGGCGGAAGCCGAAGCGCACGTCCTGTTCCATGGTCCGCTCGACACCGAGCTCGACCAGGTGGGTCAGGTCGCCCGACGCCACGACCCCGGCTCCGTGCACGGCGAGCAGCGGTGCACCGTGGGGTACGAAGTCGCCGATGCCGGGCACGAGCACCAGCACCACGCTGCGGGACTCGGCCAGGCGCACCAGGCGCTCGGCATCGACCGCCGTCACGACCCCGCCGGCTCCCTCCCAGGACACGAGGCCGTCGGGTGCACCCTCGGGCGCCGATCCTGGTGGCGTGGCCGCTGCGGGGTACTCCCGCTCGATGGCGTGGCGGGTCTCGGCTCCGACCGAGCGGATGACCGAGATGACGCGCAGACCGCGCGCCGTGTGGTGCACGTACAGCACGAACACCCCCAGGCTGACCATGACCCAGAAGAAGGCCAACGCCACCGAGAGCCGGGGCACGAAGGCCTCGACACCCGCCTCCTCGGAGCGCACCGCGCGCAACACGGTGATCGAGTACGCGAAGGTGGCGGTGAACACGCCCAGCGCGGCCTGGCTGTACCAGTCCCGCAGGAACATGCGCAGCACGCGGGGCGAGAACTGGCTGGACGCCAGCTGCAGGGCGACGATCGTGATGGAGAAGACCAGCACCGTCAGCGTCAGCGTCGAGCCGGCGATCATGGACAGCATGACGCGGGCCCCGTCGGGCCCACCCTCGAAGAAGAAGGTGCTCACGCCCTCGTCGCCGCGCCGCTCCTCCAGCTCCGGCAGGACCAGCGCCTGGGCGATGGCCAGGGTGACGAAGATGGCAGGCAGGAACCACAACGACGACCGGATCCGCTCCACCAGGCGACGGGTTCGCACGGCCGCACGGTAACCCCGCGGCACGCGGGCGGCGAAGCGACGTCGACACACACGCCGCCGCGGTCGGCTGCCCGGTGGCGCGCCCGCCTACCGGTCGGTCGTGGCCGGCGGCACCCAGGTGGCGTAGCCGATCAGCTCGGCCAGATCCGCGGACGCACTGCCGACGGCCGACAGGCCGCCGTCGATGACGATGGCCTGACCCGTGATGCACCGCGACTCGGCGCTGCACAGGAAGACCGCCAGGGCCGCCACGTCGTCGGGCTCGCACACCTGGTCGAGGGCCTGGTGGCGCACGACCGCGTCGAGCAGCGGGGGCGGGAACAGCGCTCGTGCCGCGTCCGACACGACCAGACCGGGGCAGATGGCGTTGCAGCGGATGCCGGCGCGCCCGTGGGTGGTGGCGAGCGACCGGGTGAGGGCCACCACCCCCGCCTTGGCTGCGCCGTAGGCGACGCGCGCGTGGTCGCCGATGAACGCCTGCGCCGACGCCGTGTGCAGGATGACACCACCGCCGGCGGCGACCAGGCGCGGCACGGCGTGCCGGGCCCCGAACACGGCGCCCAGCAGCGTCACCCGGTAGGCGAGATCCCACGCCGCATCCGGGGTCGACGCCACGTCGAGGTCGGCGGGGTGGGCTGCGGCGGCGTTGCTGTGCAGGATGTCGAGTCGACCGAAGGCCCGCTCGGCGGCATCGAGCATCGCCACGACGTCCTGCTCGTGGCTGACGTCGGCCCGCACGGCGACGGTCCGTGGGCCCAGCTGCGCGGCGACCCGTTCGGCTCCCTCGCCGTCCCGGTCGACGACCACCACCTGCGCGCCCTCCCGCACGAACGCCGTCGCCGTCGCCGCCCCGATGCCCGCCGCGGCGCCGGTCACGACGGCGACCTTCCCCTCGAGTCGTCCGGCCATCGGCGTCCTCCCGGCGTCGCCCTCACGCCACCGGGCGCGAGGGGCTGTTCGATCCGTCCGAGGATCGCACGCCGGGCGCGGGCTCGACGCGCACCGAGCCGCTACCGTGCCCGCGATGGCCCGGGAGCAGACCACCGTCGAGGCCGCCGGCCGCGAGGTCACGGTCTCGAACCCTTCCAAGGTGTACTTCTCGGCCCGGGGGGACACGAAGCTCGACCTGGTGCGCTACTACCTCGCCGTCGAGACGCCCCTGCTGGCGGCGATGGGGGGCCGGCCCGTGCTGCTGCAACGCTTCCCCGAGGGCGCCGGCGGGCCGTCGTTCTTCCAGAAGCGGGTGCCCGACAGCGCGCCCGACTGGCTCGAGACCACGATCGTCTCGACCCCGAACGGGACCACGTCACGGGCCATGGTCGTGGCCGATGCGGCCCACGTGGTGTGGGCGGTCAACCTGGGCTGCCTCGGGTTCCACGTGTGGCCGTACCGGGCCGCCGACCCCGACCATGCCGACGAGCTGCGCATCGACCTCGACCCGCAGCCCGGCGTCGGCTTCGACGCCGTCCGGGAGGCCGCCGAAGAGACCCGGCGCCTCCTCGACGCGCTGGGGATCGCCGGCTATCCGAAGACCAGCGGTTCGCGGGGCATCCACGTGTACGTGCGCCTCCGTCCCGAGTGGGACGCCTACGGGGTGCGGTCCGCGGCGGTGGCCCTGGCCCGGGAGCTCGAGCGACGCCGTCCCGACCTGCTCACCGCGGCGTGGTGGAAGGAGGAGCGGGGGCGACGGGTGTTCGTGGACTTCAACCAGAACGCACCCCACAAGACCGTCTTCGGCGCCTGGTCGGTGCGGGCCCGGGTCGGGGCCCAGGTGTCGACCCCGTTCGGCTGGGACGAGCTCGACACGATCCGACCCGACGACCTGACGCTGGCCACCGTCCCGGCACGGGTCGCCGGTTCGGGCGACCCCTGGGCGCCCATGGACGACGAGCCCCAGGATCTCTCGCCGCTGGTGGCGCTGTGGGAGCGCGACCGCGCCGCCGGGCTGCCCGACGCGCCGTGGCCGCCCGTCTACCCCAAGCAACCCGACGAGCCCCCGCGTGTCGCGCCCAGTCGGGCGCGGCGGTCGCCGTGAGGACGGGAAGTCGCCAGCACGGGGAGGGGTTCCCTCCGACGTGACCTCCGACCCCTCCTCCACCCCGATCGACGACCCTCGCACCGAGCGCGACCACGGACCCGCCGCCTCCGACGGGGACGGGATCCCCGTGCGCCGCCTGGTCGGCGTCTACCACGCCTCGGGCACGCTCACCGGCGAGCTCGCCTACTGGGTCGGTGCCCGGCTCGGCCGGGCCCACTGCGCCCTGTGCGACATCACCCACGGCACGTTCCGCATGAAGTCCGGCTGGAAGACGTGCCGCGCCGGGCTGCCCGTGCCGTTCGAGACGTTCCACCTCGACGAGCGCGACGACGCCGTGCGAGCCGCGTCGGAGGGGTCGACCCCGTGCGTGCTGGCCGACACCGGGACCGGGCTCGTGCTCCTGCTCGGCCCGGACGAGCTGGAGGCCTGCGCCGGCTCCCCCGAACAACTGGTCGACGCCATCGACCGCGCGGTGACGCGAGCCGGCCTGCGGTTCGGACAGCCGGCGCCCCACCGTTGAACCGGCCCCCGCCTCACGCGTCGGCGGCGGTCCCCGTGTCCGTGGCCTCCGCCGCTGTGGTGAGGCGGCCGAGGGTCTCGGCCATCGTCCGGCGGTTGTGCTCGGCCCGGTCGGCCACGCCGCTCACCGGCTTGCCGAGCGTGGTCACGAGCCACCCCCGCTCGTCGGTCCAGGTCTCGGTCACCCGGCACCCTCCGTCGACGGGTTCGAGGTCGTAGCGCCACTCGGCCACGCCGAGCGGACCCGCCTTCACCCGGAAGGCGAAGCTCCGTCCCGGTTCGGCCGCGGTGACGGTGCACTGCGTCGACCACTGCTTCTTCCCGTTGCGGTTGCGACCCTGGAACCGTGCCCCGACCTTCGGGCCGGTGGCGCCGCCCTTCCACTCACACGACTCGGTCTCCGGCGACCACTCCCCCATGCGGGTCACGTCGCTGATCAGCGCCCACACCTGCTCGGGCGACGCCGAGATCTCCTGCTCCACTCGCACCACATCGGCCATGCCGCAGACTAGATCCGCGGCCGGCCACCGGCCGACGTCGGGCCTTTCGGCCGTTCCCGACGTGCGGGGCGCGCCCTGACGTCGCGGGTGGAGGTCGGCCGTCGCATCGCCGCTCGACTCGCTGCTGCGCCATCGAGAGGAGATCCAGGAGCACCTGACGAAGATGATGGACGAGACCACCGAGCCGTGGGGCGTCAAGGTCACCCTGGTCGAGGTCAAGGACGTGGAGCTCCCCGAGAGCATGCGCCGCTCGATGGCCAAGGAAGCCGAGGCGGAGCGGGAGCGCCGCGCCAAGGTCGTGAGCGCCAAGGGCGAGCTCGAGTCCGCCGACGCCCTGCAGCGCGCCGCCGGGCTGCTCGAGGCCCACCCCTCGGCACTGCGCCTGCGCGAGCTGGCCACGCTGGTGGAGATCGCGGCCGAGAAGAACTCCACCATCATCTTCCCGCTGCCCGTGGAGCTGCGGCAGCTCTTCGACGAGTTCGCCCGCGGCGACGGGCGGGGCGCCGCCCGGGCCGGCGACGGGCGCGAGGCCGCCTCGGGCGTGCCGCTCCTGACCGGCCAGGCCAACTGAACCGCCCGAACCGTCCCTCTACCCGCCCAACTCCCCGCCAACCTCCCGCTTCTCGGTCGATCCCGCGCCGAAGACCGACGCCGCAGGACCCGATCTCGGAACGGGGGGGCGAGCGTCAGGTGACAGGTTGCTCGCGGCGGCCGTCGGGGTGACGGGCGAAGCGCTCGGGCTCGGCACCGTGGACCGGGTCGTCGGCGGGCCACGGCCAGCCCCCGAACCCGGTTCGCTGGTAGTCGCGGAAGGCCTGCTCGATCTCGGCCCGGTTGTTCATGACGAACGGGCCGTACTGGGCCACCGGCTCCCCGATGGGCCGACCCTGCAGCACGAGGGCCTCGGCGGTGGTGTCGGCGGTGACGGTCACCGGCTCGTCGCAGCGCACGACCACGCCGGTCGGCGCGGTGACCGCGTGGTCGCCGACGTGCACCTCGCCACCGAACACGTACAGCGTGCGCACCGTGTCGGCACCCCGAGCCGGCGGGAGCTCCACGGGGGCGCCGGCCTCGAGGCGGGCCAACCAGATGGCCACGTCGGCCTCGGGCCGTGACGCCCACGACTCGGGCGGCGGTGGCGGCGGGACGGCACCGGCGAACGCACCGGCGATCACGGTGATCTCGGCTGATGGAGCCCCCCCGTCCCCCATCACCACGCGGGGGATCTCGTCGTCCCACAGCATCGTGAAGTGCGGCTCGGCCATCTTGTCGGCGGCGGGCAGGTTCAGCCAGATCTGGAACAGCTCGACCGGGTTGGGGCCCTCCGTGTCGAGCAGCGGGAACATCTCCGAGTGCACGATGCCGCGGCCGGCGGTCACCCACTGCACGTCGCCTCGGCCGAACCGGGCCGCGGCACCGAGGGAGTCCGAGTGGTCGATGAGGCCCCGGCGCACGATGGTGACCGTCTCGAAGCCCCGGTGCGGATGCGACGGGAACCCGGGCACGCCGCGACCGTGGTACATGCGCCACCCGTCGAGGCCGGCGAAGTCCTGGCCCAGGTCCCGACCGGCCAGCGACGCCGCAGGCCCGAACGAGCCGTTGCCGGCCGGGTAGGCGTCGTCGTGGTGGACGCAGAACAGGAAGGGGTCCACCGTGGGCCACTGGAAGCCCAAGGGGACGGTCTGCAGCACGGGATCGGCCATGGGGTCAGGCTACGGGGGCGCCGGGCTCCTCCGTCGTTCGGCGACGCCGGGCGGCGACGCCGGGCGCGCTCAGGACGCCCGGGTTGCGTGTCGATGACTCCGCGTACATGAGACGACCAGGCGACGACCCGAATGTCGACCGGCCGGCAAGCCGGCGTTCACCTGGCCGTGCAAGACTGCGCCCCGTGTTCAGGGGGGGCCGCCGACATCTCTTCACCGTGCTCGCGTTCCTCCTGGCCCCGTTGCTGCTCGGCCTCGGGATCGACGCCGGCGCCGGCGCCCAGACGCCACCGGCCGAGACCGCGGCGGTCGCGCCGGTGGGCTCGACCGAGCTCTTCGCCCGGGTCGACGCCCTCCGGACCGAGCTGAGCGCACTGGAGAGCGAGCACCACTCGAAGGTCGACGCCGTGGTGGCGGCCGGCCAACGCCTGGCCGAGGCGCAGGTCGTACACGACGCCGCAGCGACCGAGGCCGCCGCGTCGAGCCAGCGCCTCCGCTCCTACGCGGTGTCGGTCTACATGACCGGCGACGTCGTGCCCGACGACGTGTCGGTGCGGCTGCTGACCGAACCCGAGGGCGACCTCGACGCCGAGGCCGGGCGGGTGCTGGCGTTGAGCGTCCACGGCACGCTGGTGGACGACGCCCGTCGCGCCGACGAGGACCTGCAGGTTGCGCAGGGCGCCCTCGATGACGCGACCCTGGCCGAGCGCACGGCGTACACCGAGGCCGAGTCGCTCCTGCAGCGACGAGATGCCCTCGCCGCCGAGATCGAGGTCGTGCGCGCCGAGGCGGAGGCGGCCCTGGCCCGGGAAGAGGCCGAGCGGCGTGCCGAGCAGGAGCGGCTCGCCTTCGAGGCGTTCCTGCGCTCGGTCACCGCCCAGCCGGTCTCGTTCGCGTCGGGTGTCGTACCCCCCATGTCGGTGCCCGGACGCGTCACCGTGGCCCTCGGTGGAGCCGTCTCGCCCATCGCCCTCAACGCCTACTGGCGGGCGGCGGGGCTGGCCAACGGCTGGATGCCGGGTTGCAACATCGACTGGGCGCTGCTCGCGGCCATCGGCAAGGTGGAGACCGGCCACGGCACCTACGGCGGAGCGGTGGTCGCTGCCGACGGCTCCACCGCACCCACCATCCTGGGCATCCCCCTCGACGGCAGCCGCGGCACGGCCCGCATCCCCGACACCGACGGCGGCGCACTCGACGGCGACCCCAGCGTGGACCGCGCCGTCGGGCCCATGCAGTTCATCCCGGGGACGTGGCGGGGCTACGCCACCGACGGCAACGGCGACGGCGTGGCCGATCCGCACAACCTCTACGACGCCGCCGCGGCGGCCGGACGGTATCTGTGCCGCAACGGCGGCGGAACCCTGAACGTGCTCGACAACGCGGTGCGGGCGGTCTACGCCTACAACCGGTCGACGGCCTACAACGTCCAGGTCCTCACCCTGGCCGACTCCTATCGCCGCACGGTCGACCCGAGCCTGCCGCCGATGATCCCCGTGCCGCCGGTGACGGGCGAACCCGACGACGAGCCCGGGTCGCCCCGCCCGACCCTGCCTCCCGCTCCCGATCCGGGACCCACCACGACCACCACCGGGCCCACGACCACGACCAGCGCCCCGCCGACCACGACGTCGACGACCGCAGCGCCTGCCACGCCCCCCGTTCCCGCCGGGACGTGAGCGCCGGCGTCGGCGGCGCCGCCCGTCCGCGGCCTGCCGCCGCCGACGCTACCCTTCCGTCACCGAGACGAGAACCGGTTCCAGTCAGGAACCGCGGCCGAGGGGGCACGACCACATGGACCTGCGCGACGTCGATCTCATGGAGGACACCTGGTCCACCCGTGTCCCCCACGACACCTTCGCCCTCCTGCGACGCGAGGCACCGGTGTTCTGGCACGACCTGGAGGGCGAGAAGGCACCCGGGTTCTGGGCCGTCACCCGGCACGCCGACGTACGGACCGTCAGCCGCGACACCGCCACCTACTCCTCCGAGGCCATGGGCACCTTCATCGCCGACCCCACCCCCGAGGGCCTGGCCCTGATGCGCATGACGCTGCTCAACATGGACCCACCCCGCCACAACCGCTACCGGCGGTTGGTGAACCGGGGCTTCACCCCCCGCATGATCCGCATGCTGCAGGACCAGATCGAGGCCCGCGCCCGCAGCATCGTGGACGCGGTGTGCGAGAAGGGCGAGATCGACCTCGTGGCGGAGGTGTCGGCCGAGATGCCGGCCCAGGTGATCTGCGACATGCTCGGCGTGCCCGGCGAGGACCGCGGCCAGATCGTCGAGTGGACCAACACCATGGTGGGCTTCGACGACCCCTACTGGCGCAACACGCCCGAGGCGGGCGAGCTGGCCGCGGCGCAGATCTACGCGTACTGCGACACGTTGGTCGAGCAGCGTCGCACCGATCCCCGCGACGACATCCTCTCGGTGCTGGTGCACGCCGAGGTCGACGGCGAGCGCCTCACCCACGACGAGCTCGACATGTTCTTCGTGGTGCTGGCCGTGGCCGGCAACGAGACCACCCGCAACCTCATCACCCACAGCGTGCAGGCGCTGGTCGAGCACCCCGGGGCACGTGACGAGCTGCTGGCCGACCCCGACCTGTGGGACACCGCGGTCGAGGAGTGCCTGCGGTGGGGAGCGTCGATCCACAACTTCCGCCGCACCGCCACCTGCGACACCGTGCTGAACGGCCAGCAGATCAAGGCCGGCGACAAGGTCGTCGTCTACTACCTGTCGGCCAACTTCGACGAGGACGTCTTCGAGGACCCGTTCGCCTTCGACGTGCGCCGGGACCCGAACGACCACGTCACCTTCGGGGGCGGCGGCGAGCACTACTGCCTGGGCGCCAACCTGGCCCGGGTGGAGATCAAGGCCATGGTGCGCGAGCTGTTCACCCGTCTGCCCGACATCGAGGTCGTCGGCGAGCCGCTGCGCATGCGCTCGGACTTCATCAACGGCACCAACCGCATGGACGTGCGCTTCACCCCGCAGCCGGCGTCCGCGTCCTGAGCCCACGGCCGCAGGCGAGTAGCCTCGCCCGGCCATGCAGACGACGCTGTGGATCTCGCTCGCCGTGGTCGGCGGCCTCGTGCTGGCCGGGTCGGTCCTCGGCGCTCGCCACCCCACCATCCACCCGCTGGAGGCTCGCGCCTTCCACGCCGTGAACGGGTTGCCGGACTGGCTCTACGTGCCGCTCTGGCTGCCCATGCAGCTCGGCAACCTGGTCGTGGGCACCCTCGTGGGCCTCGCCATCGCCTGGTGGGCCGGTGACTGGCGCATGGCCGTCGGGGTGGTGGCCGCCATGGGGCTCAAGCTGCTCGCCGAGCGGCTGGTGCGCAAGTGGATGGCCGGCTACCTGTCGGTGCGCCAGCGCCCCGGCACCAGCGAGACGGGTGCGAAGCTGCGGGGCAAGGACGTCCCCTCGTCGGGCATGAGCTTCCCCTCGGGCCACATCATCCTCGTCGCCGGCATCGCCGCGGTCGTCGGAAACGACCTGCCGGGCGTGCTGTCACCGTGGCCGTTCGTGCTCACGCTGCTCGTGATGCTCGGCCGGGTCTACGTCGGCGCGCACAACCCCCTCGACGTGACCGCGGGTCTGGGCGCGGGGCTCCTGGTCGGGGCGGCGCTGGACCTGGTCCTCGGTCTCTGACGGCCACCGCGCCGACCGCGACCGGACGGCGGGACGGGCTCAGCCGGCGTGGGCCGCCAGCCAGGCGTCGGCGGCGGCGAACTCGGCGTCGAGCGTGCGCCGCACGTCGTTCTTGCCGGCCCAGTCGGCGATCTTGCCCCCGATCATGGGGACCTTGACGTCGACGGTGATCGTCACCTCGTGCGTGGTGGTGCCGTCGCCCGGCACCAGACGCATGACGCCCGAGATGTGCACCGGCGAGCCCTGCACGTCGACGTCGAAGGTGCCGTCCCAGCTCCCGTCGTCGCGGGGTCGCCACTCGTCGGTCTGGGCCATGGTGTTGGTCGGCTTCAGCACCTTCTTGGCGAAGCCCGGCAGGTCAACGTCCACGACCCGTGACGAGCGGATGCGCAGCACGCCGTCGGTCTCACCGCACTCCAGGATCTCGACGTCGCGGTGCCCCATCCCCGTGTACTTCGTGGTCGTGGCCTCGGCGTCGCCGAGCATGGCCACCACCGCCTCGACCGGTGCGGTGTAGGTGTGCGATCCCTGCAGCTGCATGGTGGGCCTCCCCCGTTCGTCGGCCCCCAGCCTCGCGCGATCGCGACCGGCCCGGGACGGGTGCCCCTCGACCCGGTGCCATCATGCGCACCACATCGCCACACGAGGGGAACCGATCTTGAGCGCCGATGCGACGACCGCCGACTCCCACCACACCAGCCGCGACGGGGCGGCGAGCCTGCCCCTCGACGAGCTGGTGATCACGGTCGTGGTCGACAACGCCACCGACAGCCTCTCGAGCATCGGCCCGGGCGTCCCCCAGCTTCCCGAGATGGCGATCCATATGATGTGCAACGCGCCGACCCGCCACCTCGACGGCCACCCCTGCGTCGACGTGCTCGGTCACCACTGCGTCGCCTGCCACGGGTTCTCGGCGCTGCTGCGGGGCACCCGGGACGGCACGACGCGCACGGCGCTGTTCGACGTCGGCCCCTACGGCGACGTGTGGCTCGACAACGCCGAGCGTCTGGGGATCGACCTGGCCTCGATCGAGGCGGTGTTCCTGTCGCACTGGCACTGGGACCACAGCGGTGGCCTGCCCGCCGTGGTGGGCGCCATCGCTGCGGACCGGCGCGCCGCCGGCTTCCCCGACCCCATCGTCGACCTGCACCCCGACCGACCCGACCAGCGCGGCATCCGAACGCCCGGCGGGCCCGTGGGCCTGCTCCCCCCGGAGCCCACCTTCGAGGCGATCGCCGCTGCAGGAGCTCTCGTGGAGACCCACGCCGAGGCGCATCCCCTGGCCGACGGGTGGTTCCTGGGCAGCGGCGCCATCGAGCGGGTGACCACCTACGAGACCGGTCTGGTCGGCCACGTCAGCTTCCACGGCGACGTCGCAGTCCCCGATCCCCTCATCATGGACGAGCGCTTCCTGGCCGCGCACGTGCGGGGGCGGGGCGTCACGGTGCTGTCGGCCTGTTCCCACGCCGGCGTGGTGAACGCCTGCCTGGGCGCAGGGTCGCACTACCCCGGGGTGCCGATCGACGTCGTGCTGGGCGGCTACCACCTCGCCGGAGGGGCCATGGAGCCCCGCATCGACGAGACGGTGCGCGACCTGGCGGAGCTGATCGACCCGCGCCTCGTGGCACCCGGCCACTGCACCGGCTGGCGGGCCGCCGCCGCCCTCGCCGCCCGGTTCGCGCCCGACCGCTACGGGCCGAGCGTCGTGGGCACCACGTACGTGCTGAGCGCCGAGGGCGGCTGACGGCGGGAGCGGGCCCGGGTGCGACCGGTCCTCAGCACCCCCGGGGGACGGCGTCGTACAGAGCACGCGCCAGGCGCTCGGACCGGACGTCGTGCTGGGTGTCGAAGCGCATGGTGTTCGTCGTGTACGCGAAGGCCAGCCCGCGGTCGGGGTCGACGAAGGCGGTCGAACCGCCCGCACCGGTGTGGCCGAAGGCGCGAGGCCCGGCGGGCGAGGCGAGCATGCGCCCCAGCATGTAGCCCGTTGCGAAGCGGCTGTCGATGAGCAGCACCAGGTCGGGCCCGTCCGACTGCACCCGGGTGGCGGCGGCCACCGTGTCGGGGGCCAACAGCTGCACGCCGTCGACCGGACCGAGCAGCGCCGCGTAGAAGCGGGCCACGGAGGCGGCGTTGGTGATCGAGTTGCTGGACGGCAGCTCGACGGCCCGGATCCGGCGGTCGTTCCACATCTCGTCGTAGCGGAACAGGTTCGCGGGCGTGCTCATGGCCCGGGTGAACAGCAGGTCGCCCAGCGAGTCGAGCAACTCCTGGAACTGCGGCGGGGGCGGCACCAGGCGGGCGACGCGGGGCTCGTGCTCGGCCGGCAGGCCGAGCCACCAGTCGCAGCCCAGCGGGCCGGTCAGCTCGTCGGCGACGTAGCACCCGACCGTGCGACCGCTGGCGCGCCGGAAGACCTCCCCCACCAGCCAGCCGAAGGTGCGCACGTGGTAGCCGTGGGCGGCGCCCGGTTCCCACACGGGCGTCTGCGCCGCCAGCGCCGTCACCACCGGATCCCACGACAGGGCCTCGTCGAGAGTGAAGGCGCCCTCCACCACGGGCAGCCCCGCCTGGTGGGCGAGCAACATGCGCACGGTGACGGTGTCCTTGCCGTTGGCGGCGAACGCCGGCCAGTAGGTGCACACCGGCGCGTCGAGGTCGATGCCGCCGCGCTCGGCCAGGTGGTGCACGGCGGTCGCGGTGAGCCCCTTGGTCATGGAGAAGACGACCACGACGGTGTCGCGGTCCCACGGTCGGCCCGTCGTGGGATCCGCCACCCCACCCCACAGCGAGACCACCGGTCGTCCGTCCACCCACGCCGCCACCGCGGCCCCGATCTCGCCCTGCTCGGCGAAGTTGGCGGCGAACGCGTCGCGCACCCCCTCGAAGCCGGCTGCGACGTCGCCCTGCAGGTGTGGCACGGTTGTCATCACCGAAGCGTACGGCGAGGCCGGACCGCGCCTGCCCGATCCGACGAGGACCGGGCGCGAGGGCCACCGGGAGGTGACACGGTCACGACGGCCGGCCGCCGGGTGGGACAGGAGAAGCGATGAGGCGCATGCAGGGACTCGACACCGCCATGTTCGAGGCGGAGACACCGACGATGCACCTCCACGTGGTGGGCGTGCTGGTCCTCGATCCCGCGACGGCACCGCCCGGCTGGGGCCACGACACCGTCGTCGACCTCCTCGGGGAGCGCATCCACCTGCTGCCCCCGCTGCGGTGGCGGGCGGTGACGGTGCCCGGCGGCATCGACCAGCCGCGGTGGATCGAGGACCCGGACTTCGACCTGCGCCACCACGTGCACCACGTCACCCTCGACGCACCCGGCGACGGCGAGGCGCTGGCCCGGGTCGTGGGAGGGATCGCCGGGGTGCCGCTCGACCGCAGCCGACCGCTGTGGGAGATGCACGTCGTCGACGGGGCGGCCGACGGGTCGGTGGCCCTCGTCGCCAAGCTCCACCACGCGTTCATGGACGGCGGTGCGGGCAGCGAGCTGCTCTCGTCGCTGTTCGACCTCACGCCCGAGCCCGAGCCGGTGCCGGAGCCGGACGAGCCCTGGACACCCGACGTGGTGCCCCACCCGCTGTGGCTGCTCGGCGCCAGCGCCGGCGGCGCGCTGACGAAGCTGGGTCGCATCCCCGGCGCCTCCGTCGCCACCGCCCGCGGGGTCGTGGCCGCCACCCGGCGGCGCCTCGACGGAACGCCGTCCGCCGGCGGTCTGATGGGTCCCTCCACGCCCATCAACGGGCCGCTCAGCGCCGACCGGGCGGTGGCGTTCACCCAGTGCTCGCTGGCGCAGGTGAAGCGCACGCGGGCCGCGTTCGGCGTCACCGTGAACGACGTGATGTTGGCCGCCGTCACCACCGCCCTGCGCGACGAGCTGCTCGAGCGCGGCGCGCTGCCCGATCGGCCGCTGGTGGCCATGATGCCCATCTCGGAGCGGAGCGACGGCGAGCTCGAGTTCAGCAACCGGACCGCCGCCGTGGCCGTGGCGCTGCCGGTCCACGTCGAGGATCCGGTCGAGCGGCTGCGGGCCGTGCACGAGCTGGCGCTCGACGCCAAGCACCGCCACGCCACCCGGGGCGTCGGCGCGCTCGAGGACTGGCTCACCCTGGTGCCGCCGGCCCTCGTGCGGGCGGTGGCCCGCACCATCACCGAGGCGAAGCTGGCCCGGTTCCTGCCCCCGGCGTTCAACCTGGTGCTGTCCAACATCCCGGGGCCTCCCATCCCCCTGCACCTGGCCGGCGCCCGGGTCACCCACCTCTACCCGATGGGGCCGCTGTTCGAGGGCGTGGGCATCAACGTGACCCTGCTCAGCCAGGGCGACACCATCGACATCGGCGTGCTGTCGTGTCCCGACCTGGTGGACGACCCCGGCCGGGTCGGTCGGCGATTCCTCGCCGCGCTCGACGACCTCGCCCGTCTCGCCGACGACACCGGCCGCGCGTCGCCGGGCGCGCCCGCACCCGCATCCCCCCAGGAGTCCACCCCACGATGACCGACGACCACGACGAACCCGCCGCGTCGACCGAACGCGCAGCAGCCACCGATCCACGCTCCTTCGCCGACCTGGGCGTGGCCCCCGAGCTGGTCGCCGCCCTCGCCGACCTGGGCTACGAGGAGCCGACCCCCATCCAGGCCGAGGCCATCCCGGTGTTGCTCGACGGCGCCGACCTGCTCGGTCAGGCCGCGACGGGCACGGGCAAGACGGCGGCCTTCGCCCTGCCGGTGCTGCAGCTGCTCGCCCACCGACAGGGCAGGGACGGCGCCGACGAGCGCGGGCGGCGCGACGTGCCCCTGGCGCTGGTGCTGGTTCCGACGCGGGAGCTGGCCATGCAGGTGTCCGAGGCGCTCCACCGCTACGGGCGGAACCTGGGCGCGCGCGTCCTGCCGGTGTTCGGCGGTCAGCCCATCGGCCGCCAGCTCCAGGCGCTGGCCCGCGGCGTCGACGTCGTGGTGGCCACCCCCGGCCGGGCCATCGACCACATGCGCCGGGGCACGCTCGACCTCGGCGCCATCGAGGTCGTCGTGCTCGACGAGGCCGACGAGATGCTCGACATGGGCTTCGCCGAGGATCTCACCACGATCCTGGACGAGACCCCGGAGCGTCGCCAGACGGTGCTGTTCTCGGCCACCATGCCGGCGCGCATCGCGTCGCTCGCCCGCCGCCACCTGCGCGACCCCGTCCGCATCGAGATCGAGCGGCCGAGCCTCGACACCGGGGAGGCGCCCCAGGTTCGTCAGGTCGCCTTCGTCGTGTCCCGGGCCCACAAGCCCGCGGCCCTGGCCCGGGTGCTCGACGTGGAGGCACCGGTGGCGGCGTTGGTGTTCTGCCGGACCCGCACCGAGGTGGACCAGCTCACCGAGACCCTGAACGGGCGGGGCTACCGGGCCGAGGCCCTGCACGGCGGGCTGAGCCAGGAGCAGCGAGACCGCGTCATGGGTCGCCTGCGGGCCGGCACGGCCGACCTGCTCGTGGCCACCGACGTCGCGGCCCGCGGCCTGGACGTGCCCCAGCTCACCCACGTCGTGAACTACGACGTGCCCTCGGCGCCGGAGAGCTACGTGCACCGCGTCGGTCGGGTGGGGCGAGCCGGGCGGGCGGGTGTCGCCATCACGCTGGCCGAGCCCCGGGAGCACCGGCTGCTGAAGAACATCGAGCGCGTGACGCGCCAGCGGCTCACGGTGGAGAAGCTGCCGACGGTGGCCGATCTGCACGCCCGACGGCTGGAGCTCACCCGGGCCACGCTGCGCGAGGTCCTGCTCGAGGGCGACCTCGACCGCGTCCGGGTGGTGGTCGAGACCCTGGCCGACGAGTTCGACGTGATGGAGATCGCGCTGGCGGCCGTCACGCTGGCCCACGAGGCCCAGGGCGCCGGCGTCGAGGAGGAGGAGATCCCCGACGTCGCGGTCCGACCGCCACGCGACGACCGGGACCGGGCCGGCAAGCCGGGAAAGCCGGGCAAGGCGGGCAAGGCGGGCAAGCACGACAAGGACCGCTCGACCGGCAAGGGTGCGGGGCACGGCAAGGAAGGCAAGGCGGGCAAGCAGGGCAAGGCCGGCAAGGGACGCAAGCTCTCCGACGCCGTCCCGGTGGCCAGGATCTACATCGGTGCCGGGCGCGGCGCTCGGGTGCGCCCCCAGGACCTCGTCGGCGCCATCACCGGCGAGACCCACCTGTCGGGTCGCGACATCGGCTCCATCGAGATCACCGAGCGCTTCTCGCTGGTGGAGGTGCCCGAGGCCGACGCGCCCGACGTGATCGACGCCCTGCGTCGCACGAGGATCAAGGGCAACAAGGTGCCGGTGCGCCGCGACCGCGGCCACGGCCACGACCACGACCACGGCTGACAGTGCGGCGGCGCGCCCGCAGCGCTGCGTTCACACCGCGGGTGGTGCCGGGAGGATCCCCGCCCGGTCGAGGGCCTCGGTGGTCAACAGGCGTCCCAGCTCGATGAGCTCGGCGGCGCGGTGGAAGTCGAGGCTGCGACAGGCGTCCTGCGGGACCGTCACCAGCACGTCGGGTGGGTAGCCGGCCAACCGATACCGGGTGAGGACGCTCTGCATGGCCTCGAGCGACTTGCTCATCACGTCGAAGCGGCCCAGGCCGGCCGGCAGCGACTCGAGGGAATCGGGGTCGACCGGTGCGACGGCCAGGACCTCGGTGGCCTCGCCCGCTCCGGTTCCGGCCTCGTCGTCGCGTGGGTCGTCGGTCCCGCCGAAGCGGGCCAGCACACCGCGCACGAGATCGCGGTCGAGCAGCTCGGAGGCGCCTCGGCGGAACCGGTCGACCCACTCCTCCACCGACCGCTCCTCGGCCGTCTCGCGGTCCGGGCCCCCGCCGGTCCGGCTGGAGCGTGGGCCACCGAGCGAGACCGCGACGGTGAGCTCGGCCCGCGCCGAGGCCGTGGGGGCGATGGGCACCGGGTCCATGATGCCGCCGTCGGCCAGCAGCCGACCGTTCAGCATCACCGGCGTGAACACACCGGGGATGGCGATGGACGCCCGGACGGCGACGTCCACCGGCCCCCGCTGGAACCACACCTCCCGACGGGCGAGCAGGTCGGTGGCCACCGCCGTGTAGGGGATCGGGAGGTCCTCGATGCGGGCCCCGGCGAGCAGCTCCCGCACCCGGGCCAGGATCTTCTCGGCCCGGATGACCCCCGGCGCGGACAGCGAGGGGTCGAGCAGACGCACCACGTCGAACTGGCTCAGATCCAGCACCCAGTCGGTGTACGCGTCGAGCTCACCGGCGGCGAACACGCCCCCCACGAGGGCGCCCATCGAGGATCCGGCGACGGCCACCACCTCGGCGCCCCGTTCGGCCAGCACCTGCAGGACGCCGATGTGGGCGTAGCCCCGGGCACCGCCGCTGCCGAGCGCCAGCGCCACCCGCGTCGGGGGCGCCTCGACGGACGGCGTCGGTCGGCCCGCGTCGACGCTCGGCGCCGCGTCGTCCCCGGCCATCGCGGCGTCGGTCACGGCGAGCGCCGTTCGCCGTAGTCACCGAAGGGGCGGTCCCGCTCGCGCACGGCCTCGCGCCAACCGACCTCCTGGGCGCGGGCCACGAAGTCGAGCCCCTCCTGGGTGTGGCGGGCGACACCGTCGAACACGAACCCCAGCAGCCGGCTGGTGTCGGGCTGGTACTGGTGGCGGGCCACGTCGTTCAGCATCCACTTCGTCATCTGGAGCTGGTTGAGCGGCAGCATCGCCATGCGCCGGGCCAGGTCGCCCGCCCGCTCGGCGAGCTCGTCGTCGGGTACGCACGCCAGGATCATTCCCGCCTCGGCGGCCTCGGCCGCCGTGAGCTCGTCGCCGGTGAACAGGTACCGCTTGGCCCGTTCGAGGCCGAGGCGGGCCACCCACACCCAGGGCGCCTCGGGCACCCCCCACACCCGGGCCGGGGGATAGCCGAACCGTGCGGACTCGCCGGCGAGGATGAGGTCTGCGTTGAGCACCAGGTCCGTGCCGCCGGCGATGCACCAGCCCTGCACGGCCGCCAACGTGGGTTTGGAGATCTCGTGCAGCTTGGCGAACGTCCTGCCGAACCGTCCGATCATCTGCACGTCGGCCACGGTGTCCCACACCCTGCCGTCCGAGCCCTCCGTCGTGGCCTGCCCCAGTGTCGACCAATCGAGTCCGAAGCCGGCGCAGAAGGCGCGTCCCTCCGCACTCAGCAGCACCACCTTCACCGACGGGTCGCGGTCGGCGTCGTCGAGCGCCGCGTCGAGCTCGTCGCGCAGCTGGGGCGTGATGGTGTTGAGCTCCTCCGGGCGGCACAGCACGAGGCGCCGTACGCCCCCGTCGTCCTCGATGCGGATGGCCGGCATCGGCGCTCCTCTCGTCGATCGGGAGCGTACGCGGCACGGGAGGTGCCCGTTCGCACCTCCCGTGCTCCCCCCGTGTGTCAGACGCGTCGTGCCGACCCTCAGGCGTGCGCCTCGTGGTGGCCGGCGTCGCGGATGGTGGCGGCCAGGTCGTTGGACTGCCCGGGCAGCACGATGCGGCGCACGCCGATGGTCACGAGCGTCAGGAAGAACGCGGCCATGCCGATCAACACCCCCCACTCGACCCACGTCGGCACGTAGATCTGCGCGGCGTCGAAGGCCTGACCCGGTCGACCGCCGGGGATGCCCGGCGCCAGGTCGACCAGGGGCTCGAACTCCGAGGACAGCAAGATGTTGATCCGCTTGAAGAACACGCCGACGACGGCCAGCACGCTCACCACGGCCAGCACCACGGGCTTCGAGCGCCAGCGCGGGTTGCTCAGCACCACGAAGGGCAGCACCACGCCGAGCAGCACCTCGGTCCAGAACAGCGGCGCCAGCCGGCCGATCAGCACCACCTCGAGCTGGTGCACGTGGTCGGGCGAGCCCGACAGCAGGGTGGTGAGGATCTCGGCCAGCAGCAGGAACGCGTCGGCGGCCAGGAACCAGAGCATGAGCCAGCCCAGGCCGCCCAGCATGCGGTCGGAGAACCGCAGACCCGCGGTGCGCCGGGCCGCCAGGGCCACGAGGATCACGAGCGCCGTGCCCGACACCAGCGCCGAGCTGATGAACATGGGTGCCAGCAGGGCGGTGTTCCAGAAGGGACGGGCCACCATCAGCCCGAAGATCCACGCCGTCACCGAGTGCACCAGGATGGCGATGGGCAGGGTGATGATCGCCAGGCGCTTCATGGCCCGTTCCGACACCGAGGGCCGGCTCAGCACGTAGAGGTCGACGCCGCCGATCACCAGGTACGTGGTGAGCACGGCCATGTCCCACACCAGCGGCGAGGTGAGGTTGGGCTGCACGATCATCTTCCAGGCCAGCTCGGGCCGGCCCAGGTCGGGCAGGATCGCCCCGGCGGCGGTGGCCACGGCGGCCACGGACACCACGACGGCCAGGCGCGACAGGGTCTTGAACCGCGTCGTGCCCACCAGTTCCGAGCCGGCCACCACGATGAGGCCACCGGCCGATGCCCCGACCAGGAACATGAACGACACGATGTACATGCCCCAGGTGACGGTGTTGGACAGCCCGGTGACCCCCAGGCCGTGGGTCCACTGGTAGAGGAAGCAGCCCAGGCCGACGGCCAGGCCGGCGGCGAGCACCCCGACCCACACCTTCCAGGCGGTCGAGGGACCCGATGCCGCGCCGGTGGCCGGGACCGCGTCGCGGCGGGTCAGGATGGCGGTGGTCATAGCGGCCTCTTCCGTCGGGGCTCGAGGTAGTAGACCTTCGGTTCGGTCCCCTTGTCCTCGAGCAGCCTCGAGCCGTTGCGGCTCCTGATGGCCTGCACGACCTCGCTGTCCGGGTCGTTCAGGTCGCCGAAGATGCGGGCCTGCGCGGGGCAGGACCACACGCAGGAGGGCACCAGCCCCTCGTCTCGGCGGTGCACGCACAGCGAGCACTTCTCCACCGAGCCCACCGGGCGGGCCTCGACCATGCCCGTGCCGTCGGGCGGCGCGTACTCGGGTTCGCCCCAGTTGAACACCCGCACCCCGTAGGGGCACGAGGCCATGCAGTAGCGACAGCCGATGCAGTCGTCCTGGTTCACGAGCACGGTGCCGCCCTCGCCCACGTAGGTGGCCGAGGTGGGGCACACCTTGACGCAGGGGGCGTCGTCGCAGTGCTGGCAGGCGAGCGGCACCCAGTGCATCGACAGCTCCCCGAACTCACCGATCTCGGGGGTGTCGAGGGCGTCGCCGGCGGTGAGGATGCGGTTCCACCACATGCCCAGCGGCACGTCGTTCTCGGACTTGCAGATCACCGCGCACGACCAGCAGCCGATGCAGCGCTCCAGGTCGACGGCCATGCCCCAACGGGGCTCGTCCGTGCCCGGCTCCATCTCGCCGTAGGCGAGGGAGGCCGGCGGAAGGGCCTCTCGGACCGAGGTGGATCCCTGCTGTTGGATGGGTGAGGGCTCAGACACGACGCACCTCGCACAGGCAGTCCTTCCACCCGGTGGAAGGCGACCACATGTTGGCCACGAAGTGGATCTCGTGGATGGGGTTGACGGCCGAGGAGGTCAGCTCGTTGACGCCCTTGCCCTCCACGAAGTACCGGGGCCACCAGCCCTCGGGGAGGGTGGCGGTGCCCCGTCCGGCGGCGTCGCTGACCGTCGCCCAGGCCACGAGGCGGCCCCGGTCGTTGCGGACCTCGATCTGGTCACCGTCGGCGATGCCGCGTTCGGCGGCGTCGTGGGGGTTCAACAGCACGTGGGGCTGGTCGCCGTGGATCTCGGCCAGCCAGGGCGAGTTCGAGTAGGTGGAGTGGATGCGCCACTTGGAGTGGGGCGAGAGCAGGCGCAGCGGGAACTGCTCGGGGCTCTGCTCGGTGTCGTCGAAGGGTGCCCGGTAGGTGGGCACCTGCTCGCCGAGCTCGAGGAACCGGTCCTCGTCCTTGTAGAACTCGATGCGTCCGGTTGGCACGAACGCCCGGGTCTTCTCGATGGGGGCGGGCAGGGACACCGGCGGGAAGGGCTTCAGGTCCCGGATCTGCTCCACGAAGGCCACGTCGGGGTCCGGCACCCGCAGGCGCACCGGACCGGCCCGGAGCTGGTCGAGGGTGATGCCCTCGGTGGGGCCGCCGGCGGCGAGGATCATCTCGATGGCGTCGTCCTCGGTGAGCGCGAAGTGCTCCTGGGCGAGCTCCGGCGCCAGCCGGCGCATCAGCTCCTGCCAGATCCACAGCTCCGTGCGGGACTCGCCCACAGGTTCGATGGCCGCCTGCTGGAGCTGCAGGTAGGGGTGCAGCGGCGTGGCGGTGAGGTCGGTCTTCTCGTACCAGCTGGCCGCCGGCAGCACGACGTCGGCGTAGCGCACCGTGTCGGTCATCTGGTGGTCGACCACCACGATGAGCTCCAGCGCGTCGAGCGTCTCGTACAGCCGGTTCAGGTCCGGCGACTGCACCATCATGTTCGAGAAGGTGCAGAACAGGCCCTTGTAGCCGCTGGCCGGGTACGGGATGTCGGGGTGCATGGTCTCGGTGGGACCGCGCAGGAAGTAGATCGACGGCACGATCTTGGCCTTGTGCTCCGTGCCGTCGGCGTCGACGGGTGAGGTCCACGGCGCCCACCGCACCCGCACCTTGTACTGCCCCACGTAGACCGAGAACCCGCCGCCCGAGTTGCCGATGTTGCCGGTGAGGGCGGCGCACAGGGCGAAGGCCCGGCCGTTGAGGTCGCCGTGGTACCAGTGGTTGGTGCCGCCGCCCATGAGGATGGCGGCCGGCTTCGTGGTGGCGTAGCCCCGGGCCACCCGACGGACCAGGTCGGGATCCAGGCCGGTGATCTCGGCTGCCAGCTCGGGGGTGTACCGCTCGAGCTCGCGGCGCACGGGCGCGAACCCCGGTTCGACCTCGACCGTCGTACCGTCGGCCAGGGTGACGGCATAGGTGCCGTCGAGGGCGGCGTCGACGCCGTCGGGCACGCCCAGCCGGTCGAGGGGGACGGGCACCGCGGTGCCGGCGGCGAGATCCCAGACCAGGTAGCGGTTGGCCGCCGGATCCGACGGGACACCCAGGTCCGCCTCGCGCAGGCGCTTGCCGTTGTCGGTCCGCACCAGCAGCGGGGCGTCGCTGTAGGCGCGCATGAAGCCCAGGTCGGCCAGGTCCTCCTCCACGATGGTGGACGCCAGCGACAGGGCGAAGGCGGCGTCGGTGCCGGCCCGGATCTGCAGCCAGTTGTCGGCCTTGGTGGCCGTGGCCGAGAAGACGGGGTCGACGACCACCAGCCGGGCACCGGCGTCGACGGCGTCGAACACGAAGTGGGCGTCGGGGATCCGGGTCTCGAGCAGGTTGGCCCCCACGACGAGCAGGAACCGCGAGTTGGCCCAGTCCTTCGACTCGTGCTCCGCGTTCTGCACGCCGAAGGTGATCGGCATGCCCATGGGCAGGTCGCCGTTGAAGTCGAAGCTGGTGCCGTGGGTGAGGCCCAGCAGCGCCGCGGCGCGGTAGTTGGCGCCCTTCTGGATGTAGCCCGAGCCCGGCACCTGGCCCATGACGTGGATGGCGTCCCAACCCCACTGCTCGCCGATGGCGCGCAGGCCCTCGGCCACCCGGTCGAGCGCCTCCTCCCACGAGGCCTGGCGGAACTCGCCGCTGCCGCGCCCACCGGTGCGGATGAGCGGGGTGGCGATGCGGTCCTCGCCGTAGATGAGCTGGAAGTACGACAGGCCCTTCATGCAGCCCCGGGGGCTGTAGGAGGGGTCCGGGTAGTCGGCGGCCTGCTGGATCTTGACGATGCGCTCGTTGCGCACGAAGGCCAGTTGGCCGCAGGAGCCGGTGCAGTTGGGTGAGCACGTGGTGCGCACGATGCGGTCCACCCCCAGCGAGTCGTCGGTGGGACCGGCCGCTGCGGGTTCGGGCAGCACCGTGGTCGCCGCGGTGGCCGCCAGGCCGGCGGCACCGCCGGACAACAGGGCGCGTCGGGTGACCGTCGCCATGGCTACAACACCTCCGGTGCGGCGGGGCAGGAGGGATCGAGCATCGTGTGGTCACCGGCGCCGCACTGGGCGCAGCACTCGGTGGAGCTCCCCACCCCGGCGGGACGCAGGAACGGGATCGATCGCCGACCGGCGGCCACCACGGGTGCGAGGCCCGCCACCACGGGCACGGCGAGCAGGGCGGCGAGCACGCCGCGGCGGGGGCGCCGGGTGGGCTCGGCGGCGGGTGGCGACAGGGGCGTGGTCACGACGGACCTCCTGGTCGAGGACGTGCCGTCGGTTCCCCCCACGTCCGACGGCGTACCCGGCGGTTCGGCCCGCCGGGACGTGTCGTCCTGTGGATCTCGTATTTCTAGACCAGAGTAGAACTACGTCGGAGGCCTCCGCAAAGGCCGAAGGTCCCGAATCGACCGGGACGCCGGCGATCAGGTCTCGTCGAGGAAGCCCGACAGCCGCTCGACGGCCTCGATGAACTCCTCCACCATGTCGAGCACCACCCGGCGGGTGGGGCGCACGGTGTTCATGCTGCCCACCACCTGGCCCACGAAGTAGGTGACGAGCTCGTTGGCGCCGGTGCCCGGCTTGTCGGCCACCCGGCCGATGCGGGTCATGGCCGGCCCGATCAGCAGGGGCTGGATGGGCATGGGCAGCGGGCCGGGTCCGTCGGTTCGCTCCCACTCGTCGGTCCACGCCGTGCGCAGCATGCGGGCCGGCTTGCCGGTCATGGAACGGGACCGCACCGTGTCGCCGGCGCCGGCCGCCAGGAACTTGTCCTTCACGAACGGCGGCGTCTCGGCCTCCTCGGTGGTGAGCCACACCGAGCCGCACCAGGCGCCGTCGGCGCCGAGGGCCATGCCGGCGGCGAGCTGACGACCCCGGGCGATGCCTCCTGCAGCCAGCACGGGCAGGGGGCCCACCGCGTCGACCACGTCGGGCACCAGCACCATGGTGGCGATGAGTCCGGTGTGGCCCCCGGCCTCGGTGCCCTGGGCCACGATCAGGTCGGCACCGGCCTCGGCATGGCGCACGGCGTGCTCGACGGTGCCGGCCAGCGCGGCGACGGGCACCCCGGCGGCGTGGGCCCGCTCCAGGAAGTGCGGCGGTGGCGGACCCAGCGCCGAGGCCACCAGGCGCGGTGCGTGCTCGAAGCACACGTCGAGCAGCGGGGCCATGCTCTTGGGGTCGACGCGCATGCCCCCGACCCCTCGGCCGCCGGCGAGGTCCGCGGGCAACGGCGGCACGCCGTAGCGCTCGAGCAGGTCGTCGAGGAAGTCCTTGTGCTCGGCGGGCAGCAGCGCCTCGAGCGCGTCGCGGTCGAGGCCCCCGGTCTCGGCACCGACGAACTTCTCGGGCACGAGCAGGTCCACGCCGTAGGGCCTGCCCCTGACCTGCTCCTCGATCCAGCGCAGGTCGATGTCGAGCTGCTCGGGGCTGTGGGCGACGGCACCGAGCACGCCGCAGCCGCCGGCGTTGGTCACCGCCGCCACCACGTCACGGCAGTGGGAGAAGGCGAAGATGGGGACGTCGATGCCGACGAGGTCGGTTGCCCTGGTGCGCACGTCGACCCCCGATCAGCGGGCCAGGAAGGCGGCCGTCGTGCCGCCCACCGGCATGGGGTCGAGGCCCAGCTTGTGGTGGTCCCAGGAGCGGACCCGCTCCACGTCGAGGCGCACCGCGACCCGCTTGTTGAGCATGAACTCCACCAGGGGCCGCACCTCGTCGGTGTAGGGGCCGTTGTAGCGCTCCCAGATGCTCACCCCCACGTCCCACAGGGCGTCGGGGTCCTCGACGATGACGCCCCGCCCCTCGAGGGACACGCCCCGCAACGAGTCGTAGGTGAGGCCGTCCTCGAGGCTGCAGGTCATGCGGGGGTCGCGGCGCAGGTTGACGGCCTTCTGCGACCGGCTCTTGGTCTCGAACCAGATCCGGCCGTCGATCACCGCGTACCACATGGCCACCAGATGGGGGACGCCGGTGGGACCGACGGTCGCCATCGTGGCCGTGCGGTGCTGCTCGATGTACGTCGAGATCTCCTCGTCGCTCATCGCGACCCTGCTGCGCTCGTTGATCCCCATCGGCGTGGCCCCCTCGACGGCTCGCTGGCAACCGACCCCCTGTCGGCGCGACACGACATCCTCGCGTGCCCCGGGAGGTGGCGACGCCACGGACCTCCCGACCCGGGGCATCCCCGCTTCTGTCACACCCCGAGGGGACAATGCGTCCGTGTCCATCCGAAGCCTGAGCCCGAGCTCCGCGGCGCTGTGGAGCCAGTGCCCCCGACGATGGTGGTTCCGCTACGTCGACCGCCTGCCCGAGCCCCCGCCCGGCGAGCCGGCGGTGCTGGGCACCTTCGTGCACCGCATCCTGGAGGTGCTGCTGGCCGAGCCGGCGGACGAGCGCACCCTGGAGCGGGCTCGGGCCGTGGCCCGCGCGGTCTGGCCCCAGGTCGAGGCCTCGCCCGACTGGGTGGCGCTCGAGCTCGACGAGACCGGCGGGCGGCGCTTCCGGCAACGGGCGTGGGCCACGGTCGAGGCGTACTTCTCCCGCGTGACCCCGGCCGAGGTGACCGCCGTGGCCTGCGAGCTGGAGGTGCAGGCCGAGGTGGCCGGCGTGCCGTTCCGGGGCTTCGTCGACCTCGTGGAGGCCGCACCCGGGTCGGCGGCCGACGAGGTGCGCCCCGACGCCGACGCCGCCGGCGGGCCGGCGGACACGCCCGCCGTGATCGTGACCGACTACAAGACCGGACGTCCGCCCGAGCAGGGCAGGCCCTGGTCGGCCGAGCGGGACGCGGAACGGCTCCTGCAGCCGCAGTGGTACGCCGCGGCGTTGGCCGCGCTGGGCACGCACCGCCCCGTGCAGGCCCGCCTGCTGTACTTCACCGCCGTCGAGGGTCGCGGCGTGCAGCGCTTCGCCGGCGCCACCGGCGAGCTCTCGGCGCCGGTCACCACCGAATCCCTCGCCGCCGCCGGGGCCGAGCTGCGCCGTCGTTGGGACGAGATCACCACGGCCCTGGAGCGAGGCGACGTCGAGTCCAGACCCGGCCCGCTGTGCGGCTGGTGCCCCTTCGTCGCCGAGTGCGCGGCGGGCCAGGCGGAGTGCCACCGACGGTGGCAGTCGCGCAACACCTACACCGGCGGTCGTCAACTGCGCGACGACGCCCCGGCGGTGGCCCTGCTGGGGCTCGACGGCCGCCAACCCGTCCCGGCGTGAGCGATCGGCCCGAACCCGCTGCGGGCCCCCTGCCCCGGCGCGTCCTCGGCCGCTCGGGCCTGCCGGTCACCGGCCTGGGGCTGGGCCTGGCCGCGCTGGGCCGCCCCGGCTACATCAACCTCGGCCATGGCGACGACCTCGACCACCGCTACGACCTCGACACCATGACGGCCGGGGCTTGGCGGGTGCTCGACGCCGCTCGGGCAGCCGGAATCGGCTACCTCGACGCAGCACGCTCCTACGGCCGGGCCGAGGAGTTCCTGGCCGGCTGGCTGCACGCCCGGGCACTCGAGCCCGGCACCGTGACGGTGGGCTCCAAGTGGGGGTACACCTACACGGCCGACTGGCGCGTGCAGGCCGAGCACCACGAGGTCAAGGACCACTCCCTCGGCGTGCTGCGCCGCCAGCACGCCGAGTCGCTGGACCGGCTCGGCGCACACCTGTCGCTGTACCAGATCCACTCGGCCACACCCGACAGCGGCGTGCTCGACGACGACGAGGTGCTGGGCGCGCTGAGCGAGCTGCGCGACTCGGGTCTGTGCATCGGGATCTCGACCAGCGGTCCCCGTCAGGCCGACGTCGTGCGACGCGCCATCGGGCTCGAACGGGGCGGCCGACCGCTGTTCGACACCGTGCAGGCCACCTGGAACGTGCTCGAGCCCTCCGCCGGCGACGCGCTGGCCGAGGCCCACGACGCGGGCATGGGCGTCATCGTGAAGGAAGCCGTCGCCAACGGCCGCCTCACCGAACGCGATCCGCGCCGGGTCGCCATGGTCCGTGACGTCCTGGCTCGGGCCGTCGAGCCCGACGACCCCGACGATCCGGCCACCGGGCACCCCCTCGACGTGCTGGCGATCGCCGCGGTGCTGCGCCGACCGTGGGCCGACGTGGTGTTGAGCGGGGCCGCCACGGTGGGCCAGCTGGCGTCGAACCTGCGAGCGGTGGACCTCGCCACTGCCGTCCCGGGCGACGCCGATCCCGACGACCTCGCACCCCTGGCAGAGTCTGCCGAGCAGTACTGGCGCACCCGCTCGGCACTCCCCTGGAACTGAGCGAGGCCACGAGCGACCCCACCACGGCTCGATGCCGGCTGTGCGCGCCGGCCCACCGGTGGCGTGACAGGATCACGGACCCGTCCATGTCCCGCACCGTCCGCCTCCGACCGTGGCAGAAGCAGGCGCTCGAGCGTCTCGAAGCCACCGATCGCCCCGACTTCCTGGCCGTGGCCACACCCGGCGCGGGCAAGACCACCTTCGCCCTGACCGCCGCGGTGCACCACCTGGTCCGCTGGCCGGACCACCGCGTCGTGGTCGTGGCGCCCACCCAGCACCTCAAGCAGCAGTGGGCCCGGGCCGCGAGCCGCCTGGACCTGCACCTCGAGCCTCGTTGGTCGGCCCGCGACGGCCGGCTCCCCGCCGACATGCACGGCATCGTGGTCACCTACCAGCAGGTGGCGAGCCAGCACCGCACGCTGGCCGGCATCGGCCGTGACGCCTTCGTGATCTTCGACGAGGTGCACCACGCCGGCGACGACCGGGCGTGGGGTGCCGGCATCCAGGCCGCCTTCGGGGCCGCGGCGCGGCGCCTGTCCATCTCGGGGACGCCCTTCCGCTCCGACACCACGGCGATCCCCTTCGTGCCCTACGACGACTTCGGTGAGGCACGAAGCGACTTCGAGTACGGCTACGGCGACGCGCTCGGCGACGGGGGTGTCGTGCGCCCCGTCTACTTCCCCCGCCTCGACGGCCACATGGAGTGGGTCGCCCCCGACGGCGCGCAGCACGCGTGCACCTTCGACGATCCGCTCGACGCGACCCGGTCGAGTCAGCGGCTGCGCACGGCCCTCTCGCTCGACGGCGACTGGTTGCCGACGGTGCTGCAGCAGGCCCACGAGCAGCTGCTGGCCATCCGGGTCCGCCAGCCCCACGCCGGCGGCCTGGTCATCGCCAGCGACCAGGACCACGCCCGCGGCATCGTGGCCCTCATGCGCCGACGGCTCGGGGTCGCACCGGTGCTCGCCCTCAGCGACGACCCGGACGCCTCGGCCCGCATCGAGCAGTACGCCGACGGCTCCATGCCGTGGATCGTGGCGGTGCGCATGGTGTCGGAGGGCGTCGACATCCCACGACTCCGGGTCGGGGTGTTCGCCACGACCACCACCACGGAGCTGTTCTTCCGTCAGGCGACCGGCCGACTGGTGCGCTGGACGCCGGGGATGCGCCACCAGAAGTCCTACTTCTTCATCCCCGACGATCCCCGGCTGCGCACCTTCGCCGACCAGATCGCCCAGCAACGCCGCCACAGCCTGCGCCGACGCGACGAAGAGGAGCCCACGATCGGCGACGGCGAGCTCGACGCCGTGCCTGCGGAACGCCCCGACGCCGAGCAGCTGTCGCTGTTCTCGCCGCTGTCGGCGGTGGCCATCGGCGAGCTCCACGAGCCCGAGCACGTCCTCGATGACGAGGGCGACGACGTCGTGTTCGACGAACCCCACCACGACGACGACGGCCTGGTCGTGGCGCTGCGCCCGCCCCCGCGCCCGGGCGGCGTGCTGGCCCTGGCCGCCCCACCGCACCTGACGCGTCGCGAGCACAAGGCGCACCTGCGGGCCCGCAACGCCGAGGTCGCACGCGACATCGCCCGCCGCACCGGTCTCAGCCACGCCCAGGTCAACGGCGAGCTGAACCGTCTCGCCGGCGTGCGCAAGGTGGCCGAGGCCACCGTGGTGCAGCTCGAGACCCGCACCCGGCACGGCGAACGCTGGCTCGACCGGCTCTGACAGCGACCCCCTGCCGGCCCGCGACAGCGCCGGTTCGCCACCGCGGCGCCGCGACCAGCCCGGGCCCGTGTCACATGTCACACCCATTCGGGAACGCGCACGCCTCGGGCGACGTTGCTCACAGAGTATTTAGCGCTAAAGGAGCGGACATGGCTGGACTGGGCAACCTCGCACTCGGCACCCCCCTGGTCATCGGCGTCCTCGTC
>JALOLF010000153.1 GCA_025456085.1 Acidimicrobiales bacterium
CAGCAGCGGCACCCACCCGAAGCGCGGCGATCGCATGATGTCGTAGATGCCGTTGCCCGCGTCGCCGTCGGTGTCACGGGCGAACAGGGGCTTGTGGGCCGAGTTGTTCTCGGACCGGTACCGCTGCAGGCACAGCAGCATCTCGTCGGGCGTGTCGGGGTAGCCCCCACCGGCGGCGCTGATGCACTCGTTGGGAGCATCCCCGTTCACCAGTCCCGGCGTGATGTACGACCACAGCGGCGTGGCGTCGACCGCAGGGCGTCCGCCCCACGGCGTCATGCGCACGTCGTAGCTCAGCGGGGCGTCACCCCGCAGGCGGCCGTAGCCCTGCAGCGCGGGGATGAGGCCGGGGTTGGCGATGCTGTAGGCGGGGCCCGTGAACAGTCCCTGCTCGAGCACGTCGGGGAGCTGGCCGGTGCGGCTGTCGACCCCGTTGGGCTGGTAGAAGAAGTCGCCCGTGGTACCGCAGCCGGTCGACTCGCGCCGGTCGGCGGTGGTGAGCAGGCTGTTCGGGTCGGGGTGCTTGGCCAGCGGGTGGTCGACCCCGATGATGGTGTTGATGATGGCCCGCTCGAGCTCCTTGCCGGTGCACAGCTGGGGCGTCGTGAAGCTGATGCCGGTGCCGGTCAGGGTGCGGGCGCTGTCGTTGCCGTAGAGGGTGAAGTCGAGCACGTTGAAGTTGCCGCTCGAGGGCCCGTCGCAGATGGGGATACCCACCAGGGACGTGCCGTCCTTGAGGCACACCTGGTCGTCGCCCGTGGAGCCGATGCCGATGCCGAAGGGCAGGACGCCACCGGGCGAGATCAGGTTGGCCTGCGCCTCGGCGGCGGTGGACACCTCGATGGAGTCGACACCCACCACACCGGCGAACGCGGTCTCCACCTCCTGGTCGGGCATCCGCACCCGGAGGCGCTGCATCGTGTTCGAGAAGCTCACGCAGGCCGACGGTGACGACGTGATGGCCAGGGCACCCGAGTCGGTGCACGCCGCGAACATCGTCTGCCAGTCGGTCAGCGTCGTCGGAGGCTGGGAGATGTCTTCGTAGCTGAGGCCGATGGCGTAGTCGGCCGCGTTGGTCCGCTGCGTGGCGAGCGACAGCGCAGAGTTCCCGAGCTCCAGGCCGGCGCCGAGCGCCGCGGCGTCGGAAGCCGACTGCGACTGGCGGCGCACGTTGTAGGCCAGGCCGACGTCCACGGAGAAGGCCACGAAGACCAGCACGACCACCATCGACAGCGCCACCAGCGGGACGCTGAGGCCATGGTCGCCGAACCGGCGAGGCGCGAGCCGCGGGCTCGCCGCGCAGCGGCGGCGGGCGGCGAGACGCTCGGCGCGTGCGGCGGTGCCGCGAGCGGGTGCAGGGTTCACGGACACGACGAGTCCGGGTAGTTGGTGACGGGACCGAACGAGGCGTCCTGCTCGAGGCGACTGGTCACCTCGCTGGTCATGTCGATGCCGTCGACCACCGGGTCGAGGAACCCGGTGATGGAGTCGTAGGTCTTGGTGAGCGTCACGGTGACCTCGTCACCCCGGTTGTCGGCACCGCTACCACCCGGGAAGGAGATCGAACCGCTCACGTCGTCGGCGAAGCTCATGCGGCCGAAGGCCTGGCACAGGGCGTCCTGACCTCGGGCCGTCGCGCTTGCGCCACTGCCGCCGTCGACGGCAAGGATGCGCGACGCCTCACGTGCACCGTGGCGGACATCGAGGGACTGCGCGAAGAACCAGCCGAACTCGATCATGCCGAACAACAGCAGGAACAGCAGTGGTGCGACGAGCGCGAACTCCACCGCGGCGGCTCCGTCATCCCCACGAAGGCGCGACCATGGGCATCGCTCCCCGACCGACGGCCTCTCCACTCCCCACACTGACCGATCTGCTCGCCGCATGATCATCGTCCGTTCGTTCTGACCGCGTACACGATCCCGCTCGTGCCGCCTCCCTTACCCCGACTTGCCCCGGCCCGTCTCGCCCGGGTTGGTCGGCCGAGTCGTCGTCGGAGGCGTCGGCTTCTCACCGGTCTGACCCGGCGCCGTCACGCCCGGCGCCGTCACGCCCGGTGCCGTCACGCCCGGTGCCGTCACGCCCGGCGTCTCACCGGTCTGACCCGGCGCCGTCACGCCCGGTGCCGTCACGCCCGGCGTCTCACCGGTCTGCCCCGGCGCCGTCACGCCCGGTGCCGTCACGCCCGGCGTCTCACCGGTCTGCCCGGGCGCGGTCTCGGAGTTGCCGGGATCGGTCCCGCCCTGGCCGGGCGCCTCGGTGGACTGCCCGGGGTTCTCGCCACCCTGACCGGGGGCGTTCTCGGAGCTGCCCGGGTCGTCGGCCTGGCCCGGCGCCTCGTCGGACCGACCGGGGTTGTCTCCGCCGCGGCCCGGCGCGTCGTCGGACCTGCCGGCCGGCAGGTCGATGCCGATCGGGTCGACCACGGCGGCCACGGCGCGTTGGATCGGGTCCGGCAGCTCGCCGGCGGCGGCGAGACCGCCCGTCATGAAGACCGCTGCGACTGCGGCACCGGCCACCACCGCCGCCTTGCGACGCGTCCGCGACCGATCGAGGGACACCACCGAGCGATCGTCGAGGACCCGGTACATGGCCGCCAGGTGCGCGGCCGCCGTCTCCTCGGAGGGCGCCACGAGGAAGGCACGACGGAGGTCGTCGGCCAGTGCCGACGGCACCACGACCTCGTCCTGTGCGCGCTGGTCCTCGTCCATCATCACCTAGCCATCGCTCGCGACCGCCGAGAAGATACCGGCGCCCCACGTGACATCCGACCAATTCGGCGGGAACAACACGAGATGTACGTGAAAAGCATGGAAAGCCACCGGACGATGGGCGATGGTCCCATCCCGGCAAGGCTCGGACGAGCCATCAGAAGAACTGCCCCTCGCTGGCGTCCAGCGGGCCGAGCCGACGCTCCATGGCGGCCACCGCCCGCCGCAGCAGCGCCTTCACGGCCGACTCCGGACGGCCGAGGATGGCCGCCACCTCCTTCACCGGCAGGTCCGCCAGCACCCGCAGGGTGAGCACGGCCCGCTGGTCGTCGGTCAGGTCGGCCATGGCGTCGACGATGCCCCGTGACCGCAGCCGGGCCAACGCCTCCGCCTCGCCGTCACCCAGTGCCGCGGCGCGGCCGAGCTGTTCGTCGGGCACCGGGTCCTCGCGGCGGCGACCCTGCCGGCGCATCGAGTCGACGAGACGCCGGTGGGCGATCGTCAGCAGCCAGGACCGGAACTGCCGCTCCTCGCCGCTGAACTGGCCCAGGGCGGTGACCATCGAGATGAACACCTCGCTGGCCACGTCGTCGGGGTCGCGGGCACCGTTGGCGCGCACGTAGCCGGTCACCAGGGGCGCGACGTCGCGGTAGATGCGCTCGATCGATCGCCGGTCACCAGCCTGTGCTGCGGCCAACACCGCCGGGAAGTCATCCCCGATCGTCACGTGCCCCGCGTCCTCCCCGCGCGCTGCACCGACGGCGACGTGCCGCTGTCCAGCGCGGCGCAGTCTGTCATGCCCCCGGCGACGACGCCGATCCGTGACCGGCGACGACGGCCACGGATCGCCCCGACCTCAGGGCTTGTCGGCCGCCACCACCCACATGGCGAAGAACTGCGAACCGCCGCCGTAGGCGTGGCCCAGGGCGCGGCGCGCACCGTCGATCTGGTGCTCGCCGGCGTGACCCCGCACCTGGAGGGCCGCCTCGGCGAAGCGGAGCATGCCCGATGCGCCGATGGGGTTCGACGACAGCACCCCACCCGAGCAGTTGACCGGCAGATCGCCGTCCATCCGGGTGACGCCGTCCTCGACCAGGCGCCAGCCCTGGCCCTCCTCGCAGAAGAGCAGGTTCTCGAGCCACATGGGTTCGAACCAGCTGAACGGCACGTACATCTCGACCACGTCGATCTCACGACGGGGATCGGTGATGCCGGCCTGGCGGTACACGTCGGCCGCACAGTCGTTGCCGCCCCGGGGGTTCACCTGGTTGCGCCCCGCGAACATGGTGGGCTCGCTGCGGAACGCCGTGCCGTGCACCCACGCCGGGTTGCCGCCACGGGCGGCGCAGGCGTCGCCGCCCGCCTCGTCGGTGAGCACCAGCGCGCACGCACCGTCGGAGGAGGGACACGTCTCGGAGAAGCGGATCGGGTCCCACAGCATCATCGAGTCCTTCACCGAGTCGAAGGTGATGTCGGCCTCGTGGAGGTGGGCGTAGGGGTTCTTGAGGGCGTTGCGGCGGTCCTTCAACGCCACCAGGATCCCGATGTGGTCGGGCGCGCCGGAGTGCTGCATGTAGGCCCGGATGTGGGGCGCGAAGTACCCGCCGGCACCGGCGTGCATCGGGGGCTGGAAGGGCAGCGGCAGCGACAGGGCCCACATGGCCTCGCTCTCCGACTGCTTCTCGAAGGCCACGGTGAGCACCCGGCGGTGGACGCCGGAGGCCACCAGGTCCTGGGCCACGATGGCGGTGGAGCCGCCCACGCTGCCCGCGGTGTGGACCCGGAACATGGGCTTGCCCACCGCCCCCAGCGCGTCGGCCAGGTACAGCTCGGGCATCATCACGCCCTCGAAGAAGTCCGGCGCCTTGCCGATGACCACCGCGTCGATGTCGGCCCAGGTCATCTGGGCGTCGTCGAGGGCGCGCTGGGCGGCCTCGCGCACCATGCCCGCGATCGACACGTCGCCGCGGACCGCGGTGTGGTGGGTCTGGCCGATGCCGACGACGGCGACTCGTTCCTTGCCCATCGCTACTCCCCCTCCAGGACGCACACGAGGTTCTGCTGCAGGCACGGGCCCGAGGTGGCGTGGGCCACGGCCCGGTCGGCGTCGCCGGCGGTGACCCGCGACGCCGCTTCGCCGAGGCGGATGAGCCCGGCGGTCATGATGGCGTTGGCGCACAGCGCACCACCCGAGGGGTTGACGACCACGTCGTCACCCAGACCCAGCGCCGAGCGCAGGATCAGCTCCTGGTGGGTGAAGGGCGCGTGCAGCTCGGCGAGCTGCACCGGGCCGTCGGCGACGCCCGCGGCCGTCGCGGCCTGCTCGGTGGACACCGAGCGGGTCAGGTCGCGCAGGCCGAGCGCGTGGGGCTCGATGCGGTGGTCGATGCCGCGGATCCAGGCCGGTCGCGCACACAGCTCCCGGGCCACGTCCCCGGCGGCGAGCACCACGGCGGCGGCACCGTCGGTGACCGGCGGGCAGTCGTGCACGTGCAGCGGCGAGACGAGCTCGTCGCGACCCAGCAGCTCGGCCGGGTCGTCGTCACCCGAGAGCTGGGCCCAGGCGTTGGCCTTGGCGTCACGCCGGCTGCGTGCCGCCACCTCGGCCATGTCGGCCTTGGTGAACGACCCGGCGTCGAGGCCGCAGCGCGCCTGCAGCGCGGCCAGCGAGACCGAGTCCGGCCACAGCGGCCCGAGGTAGTACGGGTCGAGCTGACGGGTCAGCACCCGACGGATGTCGCCGGGTGACGACTTGCCGTAGGCGTAGACGAGGGCCACGTCGACGTGGCCCATCTGCATCTTGACCCAGGCCTCATAGGCGGCCCAGGCGCCGTCCATGTCGACGTGCGACTCCGAGATGGGGGGCCACGGGCCGACGGCGTCGAGGGTCATCACGAACGAGAAGGCCTGGCCGGCCAGGTAGTCGGAGCTGGCCGAGCACACGAAGTCCACGCGGTCCTTGGTGATGCCGGCGCCGGCGAGTGCGTCACGCACGACCGGCATGAGCATCTCGACCTCGTTGAGATCGGGCTGGCGGCGGACCTGCGGGCTCTGGGCGAAGCTGATGACAGCGATGTCTCTCACGGCGGCGGACCTCAGACGTTGTCCTTGTAGGAGTCCCACGGCGCGTCGGGCTCGCCGTTGGGACGGAAGTAGCGGATGCTCTCGAGGGTCGGCTCGATCTCGTCGTCGGGGACCCAGACCGCTTCGACCCGCATCCCCATGTGCACGTCGTCGGCGGAGACCTCCTGGAGGAGGTGCATGATCGGCAGGTCGGAGCCGTCGAGCAGGATCAGGGCGCTCACGTAGGGCAGCTCCATGGCCTGGCCGTAGAACTGCACGTTCACGACGCAGAAGGTGGTCACGGTGCCGGTGTGGCCAAGCTCGACCTCCTCCTCGGTGGGGACCCCGTCGGTGGGGCAGGCGCCCCGGGGTGGCACGTAGACCTTGCGGCACACGGGGCAGCGCTGGCCCAGCAGGCGCTTCTCGGCCACACCCCGCAGGAAGCGTGACGTCGCCCGGCCGGCGGTGAACTCGTAGTCGAGTCGGGCCGGCGTGCGGATGCTGCGGACGGGTTCCACCCCCCGCAGGCGGTCGGGCAGCACGAGCTCGGGCATCAGCGGTCTCCCTCCGGGACGAAGCACTCGATGTCGGCGATGTGACCCTCGCGGTAGCGCACGCCCTCGGCGACCTCGTCGTCCGCGCCGGGCCGGGCCGGACGCCAGCGGGCGGCGACGCGCATCCCGGTGCGCATCTGCTCCGCGGCGGCGACGTCGACCGCGTGCAGCATCGGGGTGTCGGCGCCGTCGAGCTTCACGAGCGCAAACGCGAAGGGCCGGTCGAAGGGATGGCCGTCGAGAGACTCGGCCACCCAGGCCCAGGACACGACCTCACCGGCGTCACCCACCTCGACGATCTCGGTGAGCTCCTCGGCGGTGACCGGGTCGTACTCGGCCGGCGGCACGATGACCCGCCCGTCGCTGCCGCGCACGCCGACGACGAAGCCCTCCCGCAGTGCGGTGAAGAAGGCGCCGATGACGGGGCCGGTCGTTCGTCGGAACGGGTACTCGATGACGTTCGGCGCGATCATCACCTCGACGTCGCTCACGATCTGCCCCCTTCGGTCGAGCTCGCTGCGGGGCGCGTCCCCCGGAGCGGGCGAAGAATAGAACGGATTCTAGTTGGCTGACGCGGGCCGCCCGTCACGTCACGCCGCGGGCGCCGCCCGCCGCCGCCAGCGGCCCTGGTCAGGCGTCGAGGAGCTGACGGTGGCGCTCGATCTCCTCGTAGAGGTCGTCGACGCGCTCCACCACGGGCAGCGTGACCTTCTCGCCGGAGTTCAGCTCCAGCTCGACCACCCAGTACCCGGGCACCAGGTCGACCTCCAGGATGCGGTACCAGGGGATCTCGCGACGGAGGGGCCAGATGCGCACCACGCGCAGGGCGCGGGGCCGCACCACCACCACAGGACCGACCACGGTGCGCAGCGAGACGAGGGATGTCGCCACGCCCACCAGGCTCAACACCTGCGACGCCGGGTCCTCGGCCTGGACCGCCCACAGGACGAACACGACGAGCAGGACCGAGAACAGCAGGACACGCAACAGGCGGACGGGCACCGACATCTGCAGCCGGTAGCGGGAGTGCTTCACGCCCCCATCTTCGCCCACACCGGGGGCGCAGGGCGCGCGCAGCTCACGATCGGGGCAACGACCGCCAGGGCACGTCCTTGTCGGCGCGGGGCTCGGGCGGCAGTCCCAGGGCGCGCTCGCCGATCATGTTGCGATGCACCTCGTTGGTGCCGCCGCCGATGCGAGCCGAGAACTGGCCGACGAACTGGCGCTGCCAGAACCCGTCCTGGGGTGCGTCGGCGCCGGCCAGCATGCCGGCGGCACCTTCGAGCATCACCGCCAACTCGGTGCGCAGCGACAGTGAGCCGGCGAAGAAGTTCTTCATGACCGACGGGTCGGGCGGCGTCCCCCGCTTGTGCATGACGGCGGTCTGCATGCGCATGCCCAGGAAGCGCTGGATCCGCTCGTTGGTGTAGACGCGGGCCAACTCCTGACGCACGAGCGGCTCGTGGGTGCGGCCCTGCGCCCGGGCCAGGGTGAGCACGGCGTCGAAGGTGCTGGTCAGCCCGGCGCCCCCGATGAGCCCCGCCTCGCTGGCCAGCGTGGCGCGGGCCGGTGCCCACCCGCCGTGCAGGGTCCCCACGACGTTCGCCGCCGGGATGCGCACGTCGGTGAGGAACACCTCGTTGAAGTGGGCGAGACCGGTGGCCTGCACGAGAGGTCGGATCTCGATGCCCGGCGAGCGCATGTCCACGATGAAGAACGTGATGCCCTTGTGCTTGGGCACGTCGGGGTCGGTGCGGGCCAGCAGGATGCCGAAGTCGGCGTGCTGGGCCTCGGAGGTCCACACCTTCTGCCCGTTGACGACCCACTCGTCGCCGTCGGCCACCGCCCGGGTGGCCAGAGCCGCCAGATCGGAGCCCGCGCCGGGCTCGCTGAAGAGCTGGCACCACATCTCGTCGCCCCGCAGCAGCGGGCGCAGGTACCGCTCCTTCTGCTCGGGGCTGCCGAAGTGCAGCAGTGGGGGTCCGACGAGCTGCTGGGCCGCGCCGATGAAGCCGGTCGTGACGTCGAACTGCTGGGCCTCGCCGTTGAAGATGATGCTCTCGGCCGGCGTGCCGCCCCGGCCGCCCCACTCCTTCGGCCAGGTGATGCCCGCCCAGCCGTTGTCGTAGAGGGTGGCCATCCACGCCCGGCACCGCTCGACGTAGGCCCGCTGGCGCTGCGGGTCCTCGTTCATGGCACCCCGGGACCAGTCGGCGTCGGTGCCGGTGCGTCGGGTGGCGTGCGACTCGAGGAAGGCACGCACCTCGGCCCGGAACGCTGCTTCGGCTGGGCTGTCCTCGAAATCCACGGTGGCGCTCCGCTGCTGGTCGGGGGCGGTTGTTGGAACAGGTTCTACCGAGGCACCGGGGGCGGGGCAAACGGGCGAAGCCGGGCCCGTTGGGTGGCGAGGGCCACGAGGCGACGCCGGTCGTCCCACAGCTCGGTGGTGCCCAGGGCGTAGCCGTCGCCGGCGTGCTGCACCACGACGTGCTGCAGGATCCACTCGGCGTCGGTGTCGGCCACGAACTGCAGGTCGATGTCGAGCGAGAGGATGAGGAACGGGCGGGACCGGGCGACACCCCCGAGGGGACGGGCCACGGCCGGCCCCAGCATGTCCCCGGGGACGCACAGCGCCACCGGGTCCCAGGTGCCATCGGCGCGCCGGGCCTCCGTGCGCAGTCGGAACCAGGACGCGAAGCGGGCCGGACCGGGTGGCGCGTCGGGATCGAAGAACCGCACGCCCTCCATGGCCGGCCGCCAGTCGGTCTGCTCGTGGAAGTTGATGGGCGGGAAGGGATCGTCCGGGGCGCGCGACGCGGGCCGCTCGGGCGATGCCTCCGGCGCCAGGACCCCGGCGGGGAAGTCGATGCCCGTGTAGGCGACGGGGGCCTCGTGGCGCTGGCCGAACGTGGCGGTCAGGCGCAGGGCGAGCTCACCGTCGCCGATGCGCACGTCGGCCGCGACCTGGGCCGCGGAGCGACCCGGGCGGAGCACCTCGGTGTCGACCACCACCGCTCCTGCGGGCACCGGCGCGCAGAAGGTGGCGTGCGCGCCCAGCGGGACGAGGTCCTCTCGTCCCAGGGCCCGTTCGGCTGCCCGCAGGGCGGTGGCCATGGTGACGCCGCCGAACACGTAGAAGACGTTCCAGGCCGGGGGGAGCTCCGCACGCCACCGCCCGGGCCGGGCCGGGTCCGGTCGCACGTCGACATCGGCGAGCAGGTCGCCCGGCGCGACGGTGCCCGTCGGCGCGGCGCCCTGCTGGGGTTCGGCGTCGGCGTCGCCGCCGACCAGCGGCTCCTCGTCGCCGTCGCCGGGCGCGGGTCGCGGGGTGCTCACCGCCGCTCGAAGGTCACGCCGGCCTGCTCG
>JALOLF010000039.1 GCA_025456085.1 Acidimicrobiales bacterium
ACTGCGGGCGGCGAGTGCGACCGACGTCAGCGCGCCGAGGTAGCACACGAGCGCTGCGGCTCCGGCGTGGACCACCCGCAGCGCAGCCGGCACCGCACCGACCCCTTCGAGCCACTCGCGCAGACCCGCAGCGGTCCAGGTCGTGGGCGCGTCCGCCAGCGCGCCCTCGCTCACGGCCAGGACCGCGGCGGCGGCCACCAGGCCCAGCAGCCAACCGGCGAGCTCCGCGGCGCCGGGCGCGGGACCGGATGACGCGGCCCGATGACGCCGACGGGACCCACTCGGCACCCGCCGCGGGCGGTGTGGGTGGGTGGGGGCATGGCTCATGGCGCGACCTCCATCGTGGTGTCGGCGGGGAAGGGGAGGTCGAGGACCTCGCCCGTCGGCGCGGTGGCGCGCAGCGTGGTGCAGCCGTTCGAACCGGCGGCCGGTGGCGCCAGGTGCGACCCGATGTCGAGCGTGCCGAGGTCACGGGCCGCGACGTCCTCGCCCGGGCCCGGCCAGCCCGGGAAGGCGTACAGCCGACCGGTTGTCGTCCGCAGCAGCACCGGTGTGACGGTGCCGTCGCAGTCCCAGTCGCCCAGTGCGACCTCGTCGCCGACCTCACCGAGGACGTAGCGCTGGCCCTCGTGGTCGACGAGACCGCCGGGGAGCACCGCTCCCAGCGCGGGGTCGGGCGCGGGTCGGGGATCCGCGGTGACGTCCCGGGTCGGGGCCTCCGTGTCGGTCGCGGCCATCGCCGTCGACGGCGCGACCGCCGAGGTCGGGGACGCCGGCCCGGTCGACGTGGTGGGTGGTGCCGACGAGGTCGACGACGGGGTCCCGGGCGCGGCCACGTCGATGCGGTCGGCGGGGACGCCTCCGCGGTCGAGCCCCGGACGCGCCGCATCGGGCATGAGCAGGGCCACGCCCAGGCCGGCCAGGACCAGGGCGACGACCAGCGCGCCGACCCCGGCCGCGAGGGCGGGGCTCGGCCCGTGTCGTGGCACCCGCCCCGCCCCGTCGCGCCGAGGTCGTGGCCGGGCGATCGAGGCGGGCAGGTCGCTCGAGCGCGACCCGGGGCCGGTCACGAGGTCGGTCCCGGTCTCGGGGTCGGCGGACACGTCGGCGTGGCGCGGTATCGGGAGTCGGGCGTCGGGGACGATGGTCACGACGGCGTCGGCGAAGGCACGGGCGCCGGGCCGGTGTGCCTGGTCACCTGCCGTGACACGATCGACGAGGTGGTCGAGCGCCACCCGGCGGTGATCGCCCTCGGCGCGTCGCCCGATGCGCCAGCGGCGTCGCCCCGGGCCTGCCGTCGGGTCGCCGCCGCGCACCAGGTCCCGGAGCACCTCCGCCAGCGCCGCGACGTCGTCGCCGCCGCGGGTCGCCTCGTCGTGGCGCGCCTCGGCGAAACCGCACAGCACCGGCCGGCCGGCGGCGTCGATGACCACGTGGTCGGGTCCCACCCGACCGTGCTCGATGCCGCGGGCGTGCAGGTCGCCGAGCGTCTCGGCCAGGGCGGCGGCGAGCGCGGCGGCCTCGGCGAGCGTGCAGGGCCGGAAGGTGGCGAGCGTCTGTGATCCGACGAAGTGGGTGACCACGGTGGTGGCCCCGTCGGTGTCCTCGACGCCGGCCAGCGTCACCACACCGGGTTGTCGGGCCAGGTCGAGGATCTCGGCCTCGTGACGGAGCCGGTGGCGGGCCGAGTCCGTCGTCGCCGACTTGCGAACCACGAGCTGGCCCTCGTCGTCGCAGACGACCCGCAGGATGGCGCCATCCGTCGAGAGGGAAGCGGTCCGGTCTGCATCGAGAAGAGCAGGCATGGCATGAGAATGCATCAAAAAGCACTGAAAGGCAAGAGGGCGCGCCCGACCGCGGTCGTCGGCGGCAGCCCCGGTGCGGGCGACGGCGAGGTCGGGAGCGGCGACCGCGGCGGGCGCCCGTGGACGGGGCGACGTCAGGCGATGACGCCGGGGTTGAGGATCCCGGCGGGGTCGAGCGCGTTCTTCGCCGCTCGCAGGGCGAGGCCGACCGGCTCGGGACGCTGGCGGCGGTACCACGGGTCGTGGTCGCGGCCCACGGCATGGTGATGGGTGATGGTGCCGCCGGCGGCGATCAGCGCATCGGAAGCGGCCGCCTTGATCTCGTCCCACTGGTCGATCTCGCTGCCGGGGCGGCCCGGCGCGAAGACGCTGAAGTACGGCGCCGGCCCGTCGGGGTAGACGTGCGTGAACCGGCACGTGACGAAGCCGGTGCCGCACACCCGATGCACCGCGTCCTGGACCGCCCTCGTCACGTCGTGGTGCAGGTCCGCGAAGCGGTCCCACGTCGTGGCCGTCTCGAAGGTCTCGACGATCACGCTCATCCGCACCAGGGCGTCGCGGCTGTAGGGCGCCCGCAGGAACGACGATCGCCAGGCCCCGACCGATCCCTGGCGACCTGCCGCGGTCTGCTCCCCGTCGGCCGGGCCACCCCCGCCGCCGGCGTCGATGGCCGGGCCGCTGGAGGACACCCCGTCGGGCAGGGTCCCGCCGGCGTCGCGGCACAGCTCCACGGCCCGGTCCATCCACGCGTCCACCGGATGGTCGGCGGACTCGAACCCCAGCAGGAGCAGCGCCGTCCCGTCGGTCACCCCTGCCGACACGGCCGCCTCCACCGGGTCCAACAGGCGGCAGTTCGTCGGGAACAGGCCCGACTGGCCGAGCTGGCGCACCGCCTCCGCGGCCACCCCGAGGTCGACGAAGCGCACCCCTGCGGCAGCCTTGTGGAGCGGTCGCTGCTGGATCCGCATCCACGCCTCGGTGATGATCCCCAGGGCGCCCTCCGAGCCGAGGAACAGCCGGTCGGGCGACGGTCCGGCGCCGGAGCCGGGCAGCCGGCGCGACTCGCTGACGCCGACCGGGGTGATCACCCGCATCGACTCCACGAGGTCGTCGATGTGGGTGTAGACGGTGGCGTAGTGCCCGCCGGACCGCGTCGCCAGCCAGCCGCCCAGGGTCGAGAACTCGAACGACTGGGGGAAGTGGCGCAGCGTGTAGCCGTGGGGGCGCAGCTGGTCCTCCAGCACCGGGCCGAGCGCACCGGCCTGGATGCGCGCCGCACGGGACGTGCGGTCGATCTCCAGCACCCGGTCGAGTCCGGTCAGGTCGATCGACACGACGCCGCGGAAGTCGCCGTCGACCGCCGACTCGACGCCGCCGACGACCGAGGAGCCGCCGCCGTAGGGGATGGCGGCGAGGCGCTCGGCGCTGCACCAGTCGAGCAGGGCCACGACGGCGGCTTCGTCCCGGGGGAAGGCCACGAGGTCGGGGGGTGCGGGGAAGCGGCCGTAGGAGCCCCGCACGACGTCGCGGAAGGACTTGCCGTAGCTGTGCCCCGCCCGGTCGAAGGCGGTGTCGCTGCACAGCGACGCCAGTGCGGCCGGGGCCCGGACCCGTGGCGCCCGCAGCTGCACGTCGGCGAGGCGCGGCGCCGGCCGCGCCGACAGGGCGAGGTCGAAGCGGCGTTGCAGCGACGCGGCCAGATCGTCGGTCTGGCGGGGCGTGAGCGCCTGGTCCTCCCAGCCCCAGCCCCACCACGAGCGTCGCCGCGTCGCCATGGGGGAACCGTAGCCGGCTGCCGTGCACGACGGCGCGGACCTCGGTGGGTCCGCTGCTCAGGTCCGCGTGGCGGGCGGTGCCGTCGACAGGCGCTCGACGAGGTCGTCGACCTGGCTGCAGCCGCTGGCCAGGTCGGTCACCGTGAGCTCGAAGCAGGGGACCTCTCGGCAGGTCTCCACGAGCCGGTCGAGCCCCGCCTGTCCCGTGGCGACGAGGTTGAAGCAGCAGCGCGCCAGCCGCACCACGGCCTCCTCGGGCGGGACCGGCTGGAGCCGGCTCGTCTCGTCCGGTCGGTAGGAGGGGAACACGACCGCGCCGAGCGGCAGCCCGCTGTCGGCGACACCACCGTCGAGTGACGTGGGGTCCACCTGCCAGATCTCCCCGAGCAGGACCTCGACGCCGTCGGCGGCGACCGGCTCGAGGTCCGGCACCACCGTCCAGGAGCCCCGCTTCAGCGCGATCGGCTTGGGGTAGGTGCGGACCGCGGCATCGTGGAGGTCGAGCGCCACGCACTCGTCGGTGACGTAGGGCCGGCCGCCGCGCACCAGGCCGGCGACGAGCGTCGACTTGCCCGATCCCGACTCCGCCGGGAAGGCCAGGACCCCAGCCGGCGTGGCCACGGCGCTGGCGTGCAGGTGCAGGGAGTCGGTGCCCTCGAGGCAGGCGGCCTGGTTGAGGTGCCACAGCAGCAGATCGACCAGCGCATGGCGGCTGGTGCTCCTCGACACCACCTCGTCGTCGAACCAGACGGTCAGCTCGTCTCCCCGTTCGGGCCGGTCGTCGTCGCCGACGCAGGCGCCCAGGACGTAGGTGTGGACCGGGCCCGTGCGCTCCTGCGCCACGGACGCGGCCAGCGGGCGCAGGACGCTCGTGAGGTGCGCGCCCAGCGCGGCGTCGTCGACCTCGATGACGAAGCGGTGCTCGAGCGCGACGTAGGGCCCGAGCGTGGCCACGACCGACACCTCGCCGCTGCCGCCCACCCCGGCGTCACCCGTGCCGTCCACGGGGCCGGCGGCCGGCCTGGCGTCGTCGGGGAGCGGGTCGGGGGCCGCGGTGGGCACCTCGGCGACCTCGTCGAGCGGTTCGACGCCGGCGGGCAGTGTCGCGACCGGGCTCGGGTCGGACGCGTCGGGCTCCGGGGCCGATTCGTCGTGCGGGGCGCGGTCGGCCGGGGTGTCGGGACCGTCCTCGGCGTCCGTGCGCTGCAGCAGGCCCTCCGCCAGGTACGTGGCCACCGTCGTCGCCACGTCGTCGGCGATGGTCTCCACGGGGAGTCCGCAGGCGTCGGCCACCAGGTCCGTCACCTGGTCGACCGTGCGCTCGCCGTCGCAGGTCGCCCAGATCAAGGCTGCGCTGGCATTGAGCAGGTGCAGGCGGGTCCGGTCGGGGTCGAACACCACGAGCTCGTCGCCGAGGGGTGCGTCGAGCGCATGCGGCGAGGGGCGGGGGACCGTCAACGCGTGCTCCCGGTCGCCGGTGGTGCGACGGCGGTGGTCCGCCGGCGGGCGCGAGGGCTGACCCGCCCGGGGCTCCCGACGTCCTCGGGGGGGCCCGCAGGCACGTCGGACTCCCGACGCCGCGCGTGGCGCGACCCGACCGTGGTGCGGCGTCGTCGGGAGCCAGTGGCGAGGCGGTCCCGGCGGCCGGTCGGTCGGGGCACCATCGGCAGCGCGAGCAGCACGAACACGAAGGGCAGCACCTGGATCCGCTGGCGGGTGAGGATGCCGAAGTTGCCGATGGAGGAGAAGGCGAAGGTGCACGAGAGCACGTAGGCGATCGCGTACGTCACGTAGGGGTCCCGCTTGAGCACGTCGACGAGCTTCGCCACGCGACGCCAACTGGACCCGAGCAGCGCGAGCAGCGCGATGCTCTCGAGGACCGCCAGCGCGCCGGTGGTGCTGTCGACCTCCTGGGGGAAGGGGCGGAAGAGCACGGTGACGAAGGCCCACGGGTAGTCGAGGGGGGTGTCGACCGTCGGCGGGGTGAAGGAGGAGCTGCCGGTGGTGGTCTGCTCGGTGGTCTGGTTCAACGCCTCGTCGAGCGATGCGGTGCCGAGGTTGTCGATGCCGAGGTTCGTGGCTGCCGTCCGGGCGAGGACCGCCCCACCCACGAGCAGCACCAGGATCCCGAAGATCTTGCCGGCGGTGCGGTAGACGGAGCCCTGGCTCGGTCGCAGCAGGAGCCCGACCAGGAGCGCGCACAGCACGATGAGGGCCACGTGGGGGCGCACCATGCCCAGTGCGGTGAGGCCGAGCACCGTCAGGGGATAGCCCGAGGCGGGTCGGCCGGTCAGCACCCGGGCCACGCCCAGCGAGGCGATGCCCAGCCCGAGCATCATCCACGCTTCCTTGCCCAGACTGGAGGGCCAGTACAGCAGGGAGGGCCACAGGAACACGAGCAGGGCGTAGCGACGGTGGTCGCCGTCGGGGAGGCCCGTCGTGAAGGCCCGGTACAGCAGGCAGGCGCCGCCGAAGGCCGCCAGCGTGAACACCACGAAGGCGGCGGACATGTCGTCCAGGGTGAAGACGTGGACGATGCCCGACAGGTAGCGCAACACGCCCGTGCCGGGTACCTCCCGCCCCGTCTCCACGAAGAGGTCGAACGAGCGAAGCGATGCGGCGATCCGCGTGCCCTCCGCGTGGTATTCGCGGGCGTCGGACGCTCCGAGGAAGCGGAGGTAGAGGCCGCACAGGCGCAGCGCGAACCCGGTGAGGGCGATGCCGGTGACGTCGAAGCGGTCCTCGCCCCGCCCGAGCCGGATCGACATCCACGCCGCGGCCGCCCCCGCCAGGGGCAGGACCAGCAGCGCTCCCACCGTGTTCTCGTCGCTGCGCAGCGACCCGTACGCCAGCAGGACCAGGGCCGCCATGAAGCCCAGCAGCGCCGCGAGGCGCCACGGCGACTCGCGATGGGGCGTGGCGAGCCGGGCTCGGGGTAGCCCGCCCGAGGCGGGCGGTCCACCCGGCTCGCCGGTCGCCACGACCGCCGATCGCGACGCTCTCGACGTCGGACGGGTTCGGGTGCGGTTGCGGGCAGGTGCGGGAGGCAGGGTCGGTGAGGTCATGGTGTCACGTGGCCCGCGGCGGGCGGCGAGCGAGGGCGAGTGCTCGACGGGCACGCCGTGCCGCCGGGGCGACCCCGCCGTCGTCGTTGCGCAGGACCAGCGATCCAGCGTAGGCGAGCTTGTCCCGCAGACCGGACACCGCCTCGACCCCGGCGAGGCTGAGTGCCGCCGAGGTCCGCGTCGTGGATCGGTAGAGGGGTAGCCAACGTCGAGTCCTGGCCGAGATCGGTGCGGCACGCAGGCGCGCCACGAACGTGGTCGGCGCCGACCAGCCGAGCACCTCCTCGGCCAGGGAGACGGCGGCGGCCACCACGGCGACGGCATCCCAGCGCTGCGCCCGCCGCAGGGTCTCGACCTGCTCGAGCGGGTCGCGGGGGGCGAGCTGGGCGACGTCGCGCACCGCCGGCAGACGCCATCCGGCCTGACCCAGACTGGCGTGGAAGCAGGCGTGCAGGAAGCGGCCGACCCGGTCGAGCGCCGGCAGCGTCCGGTCGCAGAGCTCGAAGTGCTCGGCCGTGTCGAACAGCTCGTCCACCGGCAGGGCCAGACCGAAGGGTCCCGGCGCCAGGCTGCGGTGCAGGTCGACGTCCCAGCCGGTGGTGCGGCGCAGGCTCACGCTCTTGGTGAACCGCCGGTCGAAGCCCGACCGGGGTTCCGGGTAGGCGCGTACGGCCCCCGCGGCGAGCCACCGGTCCCGCAGGTGCTCCAGCGCCCGGCCCGGGACGAGCACGTCGAGGTCGCCGAAGCCGCGCCAGGAAGGGTCGGGGTAGTCCAGGTGCGCCACCGCGGGCCCCTTCAGGACCCGGAACGGCGCACCCAGCTGCTCGAGCTCGGCCGTCACGGCCAGCAGCTCACGCTCCAGGAGCAGCCACAGCGTGGCGGCACGGTGGGTCAGGTCGAGGGCCGCCTCGGCCTGCTCGTCGGTGGCCGGCCAGCCTCCGTCGACGACGGCCGCCCCCAGCAGGCCCTCCAGGCGCTGGTCCGCCACCACCCGTTCCAGCACGCGCCACTCGCCGGGCTCCAGCGGGTCGCCGGGCGCCCGGAGCTGCACGCCGGGCAGACCCCAGGCCGCGATGACGCGGGCGTGCGCGAAGCCCGGTGGCTGCGTCACGCGTCGACTCCCTGGCTGTGGCCGTGGCAGGCGGGGCGTACGCCCCGGCTGGCGGTGGGACCCGTCCGGCGCCGATCGCCTGCAGCGGATCCGAGGCAGCGGAGCCGGGTCATCGGGGAGTCCGGGAGGCGCAGGTCAGGCGACCGTGGTGACGAGTCGGGAGGCCTCGAGCCGCTCCAGCACGGGAGCCAGGTCACGCGCCACGACGTCGGCGTCGGCGTCGTAGCGCGCGCCGAGCAGCCCGGCCAGCTCGGCCAGCGTCCGGGGTTCGTCGAGGACGTGCCACAGGTCGGGACCCGGCCCGGTCACGAGGATCGGCTCGTCGCCGTCGAGTGCCAGCAGCAGGATGCCGTGCGGCAGCAGCCGCTCGAGCACCTGGGCCGAACGGACCCACCGGGTGCCGTCGGCCAGCGGATCGCCCGGCGGCGGGAGGGAGCCGTCTGCCACCGGTCGGCTCTCAGCGCCGCGAGGTGGTGGCGTCGGCGTCGTCGCGGGCCCGGTCGTCGCCGTTCGCCTGCGTGTCGCCGTCACCGGTATCGCCGTCACCGGTGACGCGGTCCTCGACGTCGCGGTCGCCGGCGCCCTCGTCGGTGGCCGTGACCACTCGGTCGGCGGCCGGTGCGGCCGTGTCCGCTGCCGGTCGCCTGGCGGCCGCTTCGTCGGGCTTGGCGTTGGCCAACGCAGCGAGCGGTGACGAGTCGTCGTCGCCTCGCCCGCCCTGCGAGCCGTAGTAGTAGTAGCGCCCGCTCGGTCCCTCGGCGTTGCCCACGAGCACCACGCCGACCACCGGTGCGTTGCGCCGCTCCAGCAGCTCGGCGGCTCGGTCCGCCGACTCCTTCGTCGTGCGTCCGGCCCGGGACACGATCACGACCTGGTCGGCACAGGACAGGACCTCTGCCGCGTCACTGGTCGACAGCACGGGTGCGGTGTCGAGCAGCACGACGTCGTACATGGTGCGGGCGTTGCGGATCACCTGTCGCTGGGTGCGCACCACGTCGGCGGGGTTGGCGTCGTCGGGCGCGTCGACGACCTGGGTGACGAGGTCGACCCCGGGCACGTTGGTGGTGTGGACGCGGCGGGGTTCGTCGGTCGAGTCCAGGTAGGTGTGCACCCTCGGTCGCCGGAAGTCGCAGTTGACCACGAGCACCTTGCGGCCGGTCTCGGCCAGCACGGCGGCGAGGTTGGCGGTGGTGGTGGTCTTCCCCTCGGCCGGGCCGGGGGAGGTCACGAGCACGACCCGGCCCTTGGCCGGCTCGGCGGTCGGGGAGTCGCTCGCCGCCGGGGCGTCGGGCGTCGTGTCCCCGTCATCGGTCGTGGCGCCGGCGAAGAGGGGATGGGTGTCGTCCCCGGTGGCCGAGTCGTCGGTGGCGGCCGTGTAGAACAGCGACGAACGCAGCACCCGGAACGCTTCGGCGGTCCGCGAGCGCGGCTCCGAGGCGGTGATCACCTCGGTCTGCTGCTGCTGGCGGCGGTTCAGCGGGGGGATCTCGGCGATGACCGGCCACCCGAACGCCGCCTCGGCGTCCTCCTTGGTGCGCAGGTTGGGGTCGATGCGGGCCAGCACGAAGGCCAGGGCGATGCCCAGCAGCAGACCGACGAACCCCCCGAAGCCGGCGCGCACCACCGGGTTGGGATCACCCGGCGTCGAGGGGGCCGTGTCCGTGGCGGCATCGGTGGTGGTCCGACCCTTCTTGGTCTGGGTCTCGAACTCGGTCCGGACCTGGGCTTCGCTGACCGCGACCGCTTCGGCCGTCGAGAAGGTCCGAAGGGTCGTGACGGACAGCGGCGTCGCGGCGAGGGTGTCGCGAGCGGCCGTCTCGGCGTCCATCTGTCGGAGCACTTCCTCGTACTGCTGGGTGAGCTGGGCCTGCTCTGCGGGGTCCGTGGTGGCCTGGGCCTGCTCGAGCAGCTGGCCCCACGTCGTGCCGAGCGCCTGGATCCGGGCGTCGTACTCGGCCAGCTCCCGGTCGCGGTCGCTCTGTGCCGTCTCGTCGAGGAAGCCCACGAGCTCGGTGGCGAACGTGTCGGCGAGCTGCACCGCGTAGGCCGGGTCGGCGTCCACGGCCTTGATCTCCAGCACGCCGACCTCGGGCTTGCTCTGGGCCACGACCTGCTGGGCCAGCGTCGCCGGTGCATCGACGCCCAGCGCCTCGGCCGCCCGCTTGGGGACGTCGCCCTCCGTCGTGAAGTAGGCGGCCCGCTCGAGCGCGGCGGGGTCGGTGCCGGAGGTCGACAACGTGTGCACCGCGAGGTACATCTGCCCGTCCCCCTCGCCGGCGTCATCGGCGAGCGCAGCGCTTGCGAATCCGACTCCGGCCCCGATGACGGTCATGACCACGATCAGCACCCACCGGCGCTTGAGGGTCCGTCCGAACTGCGTGAACTCCATGCGATCGGGCTCCGGGGGTGTGGCGGCCCGTCCGGCCGGTCGTCAGGGCCGGTCGGGGGGCTGGAAGACCGCACGGCACGGCTGCGCCGGGCGGTACGAACCTGTCGATGCTACTACGCGCCCGTGGGGCGGCCGTGGCACCGGGGCCGGTCCGGGCGTCGGGCCCGCGCGGCAGGGCCCTTCGGCATGCAGCTCGCAGCAGTGGGATCCCGCGGTACGCATCGGCGTGGACGAGGGCCGTCGGGCGGGGATGGGTACAGTCCCGCCGTGCCCGATGAGCCGTCGATCCGCGTCGCCGCTGCCCACGAGGTCGGTGACCTGGTGGCGCTGGCCGGCAGAGCCCTGGGATGGCGGTCCGACGAGCCGAACGAGGAGCTGTTCCGGTGGAAGCACCTGGACGGGCCGTTCGGGCCCTCGCCCCTGTGGGTCGCCGAGGTCGACGGCAAGCCCATCGGGTTGCGGGTCTTCCTGCGGTGGGAGTGGGAGGCGACCCACGGTGGGCGGTTCGACTCGGTCCGGGCCGTGGACACCGCCACCGATCCGGCCTTCCAGGGACGGGGCGTCTTCCGGGCGCTCACCCTGCACGCGCTCGACGACCTTCGCGCCGCAGGAGTGGACTTCGTGTTCAACACCCCCAACGACCAGAGCCGTCCCGGCTACCTCTCGATGGGCTGGCGGACGCTGGGACGTGTCCCCGTGGGGATCCGTCCCCGGGGGTGGGGTGGTCTCGCCCGCACCGCCCGCGCCCGGACCGCTGCCGAGAAGTGGTCGCTCGCCACGTCGGTGGGGGAGGACGCCCGAGCGGTGTTCGCCGACGGGACCGGGGTCGACGAGCTGCTCGACCGGGTCGGTCCTCCTGTCGGGCTGCGCACGCGACGCACCGCTGCCTTCCTGCGCTGGCGCTACGGCCTGGGGTCGTTGCGCTACCGCGTGCTGTTGCGCACCGGTCGGCCCGAGGACGGGCTCGTGGTCTTCCGGCTGCGCCGCCGGGGGGCGGCGGTGGAGGCGACGCTGTGCGACCTGCTGGCGCCGGCCGGTGATCGAGCGGCCCGCCGGGACCTCGTGGGGCTCCTGCACCGTCACGCGCCGGCCGACTACGTCATCGGCGTGCAGCAGGAGCTGGTCCGCTCCGGGCCGACGGTGCGGCTCCCCGGGCAGGGACCGGTGCTCACCTGGCGGGCGGTGGCCGTCGGCGAGCCGCCGGCCCCTTTTTCGAACTGGTCGCTGTGCCTCGGCGACGTCGAGTTGTTCTGATCTCCTGGATGCCGATGGCCGCCGGTCCCGCTGTTCCCTCGTCTCCGTCGCCCGGTGGCCGCGACCCGAGCGGGTTGCGGGTGCTCCAGGTGGTGACCAGCACGCAGCGCCGCGGCGCCGAGACCTACGCCGCCGACCTCGGCGGCGCCCTGGCGAACCGGGTCCGATCCCTGCGCACGGTGGCCCTCGCCGCCGGCGGTGGCGGGGCCTCGCTGCCCTTCGAGGTCGTGGCGCCGGGGTCGTCGGCCCGATCGCCGGCCGCGTTGCGGGGACTGCGGCGACGCGCCCGATCCGTCGACGTGGTCGTCGCCCACGGCTCGGCCACGCTGCCGGTCTGCGCGCTGGGCACGGCTGTGACGGGTCCCCCCTTCGTGTACCGGCTCATCGGCGAGCCTCGGTACTGGACCGCCGGGCGGGCTCGGCGCCTCCGGGTCCGGGCCTTCCTGCGCCGGGCCGCGGCGGTCGTCGTGTACTACCCGCAGGCCCGGGCCGACCTGCTGGCGCGCTACGACCTCGCCCCGGACCGCGTGGTCGTGCTCCCCAAGGGCGCCCCGGTCGGGGTCGTCGGCCCGGTGACCGAGGCGGAGCGCGCCGCGGCCCGCCGGGCACTCGGCCTCGCGGACACCCCCGTGGTGGCCTACATCGGGGCCCTGCGCGACGAGAAGCTGCCCGAGGTCGCGGTGCGGGCGGCGGCGGCGGTGCCGGAGGCCACCCTCGTGGTCGCCGGTGACGGACCCCAGCGGGCGTTGCTGGCGGCCACGGCGTCGGCGTCGGGCCTCGACGCCCGGTTCCTGGGCGCCGTCGATGACGTCCGCGCCGTGCTGGCCGCCTGTGACGTCGTGGTGCTCACCAGCAGGACCGAGGGCGTGCCCGGCGCTCTGCTCGAGGCCGCGATGGCGGGGCGCCCGGCCGTGGCCTCCGACGTGGGGGGCGTGCGGGAGATCGTGGAGCCCGGCCGCACCGGGGAACTGGTCCCGGTCGGGGACGTGGCGGCGACGGCCGCCGCCCTGGTGGAGGTGCTGGTCGACGCGGAGGGCCGCGGACGGGCGGCACGGGCGCGGGCCGAGACGTTCGACCTGGACGCGGTCGCGCAGCGGTGGGCCACGCTGCTGGCCGACGTGGTGGCCCGCGCGGACCGCGGCTGAGCCTCGGCGGGCCGGGCGTCGCGCCGGCTGCCCACGCGGACCGTGCGATCATCGCCCGATGCGCGTGCTGCAGGTGATCGACAGCCTGGAACAGGGGGGTGCCGAGGCGTCGCTCGTCGCCATGGCACCGGTGCTGCGCGCCCAGGGCGTCGACCTGGGGATCGCCACCCTGCGCGCCGGCGGGGTGCTGCGCGAAGCCGTCCGGCAGGGCGACGTCCCCCTCTTCGAGCTCGACGCCGGCGGCGACGGCCGCCGGGCCGCCCACCGTCTGGACGACCTGCTGCGCCGTCACCGACCGGACCTCGTCCACACCACCTTGTACGAGGCCAACCAACTCGGCCGGGTGCGGGCCCGCCGGGCGGGGCTGCCCGTGGTGTCGAGCCTGGTGAACACCCCGTACGGACCCGACCACCTTCGTGAGCCGGGCATCAGCGCCGTGCGGGTGCGCGCCGCGCAGGCCGTCGACATCGCCACCGCCCGACTGGTGACCCGGTTCCACGCCAACGCCGACGAGGTCGCCCGGGTCATGGCGCGGCGGTTGCTGGTGCCCCGGTCCCGCATCGAGGTGGTGCCCCGGGGCCGTGACGCGTCGGCCCTGGGACGCCGCGGGCCGCGCCGACGGGTACGGGTTCGCCAGGAGCTCGGCTGGGCCGAACGTGCGGTGGTGCTGGCCGTGGCCCGCCACGAGCACCAGAAGGGACTGGACCTGGTGCTGGACGCCGCGGCCCGGATCGCTCCGGGGCGCCCCGACCTGATCGTCGCCGTCGCCGGTCGCGACGGCAACGCCACCGACGCCCTCCTGGCCCGGGCCGACCGGGCGGGGCTGGCCGATCGCGTGCAGTGGCTCGGCTTCCGCGACGACGTCGCCGACCTGCTCGTCGCGGCCGACGTGTTCGTGCTGGCGTCACGTCGCGAGGGCTTCCCCGGTGTGGTCGTCGAGGCGATGGCGCTCGAGGCGCCGGTGGTGGCCACCGACGTGCCCGGCACCGCACAGGCCCTGGCCGGCACGGGCCTGCTCGTCCCGATCGACGACGCGGTCGCCCTCGCCGCCTCCCTCGGGGAGGTGCTCGACGAGGTGGTCCCGCCGACGCCGTCCCGCCGCCCGGCACGATCGTCGGGACGTCCCGGCGGCTCCGCCGTGGATCGGACCGCCGCAGCCCGGGTGCGCTTCGAGCGGCACTTCGCCCTCGAGGGCGTGTGCGAGCAGATGGCGTCCTTCTACGCGAGGGCGCTGTCGGGCGCCCGTCGGTGACGCCCGCGGGCCCACGTCGTGACGGCGCCGGGGTGGTCGGCATCTGTTACGGGCTGTCGTACACTGCCCCGGCGCCGACGGCGTCCGCTGGTGGGCTCGGATCGGGAACGGAGAGTCGGTGAGCAAGCGGGAGCACGGCATCGACGGGCCGGGGGACCAGCTGCAGGACGCGTCCGGCCCGACACGTCGCGAACGACGTGCCGAACGCCAGCTGCGCGTCGGGGACCAGTCGCTGTGGCGGTACTTCGCACGTGACCGGGTCCGGATGGCCGCCGTGGTCGCCGTGGCGCTCGTGGCCACCCAGGCCGAGGCGATGACCACGCTGCTGGTGCTCCCCGCGGCCCAGACCATCGCCTCGGGCGAGCAGACCTTCGACGGCGATGTCGGCCCCCTCCACCTCTCGGCCTCGGTCGAGTCGCTGCTCGCCTTCGCGGTGGTGACGATCGCGGTCGCCGGGTTCTTCACCTACCTGTCCGGTCTGATGCGGGCGCGGTTCATGACCGAGTGGGAGCTGCACCGCCGCAACGAGCTGGTGCGGGACTTCGCCCTGGCCGACTGGCCCACGCAGGCCGGGGCCCGACGGGGCACCCTGCCGATGCTCTCGACCTACGCCAGCCGTGGCTCGGTGGTCATCGGCGCCGCCGTGAACGCGACGAAGTCCCTGCTCAGCGTGGTCTTGTTGCTGGGCGTGGCACTGCTCGTCGACTGGCGCGCCGCCGGTGGCGTCGTGGCGTTCAGCGCGGTCCTCTTCGTCGTCCTGCGTCCGCTGGCCCTGCGGGTGAAGACCTACGCCAAGCGCGCCTCCCGCACGAACATCGCCTACGCCCAGGCGCTCGAGGAGGCCGGCGCCACGGTGCGTGACCTGCGCGTCTTCGGCGGTCGCGAGGCCGTGCTCGAGCGCCTGGAGGTCACCTCCGACGAGCTTCGGGAGCTCCGGTTGCGCTCCCAGCTGGTGAGCAACGTGGTGGGACCGCTGTACACCTACACCGGGCTCCTGCTGGTGGTGGGGGTGCTGTTCAGCGCCACCCGGATCTCCTCCATCGAGGTGGTGGCCCTGGGCACCGTGGCCGTGCTCCTCGTCCGCAGCCTCTCCTACGGCCAGCAGTTCCAGACCGCCTACCAGGTCCTGCTGGACGCGGTGCCGTTCCTCGACCGCATGGAGGAGGCGCGCGCCCACTACACCGCCCACCGCGAGCCGCAGGGCGGTTCCCGCCTCGAGGTGGTGCACGACCTCGAGCTGCGCCACGTGGACTACAGCTACGAGGGCGACGAGCTGGCGCTCCGCGACGTCAACGTGCGGCTCCCCGCCGGGGCGACGGTGGGTGTCGTCGGTCCCTCCGGGGGCGGCAAGTCCACCCTGTCGCAGATCCTGCTGCGTCTCCGGGAGCCGACCGGGGGCGAGCTGCTGGTCAACGGTGAACCGGCTGCCGGCTACGCGTTGGCGTCGTGGTGGGAGCGGATCTCCTTCGTGCCCCAGGAGGCCCGTCTGGTCCACGCCAGCGTGGCCGACAACATCTCCCTGTTCCGTGCCGGCGTCGGCCGCGACGAGATCGAGGCCGCAGCCCGCTCCGCCGGGGTGCACGACGTCATCATGGACCTGCCCGATGGCTACGAGACCATGGTCGGACCGGCCTTCCGGGATCTCTCCGGGGGCCAGGTGCAGCGCATCGGCATCGCCCGGGCCCTGGCCCGTGGCGCCCAGGTCCTGGTGCTCGACGAACCCACCAGTGCCCTGGACGTGCACTCCGAGACCCTGATCCAGGACACCTTGCGGGTGCTGCAGGGCCGCGTCCTGCTCGTGATCATCGCCCACCGGCTGTCCACCCTGAGCATCTGCGACCGCCTGGTGGTCATGAACGAGGGCCGGGTCGAGGCGGCGGGCACGCTGGAAGAGGTGTTCAACACCAACGAGTTCTTCCGCACGGCCATGGAGGCCGGCACGCTGGAGCTCGGCCGCGGGATGTGAGGCCGTGCCCGCGCGCCACCTCCTGGTGAAGCAGGCGGCCGTCGCCGCCGACGCCGTGTTGCCCCGCCGCGAGGGCCTGGTGGTGCTGCTCTACCACCGGGTGGGCGGCCCGGGCGGTGGAGAGGTCGACCTGGCCCCGTCGGTGTTCGCCGACCAGGTGGCGTGGCTGGCCGACAGCGGGCGGGTCCTCTCCCTCGAGGACGCGTTGGCCTGGCTGCGCGGGGAGCGAACGGCACCGGCCCGGCCGGTGGTGCTCACCTTCGACGACGGGACGCCCGACCTCGTGGAGCACGCTGTGGGCGTGCTGGCCCGCCACGACGTGCCCGCCACGCTGTACCTCGCCACCGAGCACGTGGAGCAGGGTCGGTCGTTCTGGGACGACGGGACGGTGCTGAGCTGGGCGGCGCTGGCCGACGCCCTCACCACAGGGGTGCTGTCGATCGGTTCGCACACCCACAGCCACGCGCTGCTCGACCGTCTCGCCCCCGACGCGGCAGCCGACGAGCTGGACCGCTCCGTCGGGCTCATCGAGGAACGCCTCGGTGTCACGGCGCTGGACTTCGCCTATCCCAAGGCGCTGCCGCCGAGCCCTGCCGTCGACGCCCTGGTCCGCGCTCGGTTCCGCTCGGCGGCGCTGGCCGGCGGCCGGGTCAACCGGGTCGGGACGACCGACGTGCACCGGCTGGCCCGCACACCGGTCCAGCGCAGCGACCGCCCCGACTGGTTCCGTCGCAAGGCCGACGGCGGTCTGCGCCTCGAGGGGTTGCTGCGGGAGGTGGCGAGCCGGCGTCGGTACGCCGGAGCGCAGCGGTGAGCCGGCAGCGGAAGGGACCCGGCGCTCCGGGGGAGGCGTCGGCGGGCCGGGCCCCGCCCCGGCTGGTGCACCTCACCACCACCGACATGAGCCTCGACTGGCTGCTCGGGCCCCAGCTGCGGGCCTTCGCCGCGGCGGGCTACGAGGTCATCGGCATGTCCGCCCCTGGCCCGCACGTGCCTGCCCTGGCCGAGGCCGGCATCCGCCACGTCGTGGTCCGCAATGCCACCCGGTCCATGGATCCGCGCCGCGACGTGGCTGCGCTGGCCGAGCTGCGGCAGCGCTTCCGCGAGCTGCGGCCCACGATCGTGCACACCCACAACCCCAAGCCGGGGCTCTACGGGCGCCTGGCGGCCCGGGCCGCGGGCGTGCCGGTGGTGGTCAACACCGTGCACGGCCTGTACGCCCTGCCCGAGGACCGGCTGGCCAAGCGGACCGTCGTGTACGGGCTCGAGCGGCTGGCGGCCACCTGCTCGCACGCCGAGCTCCTCCAGAACCCCGAGGACCTCCCCGTGCTGACCCGGCTCGGGGTGCCCCGGGACCGACTCACGGTGCTCGGCAACGGTGTCGACCTCGACCGGTTCGATCCGTCCCGGGTCCCACCCGGCGCCGCGGCCCGTCTGCGGGCCGAGCTGGGGATCTCGCCCGACGAGGTCGTGGTGGGCCTGGTCGGCCGGCTGGTGGCCGAGAAGGGGTACCCGGAGGTCTTCGCCGCCGCCACGTTCCTTCGGCGACGGCTCCCCGAGCTGCGGGTGGTCGTCGTCGGCCCCGACGATCCGGCCAAGCCCGACGCCTTGTCGGGCGCGGCCCTCGACGCCGCCCGGGCCGCCGGCGTGGTGCTGCTCGGGGAGCGTCGCGACGTGGAGGTGCTGTACGCGGCGTTCGACTTCTACGTGCTGGCGTCGCACCGCGAAGGCTTCCCCCGTTCGGCCATGGAGGCCGCCGCCATGGGACTGCCCCTGGTGGTCACCGACGTGCGGGGCTGCCGGCAGGTGGTGGACCACGGCCGCAACGGGCTGCTGGTGCCGGTGCGCGATCCGGCCGGACTGGCCGAGGCCGTGGCGTGGCTCGCCGCCGACCCCGGGCGTCGCCGCGCCCTGGGGGCGGCCTCGCGCGCCAAGGCGGAGGCCGAGTTCGATCAGCAGCGGGTCATCGACACGACCCTCGAGGTCTACGAGCGCCTGCTGGCCGAGCGTGCCCCGGCGGCACTCGCGGCGCGCCGCGCCGCCGCCAGCTCGACGTAGAGCGCCTCCAGGCGGCGCGCCGCCGGGTCGATGGTGAAGGCCCCGGACCGAGCCCTTGCGGCACCGGAGAGGCGGGACCGTCGCGCCGGGTCGCGGGCCAGGGCCACGTACGCCGCGGCCAGCAGATCCGGTCGCCCCACCGGCACGAGGTCGGCCTCCACACCGTCGTCGACGGCCTGGGGGATGCCACCGACCCGGGTGGCGACCACCGGCAGCCCGAGCGCCAGCGCCTCCATCAGCGCCACCGGGAGCCCCTCGTGGCGTGACGTCAGGGTGAACACGTCGAAGCCGCTCATCACCCGTGTGGCGTCGGGCCGGTAACCGAGCATCCGGACCCGGTCGCCCAGGCCCAGCTCCTCGTGGCGGCGGTGCAGCTCGTCGGCCAGCGGACCCTGTCCCACCGACACGAAGCGCAGACGGGGTTCCTCGCGCAGGGCCTCGGCCGCGGCGTCGAGCCAGTCGTCGTAGGCCTTCTCCCGGCGCAGGTTGGCGACGATGCCCACCACCACCGTGTCGTCGGGCACGTCCAGCTCGGCTCGCACCTCGTCGCGGTGGCCGTGCTGCACGGCGACGGCCTCGACGTCGATGCCGTGCACGAGCACCTGCACCCGTCGCCGCAGGCGGGCGCTGATGGTGTCGCGGACGTCGTCGGACACCGCGAACTGGGCGTCGTCGAGCGGGAAGGTGAGCCGGTTCACGGTTCTGGTGGTCGGCCGGTGACGGGGCCAGCGGTTGTGCTCGGTGTACACCAGTGCCGGGCGGTGTCGGGCCGGCAGCGTGCGGGTCACCAGCCGGGCCTGGGCGGCGACGAGCGGGGAGTGGGCGTGCACCACGTCGATGCGGACGTCGACCAGCAGGCGCCGCAGGCGGATCCACCAGCGGGGGTCGCCGTCACGTGGCGCGTCGAGGGCGTGCACGGTGGCCCCGGCCTCGACGAGGGCCTCGACGAGCTGGTCCTTCCACGGCACCAGGTAGGCGACGTGCACGTCCAGCGGGCTGTCCGCCGACCGGGCCCGGGCCTGCTCGACCAGCAGCTGTTCGGCCCCTCCCGGCCCCAGCCCCTTGATGAGCCACAGCACGCGGACCGGATCGTCCGCGGACGGGCGCGTCGGAGACCGGTGCCTCCCGGCGTCGTCGGTCATCGGGTCGCGGGCTGGCCGACGGCGGCGTACACCACCTCGATGACCCGGGCCTGCTGGGCCTCGGTGAGCCCGGAACCGCTGGGGAGGCACAACCCCCGCTCGAACACCCGGTCGGCGACACCCGTGTCGAGGGCCCGGCACCCGGCGAAGAGCGGCTGGCGGTGCATGGGCTTCCAGGCGGGGCGGGACTCGATGTCGGCCGCCTCCAGCCGCACGCGGACGTCCTCCCGGGAGGCGCCGAGCGCCTCGGCGTCGATGGTGAGCACGCTCAGCCAGTGGGTCGGCTCGCCGTAGGCCGCCACGGGCATCATGGTGATCCCGGCCAGCTCGGCGAAGGCCGCCTCGTAGGTGCGGCGGATGGCGCGCCGGCGCGCCACCTTCTCGCCCAGGTGGCGGAGCTGGCCGAGGCCCACGGCCGCGGCCAGGTTCCCGAGTCGGTAGTTGAAGCCGGTCTCGGTGTGCTCGTAGTGGGGTGCGGGCTGGCGGGCCTGCGTGGCGAGGTACCGGGCCCGCTCGATGGCCTCGGGGTCGTCGCCCACGAGCATCCCGCCGCCACCCGTGGTGATGATCTTGTTGCCGTTGAACGACAGCACCCCCAGCGGCGTGAGCGAGCCGGCCGGGCGTCCCCGGTAGGTGGCGCCCAGTGCCTCGGCCGCATCCTCCACGACCGGGACCTCGTAGCGGGTGCAGATCTCGACGATGGGGTCGAGGTCGGCGCACTGCCCGTACAGGTCCACGGCCACGACCGCCGCCGGTAGCCGGCCCCGACGGGCGCAACGGGCGAGCTCCTCGGCCACGAGCGCCGGATCCATGCACCAGCTCGAGGCGTCGCTGTCGACGAAGACCGGCCGTGCGCCGGTGTAGGTCACGGCGTTGGCGCTGGCCACGAAGGTCAGGGTCGGGACCAGCACCTCGTCGCCGGGACCGACGCCGCACAGCAGCAGCGCCAGGTGCAGGGCAGCCGTGCCGCTGGACAGCGCGGCGGCGGCCGGCACGCCGAGCACGGCCGCCATCTCGTCCTCGAAGGCGGTGAGGTGCGGACCGGCGGGTGCCACCCAGCCGGAGTCGAGTGCCTCGAGCAGCAGGGCGCGCTCGTCGTCGCCGGTGTCGGGAGGGGACAGGTGGACGCGGTCGGGAGCTGGTTCGATCATGGGAGCGACGGGCAACCAGCGACGACGGCGCGGTGCCGGGGGAGTCAGTCCATGTTGCCACAGCCTCTGTGGGGACGGGGTGGGTCGCCGACCGCGCCGGGTGGGTCGGCCGCGGCGTCGGGCCGGGTAGCGTGTCGGGTCCGGTCGGACCGCACCGGCGTGGACAGGAGGGACGGGTCGGACATGAAGGTCGTGGTCACCGGGGGTGCGGGCTTCATCGGGGCCAACCTGTGCCGAACGCTCGCTGCGTGCGGGGAGGTGGACGAGGTCGTTGCCCTCGACGATCTGTCCACCGGTTCTCGGGCCAACCTCGACGGGGTCGCTGCCCGTCTGGTGGAAGGCACCATCCTCGATCCGGAGGTGCTCGACGAGGCGTTGCACGACGCGGCCGCCGTCGTGCACCTGGCGGCGCGGCCCTCCGTGCCGCGCTCCATCGCCGATCCCCTGGCGTCGCACCGGGTCAACGCCACCGGCACCGTGGAGGTGCTGGAGGCGGCACGCCGCGCCGGCGGGCTCCACGTGGTGGTGGCGTCGTCGTCGTCGGTGTACGGCGCCAACCCCGCGCTGCCCAAGCACGAGGACCTGGCGACCCTGCCCCTCAGCCCCTACGCCGCCAGCAAGCTGGCCACCGAGGGCTACGCCCTGGCCTACGGCCACTCCTTCGGGCTGCCGGTGCTGGCCTTCCGGTTCTTCAACGTGTTCGGTCCCCTCCAAGCGGCCGGTCACGCCTACGCCGCGGTGGTGCCGGCGTTCGTGGCCGCGGCGCTGGCCGGCGAACCGCTGCCGGTGCACGGCGACGGGACCCAGTCCCGGGACTTCACCTTCGTCGACACGGTGACCGCGGTGCTGTCCCAGGCCGTCCTGCGTCGGGTCGCGGCGCCCGGTCCGGTGAACCTGGCCTACGGCACCCGCACCGATCTGCGCACCGTGGTCGCGCTGCTGGAGGAGGTGCTGGGGCACCCGCTGGCCGTCGACCACCAACCGCCCCGACCCGGCGACGTCCCGCACTCCCAGGCCGACTCCACCCGCCTGCAGGCCCTGTTCCCCGAGGTGCAACCGGTGGCGCTGCGCGAGGGCCTGGCCCGCACCGTGGCCTGGTTCCGCACCCTTCCCTCGGCGGGAGTCGCCGGGACATGACCCGCCGGGGTGACGTCGACGCCTGCGCCTGGCCGCCCTACCGCGGCAAGCGCGTGGTGGATCTGGCGGTGCTGGCCGTGGTGGCCGTCCCCGCGGCGGTGGTGGGGGCGTTGTGCGCGCTGGCGGTACGCCTCGACTCGCGGGGGTCGGTGCTGTTCCGCCAGGAGCGGGTGGGTATGGGCGGGCGCCCGTTCGTGGTGTTCAAGTTCCGCACCATGGTCGACGAGCCCAATCCGGTGCTGCCCGACGACGACCGCATCACGCAGGCGGGTCGGGTGTTGCGCCGCCTCTCCCTCGACGAGCTGCCCCAGCTGCTCAACGTGTGGCGAGGTGAGATGTCGGTGGTCGGGCCGCGGCCGACGTTGGCGTACCAGGTCGAGCGCTACGACGCCCGGCAGTGGCAGCGGCTGTCGGTACGCCCCGGTCTGACCGGCCTCGCCCAGATCCGGGGGCGCAACGCCATCTCGTGGACCGCCCGCATCGAGCACGACCTCGAGTACGTGCAGTGCCAGTCGGCGCGCGCCGACGCCGCCATCCTGGCCCGCACGGCCCGGGTCATCCTGACCGGTGAGGGCGTCCTGGGTCACCCGGTCGACGACGAGCTGGTGGTGTGAGCCGCGCCGTCACGGCCGTCACGGTGACGAACCAGCAGCAGGTCGCGACCCCGGCCTGGACCGGTCCCGAGCGCACCCCGGCCAGACGGGCCACCACCACGGCCCCGGCGGCCAGTGCCGTGGCGCCCAGCGCAGCCCGGACGGAGGCCATCGACCGGGCGGACCCGCTCGGTCCGCCCGGCGGCATCGTGGCTTCCCCACCTGTCGGCGCGCTCGCACCCGGTGCCGCGCCGGCCATCCTGCCGGGCCCTGCCGGGAGGCGGCGGGCGCCCAGGGCGACGGCCACGCCGGCTGCGCCGATGAGGCCGGCGGAGGCTCCCAGGCGGGCGGGGGACGGCGACGCCCCGGCCGTGACGGCGACGGCGGCGAGCGGCATCCAGCAGGCCGGGCCGATGCCGTACCAGCGCACGGGGACGTGCTCGGCCCCGAGTCGGCGGCTGCGGGCCCAGGCCGCGACGTCGGCGGCGACCGTTGGAGCCAGCGCTGCCGCCACCACCATGGCCGTCTCGGTGTCGGGCACCGCGACGTAGGCCGCGCCGGCCGCCCCCGCGGCCAGCAGCGTGCCGGTGGGTGGGCCGGCGGTGAGATCGAGTGCCGCGGTCCCCACCGCCGCCAGGCCCGCCACCACCACACCGGCGACGATCCAGACCGCGGGTGACGCCGCGTCCGGGCTGGTCGTGAGCTGCTCCCAGCGCACGACCAGCGCCGCGGCCACGAGCGCGGCGCCCACAGCGAGGAACACCTGGCGCCATCGCCAGAGCAGCGCGGTCGCCACGGCCGGCCCGGCGCCGAGCGCCACGCCGAGGAGCAGCTCGGTCGGAGGTGGGTCGGGCAGCGGCGTTCAGGCCGACTCGGCGGGCTGGGTGCCGGCCTGCGACCCCGCCGGCGGGTCGGCCGGCTCGGCGCCGGCGCCGTTGGCCAGCTCCGCCAGGCACGCCGTGAGCCCGGAGCCGCGCCGGCCGCCCGTGCCGTGCAGCACGGTGTCCAGGTCGACCGTGGGCACGGCCACGTGGGAGATCAAGGGGTGGGAGGTGCGCTCGTCGACTTCGTGGCTGCCGAGCAGCACCTCGTGCAGCTTCTCGCCCGGCCGCAGGCCCGTGTACACGATGTCCACGGGGCGATCGGCCTCGGCCACGAGGCGACGGGCCACGTCGTCGATCTTCACCGGCTCACCCATGTCCAGCACCAGGGCCTCGCCGTCGCGTCCGATGGCGCCGGCCTGGATCACGAGCTGCACGGCCTCCTCGATGGTCATGAAGTACCGGGTCACCTCGGGGTCGGTGACCGTCACCGGCCCACCGGCCTGGATCTGGGCGCGGAACGCGGTGAGGACCGAACCCCGGCTGCCCAGCACGTTGCCGAACCGGACGCTCAGATACGTGCCGTCGGCCGTCGTGGCCGCGGCGGCGGTCAGCTTCTCGGCGATGCGCTTGGTGAAGCCGAGCACGCTGATCGGGTCGGCGGCCTTGTCGGTGGAGATGTTCACGAAGCGCTCGACGGTGTGGAGCCGGGCTGCGTCCAGCACGTTCTGGGTGCCGATCACGTTGGTCTTGAGGGCTTCCTCCGGATGCATCTCCAGCAGGGGGAGGTGCTTGAGCGCCGCGGCGTGGAAGACCACCTCGGGGCGGTGCTCCGCGAACACCTCGTCGAGGCGCTCGGGGTCGCGGATGTCGCACACGACCAGGTTCCGGCTGTCGAGCATGGCCCGACCCTCGAGGCGCAGCTGCACGCCGTGCAGGGCCGACTCGTCGCGGTCGAGCATGACGAGCTGGTCGGGCGCGAACCGGGCGATCTGGAAGCACAGCTCGTTGCCGATGGAGCCGCCGGCCCCGGTCACCAGCACCCGCCGGCCCGTCAGATAGCCGGCGATGGCGTCGATGTCGGTGTCGATCTCGTGGCGGCCGAGCAGGTCGCGCTCGGTCAGCGGTCGCAGGTCGCCCACGCCGATGGACTGCCCGAAGAGCTCGTCGATGGGAGGCAGCACCCGGACCCGCAGCTCCGCGTCGAGGGCCAGATCGCTCAGCTCGCGCAGCAGCGCCGCGTTGGCCGACGGCACTGCGATCACGACCGTGTCGGCGCCGAGGCGCTCCGCCTCCCGGGCCAGGCTCTCGCGGGGACCCACCACGGGAACGCCCATGATCCGCAGGTTGCGCTTGGCGGGGTCGTCGTCGACGAGGCCCACCGGCACGTAGGGGCTCTGGGGGTTGCGCAGCATGGCGGTCACGACCTGTACGCCGCCCTCGCCGGCCCCGAACACCAGCACCGGATCGGCCGCCTCGCTCGAGGGGCGCATGCGCTTGTCGAGCACCAGTCGCCAGCAGTAGCGGAACCCGGCCATGACACCGAGGGCGAACACGCCGCCGGCGAAGCACACGCTGGTGGGCACGAGATGGTCGGACAGCAGGTTGTTGCCGACGGCCAGGAGCGCGCTGGTGATGAACACCGAGCGGAACAGGTGCTTCACCTCGTCGAAGCTGCCGTAGCGGTACCGGCCCAGGTACACCCCGTTGGCGAGGCCGGCCGCCAGCTGCAACACCGCGGCCACGACGACGGCGAGCAGGAGCGAGCCCAGCGAGAAGGGACCCCAGGCGTCGGGGTCGAGCTCGAACTCGTAGCGCAGGACCATGGCCGACGCGAGCCCGATGACCCACGCGACGCAGTCCACGCCGCCCTGGAACAGCAGCCGGTGGCGCTCGAGGGTCATCCCGTAGGGGATCGCTGACCTGTTGTGCGTCGGGCCGGCGTCCGGCGTCATGCGTGCCACCTCGTCCCCGCCTGGCTGCCCTGCACGGCTGCGGGCCCCCGACGGCCCCGCAAGGCTAGCCGAGCCGTCCTGGTCGCACCGCCACCTGCCGCCATCGTCGGGCCATCGCCGCCACGATGGAGGTGACAGCTCCGCGGTGGGTGGCCGCAGTACCGTGGGTCGGTCAGCCGACCCGGCGTGTGCGGTCCGTTCGCCTCGCCGCCGGGTCCACCCCGGTACGCCCTCCGCTACCGCCACCACCTCCTTCCTTGCCGCTCTCACCGACCTCCGCCGCCCCATCGGGTCCGCAGCCGCTGCGACGTGCGCCGACGCGCCGCAACGGAGCCACCACCCAGCCCCTCACCGGACGCACCGAGCGCATCGCCATCGACGTCGTGGCCGGCCTGGCCGGGGTGGTGGGCGCCTTCGCGCCCGGGCAGCCGACCGGGTTGGCGGTCATGGACGTCGTGCTGCGGGCGGGGTTCGCGGCCCTGGTGACCCTCGCCGCCTCACGGGCGAGGCGCTGGACGTGGTTCGTGGTCGCCGGGATGGCGGGCGCGTTCGCGCCCGACGGAGCATGGCTCTACGTGGCCGTCGCCGCGCTCGTCGTCGCGCTGGCCGCAGCGCTGGCGCCCCGCCACCGCATCGTCGGCGCCGTGGTCGGCGCGCTGGCCGTGCAGGTGCTGCTCCGCCTCCCCGATCTGGGCTTCACCGCTGCGTCGGCGCTGGTGACGGCGGTCGCGGTGGCACCGGTGCTGGCGTCGGCCTATTCCACGTCGCCGCGTCGTGTGCGGCGACGCATCCACCGGATGCTGCTGTGGTCCGGCGTGGTGGTGGGTGTGGGTGTGGTGGCCGGCGGGGTGCTCGCCTACCTCGCCAGCCGGGCGATCGGCGATGCCGTCGACGAAGCCCGCGACGGCCTGTCGGCGGCGCGCGACGGCGAGACCGAGCGGGCGTCGGAGCTGTTCGTGGCGGCGGAGCAGGACTTCGACCGGGCGGCGACCATCACCGGCGGACCGTGGTCCCTGCCGGCGCGGCTGATCCCCGTCGTCGGACAGCACGTCGACGTCGTGCACACCATGTCCGGCGCCGGACGCGACGTGTCCACCGAGGCTGCGCGCACCGCGGTGCTGGCCGACATCCAGACGCTGCGCTACGAGGACGGCGCGCTGGACGTCGCCCGCCTGGCCGCGCTGGAGGAGCCGCTCAGCGCCACCGCGACCGAGCTGCGCCAGGCGCTCGACGCCTCGCAGTCGCTCGACAGCCCCTGGCTGGTGGCCCCGGTGCGCGACCGCCTCGACGCCTTGGAGGCCGAGCTCGACCAGGCGCTGCCCGAAGCGGAGATCGCCACCCTCGCCGCCCGCGAGGGCCCGGCGCTGCTGGGCGCCGACGGGCCCCGCACCTACTTCGTGCTGTTCACCACGCCGGCCGAACTGCGTGGCCTGGGCGGCTTCGTGGGGAACTGGGCGGTGCTCACCGCTGACGCCGGACGGGTGGAGCTCAGCAGGCACGGGCGGGTGTCGGAGCTGAACGACCACCCGGGGGCCGAGTCCCGGACCATCAGCGGACCGGACGACTACGTGGCTCGCTACGGCCGCTTCGAGGTCCCCCGGTACTTCCAGGACGTGACCTTCTCGCCGGACCTGCCGTCGGTGGCCGACGTCGTGAACCAGCTCTACCCGCAGATGGGCGGCACGCCGGTCGACGGCGTGTTGGTGGTCGACCCGTACGCCCTGGCCGCGCTGCTCGAGTTCACCGGCCCCATCCGTGTGGAGGGCCTCGACAAGCCGTTGACCGAGAAGAACGCGGCCGAGATCCTGCTGCGTGACCAGTACACGCTGGTCGAGGACCGTGCCGAGCGGGCCGACCTGCTCGACGAGGCCTCCCGCAGGACCTTCGAGGAGCTGGTGTCGGGCTCGTTGCCCAGCCCCCGCGAGGTGTCCGAGGTGCTGGCGCCGGTGGTGCGCGAGGGGCGCCTGGCCTTCCACTCCTTCACCGACGGCGAACGCGAGCTGTTCGGTCGGCTGGGTGCCGACGGGGCCTTCGCGGCTCCGGACGGCGGCGACTTCTTCTCGTTGCGCACCCAGAACGCCGCCAACAACAAGATCGACGTGTTCCTGCGGCGCAACGTCGACTACGAGGCCCGCTTCGACCCGGGGTCGGGCCGGACGGAGGCGTCGGCGACCATCACGCTGCGCAACGAGGCCCCCGACTCGGGACTGCCCGATGCGGTCATCGGCAGCAACGACCGGGGGCTGCCACGGGGCACCAACCGCTCCTTCGTCTCCTTCTACACGCCCCTGGGGCTGCGCGAGGCGCGGCTCAACGGCGAGCCCATCGGGGTGGAGGCCCAGCGCGAGCTGGGTTGGTGGGTCTACTCGAGCTTCGTGGAGATCCCGTCGGGCGGCGAGCTCACCCTGGAGCTCGACCTCGCCGGCGACCTGGAGCCGTCGGACACCTACCGGCTGGCGACGGCGAGCCAGCCCACGGTGAACGCCGATGCGGTGCGGGTCCGTGTGGAGCCGCTGGGTGCCGGTCGGGTGACCTCGACCGACGGCCTGGTGGCCGACATCACCGGCGGCGTGGCGCTCGGCTCGCTCGTGGGCGACCGCGACCACGTCGCGACCGTGACCTTCTCCTCGGGCTGAGCGGGGGCGGCCGGGGTGGGTGCGGGACGGTCGCTCCGCCACCCGCCACGCAACGCTGGACCGACCGCGTCCCGTCGGACGGCCGGGTCGTCCCGACCCGGCGTCGAACGAGATACGAGGAGAATCGCGCACAGACGGTCGAAGACCGGCTAAAGTCCCCGCACCGAGTGGTCGTCACGTAGTCGACGGCCACGACGTGAGCCGACAGCACAACCGAGCGCTACGGCGATGGGTAGCAACGGAGGAATCACCTTGATCAAGCGACTGCTCGTCCTGGCAGCGATCGTGCTGTCGTTCCTGGTGCCGGCGGCCGCGGCCAACGCCCAGTACATCGAGGGCCAGCCCGGCTGCGCACTCAACCCGACCTCGATCACCCCGGGCGGTACCGTCACGGCGAGCTGCTTCGGCTGCCCCCGTGGTTCCACCGCCGAGCTCTCGATCGCCGGCACGGTGCTGGGTTCGGCCACCGCCGCGTCCGACGGCTTCGGCAGCTTCAGCATCACCTTCCGGGCCCCGGCCGTCGCCGGCAACTACGACGTGGTCGTCTCCTGCGGCTCGACGGTGCTGTCCAACGTGCTCACCGTGGTGGCCGGTCAACAGGCCGTGACCACGACGGGCGGTGCGCTCCCGGTGACCGGCTCGGATTCGGGCAACCTGGTCCGCATCGGCATGGTGCTCGTCGCCGTTGGCGGCCTGGTGCTGCTCGCCACCCGTCGCCGGGCCACTGCCAGCACCTGATTCCTTCCCATGTGTGACGCGCACGGGCGGCCTGCGGGCCGCCCGTTGCCGTTTTCGCCGGAGGGCGGCCCGATGGGTCGTTCCTGATGGGTACCCACTACGACGTCCTCGGTGTCCGGGGCGATGCCTCGGTCGAGGAGATCCGCAGCGCCTACCTGGACCTGGCTCGCCGGTACCATCCCGATCGGCTGGGCTCGGCCTCACCGGTCGATCGGGCTCGGGCCGAGGCCCGCATGCGACGGGTCAACGAGGCGTGGGACGTGCTCGGGGATCCGGCCGGCCGCCGCACCTACGACCTCCTGCTCGCCGACGCCACGAGCGCGGACGGGCCGACCACCGCTGCAACCGGTGCCGGCGCCGCTGGCGGGGCCCGATCACGGCCGCCGCACCGCTCGCCCGACGAGATGCCGCGCCCGGTCGACCTGCGTCCCGCAACGGGTGCACGCCACGGTCCGGGGCCGCTCACCGCGTTCGTCCCCATCGTCCTGATCCTGGCCGTGCTGGTCGCGATCCTGGTGATCACCGCCTATGCCGGCGGTGGCGGCGACGAGGGCGCCGGGGTGGACTCGGCCGAGCCCTACCCGGTCGGGTCGTGCGTCGCCGTGGTGTTCAGCACCGCCGGCGCCGTCGATGAGCGGGGGGCCCAGGCTCGACCATCGATCGTGCCGGCGCCGTGCTCCCGGCCCGGCGCCAGCCGGGTCGTGGCCCGGGTGCCGGTGCCGGTGTCGTGCCCGGCGGGGTCGGTGGCCCAGCTCATCCCCGATACCGAGGAGGCGCTGTGCCTGGGTGTGCCGTGAGGGGTTTGCCGGCCGCGAACCCGGGCGGGGCGCCCGGACCCGCCGGTAGGCTGACGGGATGCTGAAGGTGCGAGGCCTCGACCATCTGGTGCTGAACGTGTCGGACGTCGAGCGGTCGCTCGCCTGGTACCTCGACAAGCTCGGCCTGGAGCCGCTGCGGGTGCAGGAGTGGCGTCGGGGCGAGGTGCTGTTCCCCTCGGTGCGCGTCGACGACACGACCATCCTCGACCTGCTCGAGGTGGAGCGCACCGGCGCCAACGTCGACCACCTGTGCCTCGCCGTCGAGGGCGTCGACATCGAGTCGCTTGCCGCGTCGGGCGAGTTCGACGTGTTGGCTCCGCCGACCCGGCTGTGGGGAGCGCAGGGCTGGGCGACGTCGGTCTATGTCCGCGACCCGGACGGCAACGTGGTCGAGCTGCGGGTGTACGGCGAGGACCGCGAGACGCCTCCGTGAGGCCTCCGATGCGGAGTCGCCGAGTTGTCCGCAGGGTGGACGGCCGCGACTAGAGTGCAGTCCTCACGGGCGATTGGCTCAGATGGTTAGAGCGCTGCCTTCACACGGCAGAGGTC
>JALOLF010000040.1 GCA_025456085.1 Acidimicrobiales bacterium
ACGACACCCAGGCCGAGCTCGGTGACGTGGAGCTGAGCGAGGAGGCCATCGACGACGACACCACCCGCGTGGTGCTCGAGCGCGTCGAGTACTCCGTCGACGACGACGGCGAGGCGGTCGACTACACACTCGACGACGACTGCCTCACCCGGGAGGACGAGTACGAGGAGGACACGTCGTGCCTGTCCGACGACCTCCTCCCCGGCATGCAGGACATGGTCCCGGAGCGGATCTCGGTGATCACCCGCTCCGACGGCGGCCGCTGGTACGTCGACCCGGTGGCCACGGTGGCCGACTACCTCCAGGGCGCCGCGGCGGGCGCCGGCCCCGACATCGTGCGCGCGGTGCTCGGCGTCTACCAGCCGAACGCCCTGACGATGGGCACCCCCTTCGAGGGCACGCTCGCCACGGCCGCGAGCATCGAGTCCCACACCGTGGCCGTCACCGAGGGGACCCGCTACCTGGTGCAGGTCTCCGTCGACGGGGTCCCCGTGGAAGCGGTCGTGGCCGCCGCCGACGACTCGGCCTTCGTGGGCGACGAGTACCTCTATTCCGGCTCCGAGGAGAGCCGCAACGGCGACTCCGCGCTGATCACCGCCACGGCCGACACCACCCTGGCCGTCACCGTGGCGCGCGAAGACGGGACCGATGACGACGACACCGCCGAGGAACCTGCGTCGTACACGGTCCTCGTGCGGGAGATCACGCCGCTCGACGAGCCCGTGCTCGAGATGGACGTCAGCGAGGAGGGCACCTTCGACGAGCCCGGCGCCGTGGCCCTGTACCGCTACGACGCCGCCGACGGCGACATACCCTCCCTCGACGCGGTGAGCGAGGACGACGGCGTGCTCGACACGACCCTCTACGACGAGGAGGGCTACGAGATCGTCCTCTACGAAGGGGAGGAGCTCACCGAGGGCGGCGAGTACCTGGTGCTCGTGGCGGGCGGCTGGGACGACGCCACGGGCGACTACGAGATCGCCATCAGCCGCTACGTCGGCGAGGGGGTCGACGACGGCGACGACGACGGGGCCGAGTTCCCGCCCATCGAGGAGGGCACCACCGCGGCGCCCACCGGCCGGGGCAACACCTACCAGGGCTTCTTCGACGGTCTCACGTTCCAGAACTACTCGTTCACCGGCGACGGGTCGAGCCTCACCATCACCGTGACCGCGGACATCGAGACCTGGTTCGAGATCGTCGGGCCGGACAACGTCGAGCTCGAGTTCGGGTCGGTGTCCGAGGGCGAGTCCCGATCGTGGACCCTCGCGACCGAACCCGGCGCCACCTACGTGTTCGGCGTCCAGCCCTACTCCGAGGCCGAGACCGTCGGGACCTACGCGGTGACCGTCCAGTGAGCTGATCGCCCGGGCGGGGAGGCGTCGATACGACAGCTCGACCCGTCGACCGGTATCTTGACCGACCAGTCAAGAGACGCTGTCGACGACAGCCCACGGTCGGAGGGACCCGCATGGCCGACATCACGCTCGACGAGTTCCGCGACGAGGTCACCGCCTTCCTGGAGGCCAACGCGCCCCGCCGCACGGCCGAGCAGGCCTTCCGCTGGGGGGAGGGCAGCGACGACGTGTCCCTGTTCGAAGAGGTCGACCGGGAGGCCGAGAAGGTCCTGCTGGACCAGGCCAAGGCCTGGCGGGCCACGCGCTACGACGCCGGTCTGGGCTGGATCAGCGGGCCCGCCGAGTACGGGGGGCGGGAGCTGTCCGGCGCCCACGAGCGTCTGTACGCCAGCCTGGAGAGCCGCTACCAGACGCCGAACATGAACTTCTTCGGCATCGGCCTCGGCATGGTCGCCCCCACCATCCTGGCCCACGCCGTCCCCGAGGTGCGCCGGGCCTACCTGCCCGGCCTGTACCGGGGCGACATCGTGGCCTGCCAACTCTTCAGCGAACCCGGCGCCGGCTCGGACCTGGCGGGCCTGCAGACCCGGGCCGAGCGCGACGGCGACGAGTGGATCCTCAACGGCCAGAAGGTGTGGACCTCGGGCGCGCACTACAGCCAGATCGGCGAGATCATCTGCCGCACCGACCCCGACCAGCCCAAGCACCGGGGCCTCACCGGCTTCGTGGTCGACATGCACGCCCCCGGCGTCGAGGTGCGACCCCTGCGCCAGATGACCGGCGGCGCGTCGTTCAACGAGGTGTTCTTCACCGACGTCCGCGTGCCCGACAACCACCGGCTCGGCGACGTCAACAACGGCTGGGCCGTGGCGCTCACCACCCTCATGAACGAGCGCGCCTCCATCGGCGGCGGGGCCGGCGGCGGGATGGGCCTGGCCAACATCACGCGGCTGGCCGAGATGCTGCGCCACTTCGGCCTGGCCGACGACCCCGTCACCCGCCAGGAGCTCATGAAGGTCTACACGGGGTTCCAGGTGGCCAAGTACACGAACCAGCGGGCCATGGCCCGCATCAAGCGGGGGCAGCTGCCGGGTCCCGAGATGTCGATCGGCAAGCTCTCGCTGACCAACAACCTGAAGGCCACCACGGAGTTCGTGGCCACGGTGCTCGGGCCCCGGATCACCGCCGACACCGGCGAGTGGGGCACCTACGCCTGGTCGAAGATGTTGCTCGGCGTGCCGGGCATGCGGGTGGCCGGCGGCACCGACGAGGTCATGAAGAACATCGTGGGCGAGCGGGTGCTGGGCCTGCCCAAGGAGCCGGGCATCGACTCGACGAGCCCCTTCCGGGATCTGGCCAAGAACTGAGCGGACGACGGGGCATGGAGCTGCGAGGTCGACGTGTCCTGATCACCGGCGCCTCCCGGGGCATCGGCGAGGCCCTGGCCGAGGCCTTCGCGGCGCAGGGCGCCCAGGTGGCGCTCGTGGCCCGCTCCGCCGACGCGCTGGAGCGGCTGGCGGGGCGGCTCGGGGGGACCGCTCACCCGGCCGACCTGGCCGACCCCACTGCGGTGGCCGGCCTGCTGGCCCGGGTCGAAGCCGAAGCGGGCCCCGTCGACGTGGTCGTGAACAACGCGGGCTACCACGAGGCGGGCTGGTTCCCCGACCAGGACGACCTGCTCGACGCGGCCACCTTCCAGCTCAACGTGCTCACGCCCCTGTCGCTGTGCCGCCAGGCCGTCCCCGGCATGCTGCGACGGGGCGGCGGCCACCTGGTCAACATCTCCTCGATGGCGGGCTTCGTCCCCTTCCCCGGGCTGGCGGTGTACGGCGCCACCAAGGCGGCGCTGAGCCAGTTCACCGCCGGGCTGCGGGCCGACCTGCGCGGTCTGCCGGTGGGTACGACCCTGGTGGAGATCGGCCCCGTGCCCACCGACATGCTGAGCGAGATCAACGACTACCGACCCGCCGGGGACGCCTTCGGCCGCATGGCCCGACTCCAGCTCTCGGTCGACGCGCCCCGTGAGCTCGTGGCCGACGAGACGGTCGCCGCCGTCCGCCGGGGCACCCGGCACGTGCGCCTCCCCCGACGCGGCGCGCCCTTCGCCATGGTCGTCGAGGCGCCCCGTCGGCTCACCGAGGTGCTGCTCACCGGCGTGCGCCACCGCCAGGACTGACACGCCCGCTCCCCTGACCGACTCGTCCGCGTCGACGGGCCGGGTTCAGCCGAACAGCGAGAGCTGGTCGTCGACGGGGCGGACCCGGGGCACCCCCGACCACGGCAGCTTCTCCATGAACACCCAGCTCCGCCGGTGGATCGAGGTGGGCCCCATGCCGGTGAGGGCGATGCGGTGCTGCGGGCACGGATAGCCCTTGTTGTGCTCGAACTCGTAGCCGGGAAAGGACTCGGCCTCGCGTCGCATGAGCCGGTCGCGGGTGACCTTGGCCAGGATCGACGCCGCAGCGATGGACAGGCAGGTGGCGTCGCCCTTGACGATGGTGCGGGCGATGCCCCCACCGACGAAGTCCCACTTCCCGTCGAGCAGCACCCGGTCCGCGCCCACGCCCAGACCCTCGAGAGCCCGACGGGCGGCCAGGCGCTGGGCTGCCGACATGCCCAGCTCGTCGCACTCGGCCTGGGTGGCGAACCCCACCGACCACGCCTCGCACCACTGCGCCACACGGTCGAACATCACCTCCCGCTCGGCCTCGGTCAGCATCTTGGAGTCCCGCACCTTGTACAGGCGGCGCTGCTTCGGCACCACCGCCGCGCCCACGGCGAGCGGTCCGGCCCAGGCTCCCCTGCCCACCTCGTCCATGCCGACGACGACGCGGTGCCCCTCGTCCCACAGGGCGCGCTCCGCGACGAGACCGGGAGCGGTGCCCTTCAGGGCCCGGCGGAGCTGCGGCACGGTGCGGGGCACCCGGCGACGGTACCTCCCGGCGGTAGGTGACCGGGACATCGCACGATGCGACAATGGCACCGTGCACCGCGATCCCCCGCGCCCGACGGCCGACCACTCGACCGCGCCCGTCCACTCCTATCGCGCCACGTGCACCTGGTCGGGCTCGACGGCCGCCGGCTACGACGCCTACGACCGCACCCACGACGGGGCGACACCTCCCGTCGAGGGGACGCTGGCCCTGTCGGCCGACCCGGCCTTCCGAGGCGATCCCGCCCTGGCCAACCCCGAGCAGCTCGTCGTGCTCGCCGCCTCGTCGTGCCAGCTCCTGTCCTTCCTGGCCGTCGCCGCCCGGGCCCGCCTCGACGTGCGCGCCTACCACGACGACGCCCGGGGGGAGATGCCCGAGGGAGACCGGCCCGTGCGCATCACCCGGATCGTGCTCCGACCCCGCATCACCCTGGGGCCCGGTTCGGATCCCGGCCGTGTGCCCCGGCTCGTCGAGGTGGCCCATCGCGAGTGCTTCATCGCCAACTCCCTGCGCAGCGACGTGGTCGTCGAACCCGTCGTGGTGGTCCTCGACGAAGCCGACACCGACCTGCGGTCGGGAGTCGATCGACCCCTGGCGGGTGGGGGCCGGCCATGACCGCCGACGCGCACGACGCGCCGCTCGAGGAACAGGACGAGTCGGGCGAGCCGAGGCGGCTCCCCCCGGGGACGCGGGTCGAGGTGCGCCGGCGCTTCGACGCCGCCTGGGCCTCCGGGTTCGAGGTCCTGCGTGCCGACGGCGACGGCTACCGGCTGCGTCGCCTCTCGGACGGCACGGAGATCCCCGTGCCCTTCGACGCCGCCGACGTGCGTCGGGCACGGCGACGCAACATGTGGTGGATCTGAGCCCGGCCGACGGGCCGCACGGCCCACGCCGGTCGGTCGCCGTCGCTCAGATGGTCCCGGCCAGCACCTCGATGAGGGCGTCGACGTCCACCGCGGCCATGGTGCGGGTCTTCACCGTGCCCCGGGCGTTGAGCATCGTGGCGACCTTCGCCATCGTCAGCTCGTCGGGAGCCTCGATGACGCTCAGGAAGTCCCACTGGCCGAGCAGACCCCACTGGTGCAGGACCTTGGCGCCGTGGGCCTCGACGTCACGGTTGACCTCCTTGAGGCGGTTGGGGTTCTCCCGCAGCTTGAGCGCACCATCGGGACCGAGGGTCGAGAGCATCACGAAGACCGGCATGGCCCCACGCTAGTGCCGCGCCCACCCCGGCGACCGGGTCAGGCCGGTTCGACGGTGGCGATGGTGAGCAGTTCGTCGGGCTCGGCCGGCGTGTCGAGGAACGCCACCAGCATCTCCCGGGCCAGCTCCTCGGAGGTGAGCCGCAGGCCGAGGGCGAGCACGTTGGCGTCGTTCCAGCGCCGGGCTCCGATGGCCGTCTCGGCGTCGGTGCAGAGCGCGGCCCGTACCCCGGGGACCTTGTTGGCGGCGATGGACACCCCGGTGCCCGTCCAGCAGCACACCACGCCCCGGTCCGCGAGCCCCGCGGCGACGGCCCGTCCCACCGCCCGGCCCACCTGCGGCCAGGGGTCGCCCTCGGCCACGGTGCGCACCTCGTGGCCCGCCTCCGCCAGCAGGTCCACGATGCGCCGGCTGACCGGGGTGATCTCGTCGGTACCGAACACGATCCGCATGGCTGCCACCGTAGCGACGCCCACCCCCTACCATCGGCGGATGCCGCGTGACGTGGACGTCGTGCCCCACACCCACTGGGACCGGGAGTGGTATGCCGGCTTCCAGACGTTCCGACTCCGACTCGTCGATCTGCTCGACGAGCTCCTCCCACGTCTCGAGACGGACGCCTCCTTCACGCACTTCCTGTTGGACGGGCAGATGGCCGTCGTGGACGACTACCTGGAGGTCCGCCCCGGCGAGGAGTCGCGACTGCGGCGGCTGGCCGCGTCGGGACGGCTCTCGATGGGCCCGTGGTACGTGCTCATGGACGAGTTCCTGGTGTCGGGCGAGACCATCGTGCGCAACCTGCAGCTCGGGCTGCACCGGGCCGAGGAGCTCGGCGGGCCGATGCCGGTGGGCTACCTGCCCGACATGTTCGGCCACATCGCCCAGATGCCCCAGCTGCTGCGTCAGGCCGGGCTGAGCCACGCCGTCGTGTGGCGGGGCGTGCCGGCGGCGCTCGGGTCCAGCGCCTTCTGGTGGGTGAGCCCGGACGGGTCCCGGGTGCGGGCCGAGTACCTGCCCGACGGTTACGGCAACGGCGCGACGCTGCCGCCGGACGGCGCGGGTCTGGTGGACGCGGTGCAGCGGTTCGAGACCCGCCATGCGGATCGACTGCTGGGCTCGGTGCTGTGGCTGTACGGGACGGACCACCAGGTCCCCGAGGCCCGGGTCGGCCGGGTCCTGGAGGAGGCGAACGCCGTCCAGCACGACCTCCGGTTCCGGATCCGCCCCCTGGCCGAGCACCTGCGGGACGCGCCGGTCGACGACCTGCCCACGTGGCACGGTGAGCTGCGCTCCGGGGCCCGGGCCAACCTGTTGATGGGCGTGGCCTCGAACCGCGTCGACGTGAAGCAGGCGGCCGCGGCGGCGGAGAAGAGCCTCGAGCGCCTGGCCGAGCCCCTGAGCGCCCTGCACCTGCCCGCCGGCCGCTGGCCCCACCGTCTGGTCGAGTTGGCCTGGCTGGAGCTGATCCGCAACAGCGCCCACGACTCGGTGTGCGCCTGCTCCGACGACGAGGTGGTCGACGCGGTGCTGCACCGCTACGCCGCGGCCCGCCAGATCGCCGACGGCCTCACCGAACGGGCCCTGGCCGCCCTGGCGTCGCAGCTCGCCGAGGCCGGTCCGGTGGCGGTGAACCCGTCGGCCCGGGAACGCTCCGGACCGGTCCAGCTCCTGCTGGACGGCCACGACCCCGTCCCCGGCACCCAGGTGCTCGGCCTCGTGGGCGACAGCACGCTGGAGGGGTGCGACCGCAGCGAGCTGGCCGTGCTGGTGCCCGAGGTGTTCGACGCCATGCCGGAGGTGATCGCCGGCACGCTGCACCCCGGTGACGACGGGGTGCTGACCGTGGAGCTCCGGTCGGCCCCGGCCACGCCCGCAGCGCCGGGCGGGGGGCACCGTGACCGGCGCGTGTGCGACGAGTTGGCAGCCGCGGCCGAGGCCGATCCCACGGGCGCGGCCCGCCTCGTGCTGAGGCTTCCCGACCGTCAACACGTGCTGGCCTGGGCCGAGCGGGTACCCGGCTTCGGCTGGAGGCGGCTCGAGCCGTCGGCGCTGCCGGTACCCACCGTCGGGGTGCGGGAGCTGCCTGCAACCGCGGCCTCGCGGCCGGGCGCGGTGCGACTCGACAACGCCCTCGTCCGGGTCGACGTCGACCCGGCCGACGGCACGTTCGCCATCGACGGGGTGGCGGGGTTCGGCCGACTGGTGGACGACGGCGACGTCGGGGACACGTACAACTGGTGTCCCCCCGGCGAGGACACGGTGGTGGAGCGCCCCGACCACGTGGAGGTGCAGGTGGTCGAGCGCGGTCCGCTGCGGGCCAGGGTCGCGGTGCGTCGCACCTACACCTGGCCCGAGGAGGCCGTCGACGGGACCCGCACCGGCACCCGGCGCGTCCCGGTCGAGATGGTGGTCGAGGTGCGGGCGGGGAGCCCGCTCGTCCGGCTCACGATCGAGCTCGACAACACCGCCCGTGACCACCGGCTCCGCCTGTGGTCGCCCCTGCCCCGTCCGGCGACGGTGTCGCAGGCGGAGTGCGCCTTCGCCGTCGTGGAACGGGGCCTCGACGCCGAGGGGGGTACCGGCGAACCGGCGCTGCCCACGTACCCGTCGAGGCGGTTCGTGCAGGCCGGTGGCCTGACCGTCGTGCACGAGGGCCTCCACGAGTACGAGCTCGTCGATCGACGCGACGACGGGGCCCACGCCCTGGCCCTCACCCTGCTGCGCTGCGTCGGCGTCATCTCACGCGGCCCCATGGCCACCCGCCCCCTGCCGGCCGGGCCCATGACCCCCACCCCCGGCGCGCAGCTGCCGGGTCGACGACGGTTCCGACTGGCCCTGCGCCTGGGCGGGACCGACCCCTACGCGGACGTCGACGACGCCCACGTGGATCTGCGCGTCGTCGACGCCCCGGGCGGCGGGGAGGCACCGCCACGGGGGCAGGCCCTCGAGGTGCACGGCGCGGAGGTCTCGGCCGTGCGACGGGAGGCGGGCCTGGTCGAGCTGCGGGTGTTCAACCCGGGCGACGAGACCGTCGAGGTGGCGATCCCGGGGCGGCGGGGCTGGCTCGTCGACCTGCGGGGCGACGTGACCGACGGGGTCGCGGACCGCTTCCCCCTCCGCCCCCGGGGCATCGCCACGGTCCGTCTGGCCGAACCGGGCGCCTGAACGCCACCTCGCCGGCGACCTCAGCGGCCTCGCTTGGACTTGCCGTCGCGGTCCTTGCCCTTCGCGTCGCGGTTGCGGTCCTTGTCGGCCTTGTGCTTGGCCGCCTTGCGTTCGGCGGCACGTCGGGCGTCCCGTGCTGCCACCTCGGCCTTGCGCTCCACCTCGGCCTCCATGCGGTTCACCTTGCGCGCCGCGGCCTCCTGCACCTGCTCCGCCTTCTGCTCGGCCTCCCGCAGGGCCTCCTCCACGCGCCGCTCGTAGTCCTGTTGGGCCTCGTTGAGCTTGCGGGTGACCTCCCGCTCGATGGCCGCCAGCCGGTCGTCGACCTCGCGGTCGGCCTCCTCGGTGCGTCGAGCGGCCTCGGCCTGCAGCGGCGCCACCCGGCGGGCCGCCTCCAGGTCGGCGAGCAGCTCCACCTTGACGTCGACGTCCACCTCGGCCTCGAGCACGACCTCGGTGAGCACCTCGATCTCCTCGGTGGTCGGGAAGTCGAGGGCCGCCGCCGCCGGGTCCGCCTCGGCGTCGCCCTCGGCCGGGGTGACCGCGTCGACGGCCGACGGCACGTCGGAGGCGGCGGCAGACGGCAGCTCCTGCGCTGCCGGCTCGCCGTCGTGCCCCTCCGGCGGCGGGGCATCGTCACCGAGCACGGTGCGCAGCGTGGCGAGCAGCTCGCCCCGGGTCTGGACGGCCGGCACCTCGCGGCGGCGGGCCTCCCGCAGCAGGACCGAGTCGCGGCGCCGCGCGTAGACGTCGCGCACCCGGCGCGACACCGCCGGCGCCTCGGCCCCGGCCCGGCGCAGGGTCCACAGCGGAGCCCGGCCGATGTCCTTCAGGTAGTGCTGTCGGATGCTGTGCAGCTCGAGGCCCTCCACCTCCTCGAGCTCCTGGGACACCTCCTGGGACACCACCACCGCACCGGGATAGGCGACGTTGGTGATGCGGCTCGCCAGGTTCACCGTGTGGCCGTAGATGTCCCCCTCCCGCTCGAGCACGGGTCCGCACGCCAACCCCACCCGCACGTCGGAGAGCTCGTCGTCGCGCCGGTAGGCCTCGGACAGGTCGAGTGCCAGCACCGCACCCTCCACGACCCGTTCGTGCATGAACATGACCTCGTCGCCGATCAGCTTCACGACCCGCCCGCGGTGTCGGCCGATCACCTCGTAGGCGATGTTCTCGAAGCGGGTGACGACGTCGGCGAGCTCCTGCTCGTCGATCTGCTGGGCCTGCGCCGTGAACCCCACGAGGTCGGCGAAGCCGACGAGGACCCGCTCGGCTCCCTCCTCCTCGCTGGCCCGGAGCCGCCGGCGTCGGGCGGCGGCGCCGAGCTGACGACGCCAGACCATCTCCATGATCCGGGGCAGCAACGGCAACAGCTCTCTGGCCCGCTCACGGACCATCTCGAGCTGCTCGTCGGGATCGGGCCGGAGCTGGCGCTCCCGGATCTCGATGGCGTCGACCTGGGCGCTGGCCATGCGCTCGGTGGCGGCGCCGATGACACGGGCCATCTGCAGGGCCAGATCGGCCTGGATCGCACCGCCGTTGATGAACGACACCACCGCGCCGAGCATCTCCAGGTCGCGGGGGCCCATGAGCTTCTCGCCCGGTCGGGGGTCGGGGAACCCCAGCGCCCGCCAGAAGGCGCGCAGCAGCTCCGGGTCGATGCCCGAGCGCGCCGCCGCCTCCTCGAGGTCGAAGTGCTGGGCATCGCGCGACACGGCCAGCTCGAGGGACAGCAGCGCCAGGGTCCCGTCCCGCTCGGCCTGGTCGACGTCGGCGGCAGGAACGCCCAGGCCCAGCAGCAGCCGGTGCAGCGGGCCGTGCGGAGGCGGCGCATCGTCGGTGTCCTCGACGTCGGGATCGGGACCGTCGCTCACCCGAACGAATCTCCGGCCGCCGGCGACGCCGCCGGCGACGCCGCCGGCGGGACGGCCAGCAGCGTCTCGCCCCGCGGCGCCAGGGAGGACCAGCCCGGGTCGAGTCCCGGGGCGCACAACCGCACCGGGCCCACGTCGTCGTGGGGATCGAGCTCCCACAGCAGCGCCGGCCGCTCGCCGTGCCAGCGCACCGCGAACGAGCACCGCCCCCACGAGGTGGGTGCGTCGTGCACCTCGATGCCCTGTCCGTACCAGTCGGCCGGCACGACGCTGCACAGCGCCAGCCCGTCGTCCGTTTCCCGCACGAGCAGACGCCGCACGAACAGGCAGTAGAGGGCGGCGACGAGCCCGGCGTGACCGTCACCGGCACTGCCACCCCGGCTGCGAGGGTGGATCGCCGAGGGCCACGTCCACGTCGGGGTGGCCACCTCGAGCAACCACGCCACCCGCTCCATCGCCCGGTCGTCGCCCGCCTCGAGCTCGGCCAGCGCCAGCTGCAGCGTGAGCGCCGGACTCCATCCCGCCGGTCCCGCCCCGGCCACCACGGCCGCTCCCGCGCTGTGCGCGACCCGCACCCGCTCCACGGTCGGCGCCACCACGGGGTCGTCCACCGCCCACGGCCCCACCGGCGAGAGCAGGTCCACCACGGCGACGAGGCCGCCGTCGGGCCGCCGGGACGGACCGGCCGGGATGATCCCGCCGTGGCGGGCGGCCGTGGCCCGGACCGCGGCCTCGAGATCCTCGCGCGCTCGGGCGGCGAAGCGGCCCACGTCCTCGGCCACCTCGGGCTGTCCAGCCGCCTCGAACACGCCGACACTGGCCTGCAGGCCGCGCCAGGCCCAGGCGAGGTCCCGGAAGTACACGCCCGACGGACCGGCCCAGTCCGGTCCGCGGCCGGCGGGCAGCAGACCCCGGCCGACGACCTCCCCACCCGGTTGCTGGTCACGCCGGACCCGGCGGCCCGATCGACGCTTCTCGATCCAGTGCGCGGCCTTGGCCATCGGCCCCACCAGCTCGTCGAAGAGCGCGTCGTCCCGGGTGAGCTGCCAGTGCCGGGCCACGGCGGCCAGCGCGGCGCCGTTGGCGTCGAGACGACCCTCCTGGCCGTGCACGGCGCCGTCCAGCCCCTGACGCTCCGGCCAGGTGCCGAGCACCTCCTCCACCTCGTCGGCGAAGCCCTGCTCCCCCAGCGCGGCCAGGATCCACGCCGCCTCCGCGACGTCGAATGGCCGCGCCGGCCGGGACACCAGGTCCTCGCCGGCGTGGGCCACGAGGAGGTGTCCCCGATTGGCCACGAGGGCCTCGCCGAGACGACGGTCCGGCAGCGACACGCGCAGACCCCGGCCGGTCTGGGTGACCCATCCCCGCGCCACCTGCGCGGCGTCGGGCAGCACCGAGGGCAGCATCGGGGTCGCTGGACGGTCCCCCCGCCGGCGAGGAGCGCGGGGTGCCTCGAGCGGCAGGGCGGCGCGCAGCACCGCGGTGTGGGCCAGGGGGAAGATGCAGGTCAGTTGCGCCCGCCCACGCGCACAGGAGGCGGCAGCGGCCTCTTGCCCGGCGTCTCCCCGCAGCACGACCTCGGCGCAGTCACCGTCGTCGCCCGTCGACGCCGCGCTGCGCGCCGGGGGTCTCGCCAGCAGCACGCCCGGCCGTCCGTCGACCACCACCGTCGACCCCTCCAGCGCCACCGAGTGCACCGGGGCCCATCCCAGCGGGTGGTAGGGACGCACCGCCAGAGCCACGGCCACGGGCACGGCGCTGGCGTTGGTGAGCTCCACCACCACGTAGCCACCGTCACGACCGCCGCTGGGCTCGACGACGGCGTAGACCCGCTGGACGATCTCGCCGCCGGGGACGCGCAGCAGGGTCTCCACCACCGGCGCGCCGTCGACGAGGCGCTGACGGACGGCGCCTTCACGGCTGGGCAGGTGCCAGCGGTCCTCGGCCCCGACCCACCAGTCGAGCGACCAGGCGCCGTCCCAGGGGGTGACGAGTCCTCGCGGATCCACCGTGGCCCGGTGCCACGACGCCAGGTTGCCGACCAGCGTCCAGTTGCGGTGGGTGACGTTCGTCGCCTCGGCACCCGGGGCGAGGGGTTGGAAGTCGGCTCCTGCCGCGTCGAGCTGACGTTCCAGCCAGTACGGCCACACCCACCCGTCGTCCAGCAGTGCCATGGCCGTCGTCAGCGGAGCCGGCCGGGCATGCCGTCGAGCTCGTGGCGCGCCTCGTGGCGCAGCAGGCCGCGGTAGGCCTCGTTGGCGGTCCGGCCCTGGTGGCAGGCCGCGAACACCTGCTCGACGATGGGCATGTCGATCCCGTGCTCCGCGGCGAGCTCCATCACCACGCCCGCCGTCTTCACGCCCTCGGCCACCTGCTGCATCTCCTCGATGATCTGCTCGATGGTGTGGCCCCGACCGAGCTGCTCGCCGACGTGGCGGTTGCGGCTCTGACGGCTGATGCAGGTGGCCACCAGATCGCCCATGCCCGCCAGCCCGGCGAAGGTCATCGGCTCCCCGCCCATGGCCACACCCAGGCGGGTGAGCTCGGCCAGCCCCCGGGTGATCACCGCGGCGCGGGTGTTGTCGCCGGTGCCGAGGCCGTCGGCCATGCCCGAGGCGATGGCCATCACGTTCTTCAGGGCACCGGCCAGCTCGCTGCCCACGATGTCGTCGTTGGTGTAGACCCGGAACAGGTTGGTGGCGAACACGGGTTGCAGCTCGGCGGCCACGGTGGCGTCGGACATGGCCAGCACCGCCGCCGCGGCGTCGCCGGCCAGGATCTCCTTGGCCAGGTTCGGCCCCGTGAGCAGGCCGTAGGGATGCCCCGGCACGGTCTCGTTGATGATCTGGGTCATGCGCTTGCGCGTGCCCTGCTCGAGGCCCTTGGTGAGGCTCACGAACGGCACCCACGCCCGCACGCAGCCCGCGATGCACTCCAGCGTCGTGCGGAACCCGTGCGAGGGCACACCCATCACCACGACGTCGGCGGTGCACACCGCCTCCTCCAGGTCGGCCGTGGCCTCCAGCATCGGATGGAGGTCGAAGCCGGCGAGGTAGCGGCTGTTGCGGTGCTCGTCACGGACCTCGGCGGCGACCTGTGGATCCCGGGCCCACAGCACCGTGGGCACGTTGTGGGCTGTGAGATGGGCCACGGTCGTGCCCCACGACCCTGCGCCGATGACCGCGACCCGGATCCGCATGGTCGTCACCATAGGCGCCCGACGGTCGGGGCTGCCGCGCCCGTCGACGGTCGCCCTACACTCGCGGCGTGCCAGCCGAGGACGGGCCAGCGGCGCCGGGGAGCCACCGGTCCATGCCGCACGCGGGCGAGTCGATCGCCGTGCTCCTGCCGGTCAAGGCGTTCTCGGTGGCCAAGCGCCGCCTGGCGTCGGCCCTCGACCCGGCGGACCGGGCCGCGCTGGCCCGGTCCATGGCCGACAGGGTCGTGCAGGCCGCGGCGCCCCTCCCGGTGGCGGTCGTGTGCGACGACGCCGAGGTGGCGACGTGGGCCCAGGCGGCTGGCGCCACGGTGCTGTGGCGCCCGGGCCGCGGCCTCAACGGCGCAGTCGGCGAAGGCGTGGACGCGCTGGCCCTCGCCGGGTACCACCGGGTGATCGTGGCCCACGCCGACCTCCCCCACGCCCTCGACCTGGCCTGGCTGGCCGAGGTGGAGGGCGTGACCCTCGTACCGGACCGCCGTGAGGACGGCACCAACGTGATCTGCCTGCCGGCCGACGCCGGCTTCCGCTTCTCCTACGGGCCGGGCTCGTTCCGCCGTCACGTGGCCGAGGCCGAGCGTCTGGCGCTGCCCCTGCGGATCGCCCACGAGCCCCGCCTGGCCTGGGACGTGGACCTGCCCGCCGACCTCGTGGCACCCGACTGGCTGGCGTCGTGAACGTCGACCTGCCCGTACCCGGCCGGGCCCTGGCCGTCGTCGCCCACCCCGACGACGCCGAGTTCCAGTGCGGGGCCACGCTGGCCAAGTGGGCGGCAGCGGGCTGCGAGGTGTCCCACCTCGTGCTGACCGACGGCTCGAAGGGAACCTGGGACCCGCACGCCGACACCGCGGCGCTCGTGGCGGTGCGGGCAGAGGAGCAACGGGCCGCGGCCCGGGCGTTGGGCGCCACGGGCGAGGTCGTGCTGCTCGGGCACACCGACGGCGAGCTCGAGGCCACCCTGGCCGTGCGGGGCCAGGTCGCCTACTGGATCCGCAAGCTCGCACCCGACGTGGTGCTGGGCCACGACCCGTGGAAGCGCTACCGCCTCCACCCCGACCACCGCGCCGCGGGCTTCCTGGCCGTGGACGGGGTGGTGGCGGCCCGTGACCCGCACTTCTTCGCCGAGCACGGGGTCCCCCACCACCGCCCGAGCGCGCTGCTGCTGTTCGAGGCGGACGAGCCCGATCACGTCGAGGACGTCACCGGTTTCGCCGACGCCAAGGTGGCCGCGCTGCTCGCCCACCGCAGCCAGTTCGAGACGACCCACGACATCCGCGAGGGCGACGACGAGCAGACGGTGCGCTTCGGGTCCCGCGTCCACGAACGGCTGGCCGAGCACGGCGCCCTCGCCGGGGTCGCCCTCGGCGAGGCGTTCAAGCTGCTCGACCGGCTGTGAGGGGGAGCAGCCCGGGGTGGCCGCGGATGGGCCGCCGGTGGATCGCCACGCGTACGATGTCGGGCATGCCCGGCGAGGGGGGTTCCCGAGGTCCTGCGTCGTCGCCGGCCGAAGGTCTGCGACTCGCCCTCGAGCTGACCGAGCTCGGACTCGACCTGCGCCTCCAGCGGTTCCGGCGAGAACATCCGGACGCCACCGAGGCGGAGGTCGAAGCCGTGGCCCGCGCCTGGCTCCTCGACCGGCCCGGCGCGCCGCTCGGCGATGCCCCCGGCCGCCCGAGCACGCGACTGCGGCCCTCGTGACCGACCTCGAGGCCGCCCTGCGGGCCATCGCGGCCGAGCTCGGAACCACTTCGCACGTCTGGGCACTGGTGGGGGGTCTGGCGATCGCCGTTCGGGCAGAACCACGGTTGACCCGGGACGCGGACCTCGCCGTCTCCGTGCGCGACGACGCCGACACCGAGGCGCTGGTCGGTGACCTCCAGCGCGCCGGCTACCGGATCCTGGCGGTGGTCGACCACGCGCCATCCGGGCGGATCGCCACCGTGCGCCTCGGCGCCGCGTCGGAACGCAGCGTGGTCGTCGATCTCTTGTTCGCGTCGTGCGGTATCGAACCCGAGATCGTCGCGGCGGCGGACCGGCTCGAGGTGCTGCCCGGCCTGGTGGTGCCCGTCGCTCGGCCGGGCCACCTCATCGCCATGAAGCTGCTGGCCCGGGACGACCGGCAACGACCTGCCGACGCCGACGACCTGCGAGCACTCGCGGAGGTCGCGCAGGACGACGACTGGGCGGATGCCGAGCAGGCGGTGCAGTTGATCGGTGCGCGTGGGTTCGATCGCGGGCGAGACCTCGTCGGTCTGCTGCGAGGGCTGCGCCCCGGTTGAACCGGCGTCGGCGGGCCGCGTTCAGCTGACGGCGGCCAGGTCGCGCCGTCGGAACACCGCGGTCGCGGCCAGCACCGCGACGGCGGCGTAGAGGGCGACGACGACCAGCGCCTCGCCCGGCGTGCGGACCCAGTAGTCGGTGTTCCCGATGAAGGACTGGGGGTCGTCGCCCATCACGATGACCGCGTTCTGCATCAGCAGGTGGGATCCGATCCGGGGCCGCCACGCCGACAGCGCAGGCTCGATGGCCACCGCGTAGAGCGCGAACCCGCCGATGGGCACCGCGGTGTTGCGCCCCAGCATGGCCAGCGACCCGCCGATGACCGAGCCCACCGCGACCACCAGGGCGATGCGGGCCGACGCCAGGACCAGGCCCGCGAACCAGGCGGCGTCGGCGCCGGTCGTGTCACCCTTGACCACGAAGACCGGCAGGGTCGCCAGGCAGAACACGGCCTGCAGCACCAGCGCGCCGGCGAGCACCGCGGCACCGACGACCGCGAGTCGGGTGAGCAGCAGGCGCGCCCGGCGGCTCTCCCAGGTCAGGGTCGTGGTCCACACCCCGTGGCGCCAGTCGGCACCGACCGCGGAGGCCCCGACGACCACGCCACCCAGGAACAACAGGACGGCAGGGACCAGCAGCAGCCCGACCTCGCCGTCCTCTCCCTCGAAGGCCTCACCACCCTCGGGCTCGGTCACGAGCACCGGCCCGGGCGAACCGACGCCGCCGTCGAGCACCTCGGTGGTGGGTGGAGCCGTCTCCACCGGCCACAGCTCGACGAGCTGGGGGACGTCCCCGGCACCGCCGGGCACGTAGGTGTAGCTCTCGCAGTACTCGCGGGCCTCGGCCTCGGTCAGCTGCAAGGCCGGGTCCACGGCGGGCGCGGTGGTGGGCACGACGACGCTCGTCGTGCCGAACCCCGCCCCGGGCGGCTCGACCGGAACGGGCAGTCCTCCCGAGGCCACCAGGTCCTCGACGCAGCGGTCGATCTCGCGCTCGTAGGCCGCACGCTCCGCCTCCCGGTCGGCCTTGCTGTCGGCCTGGGCGAAGGCGACGCCCGCCCCCAGCACGAACAGGCCCGCGAACAGCACCAGCGTGACCTTGCCGATGCGCCGCGAGACGAAGCGGCGCAGCTCCGACGCGGCCAGGGCAGTGGTCGAGACGGCCATCACGCACCCCCCGGACCCAGCGCAGACGGCGCAGCGGGCGGTGGCGCGGGCGTGTCCGCGGTGAGCTCCAGGAAGACCGACTCCAGGCTGACCTCCTCGGGGCGCAGGTCACGCACCCACAGGTCCCGTGCCGCCAGCGCCCGGGTGATGTCGGCGGCGCGGCTCGCATCGATGCCCACGCGCAGGCCCTCGCCGGCAGGCTCGGCCGGAAGGCCCGCCGCGGCCAGGACCTCCCGGGCAGCCGCGGTGTTCCCCGTGCCGTCGAGGGCCACGAGCACCCCGGTGGAGCGCCCGGTCTGCAGCACCTCGTCGACGGGTCCCGCGGCCACACAGCGACCCCGCGCCAGGATGGCGACCTGGTCGCAGGTCTGCTGCACCTCGACCAGGATGTGGCTGGACACGAACACCGTGCGCCCCTCGGCGGCCAGCGCGCGCAGGAGCTGGCGGACCTCCACGATGCCTGCCGGGTCGAGCCCGTTGGCCGGTTCGTCGAGGATCACCAGCGCCGGGTCCTTGAGCAGGGCGGCCGCCAGGCCCAGGCGCTGACGCATGCCCAGCGAGTAGCCCTTGACCGCGTCGTCGGCCCGTTCGGCCAACCCCACCCGCGCCAGCACGGCGTCGACGGCGGCGGGCCCGATGCCCTCGGTCCGGGCCAGCACCTCGAGGTTGCGACGACCGGAGAAGGCCGGGAACAAGGCGGGGGTCTCCACGATCGCGCCCACCCGACCGAGGACACGGGGCAGCCCCCGGGGCACCTCGTCGCCGAGCAGCCGACACGAGCCCGACGTCGGGCGGATGAGACCCAGCAGGCACCGGATGGTGGTGGTCTTGCCCGAGCCGTTGGGCCCCAGGAACCCGAACACCCCACCCTCGGGGACGGCCAGGTCGAGGCCGTCGACGGCCATGCGGGTGCGCCGGCGCGACCGGTAGGCCTTGCGCAGGCCCTCCACCTCGATCACCGCACCCATGGGGCCCCTTCCCCTCACCACCGTGGCGTGCCGGCCGCGCCCGGCAGGCCCATCCTCGCGCAGGCCCCGTCACGGCGTCCGACACCCGAGCGGGGTGCGGGCTGCGTCGGGAGCGGTGCGCGAGGCTGTCGTCGTGCTCGAGGACGGCAGCTACGACGTGATCGTCGTCGACGTGACCGACGACGGCGGCAAGGGCGCCGACCGTGTCGTCGCGCTCGAGCTGGCCGTGCTCGCCGGATCCCACAAGGGCGAGGTCGTGACCGTGCACGCCGCCGGTCTGCGTGGCGACGAGCTCGACCTGCTGGGCATCCCCGGCACCCTGACGGTCCTCGACGGCGAACCGTCGGTGCAGCTCGAGCCCTGAGCCCACGGTGAGCTTCAACTCGGTCGCCTACGCGCTGTTCCTGCCCGCCGTGGTGCTCGCCTACTGGGCGTCGCCCCGGCGGGCACGACTGCCGCTGCTGCTGGTGGCGTCGTACGTGTTCTACGGCGCCTGGGACGTCCGCTTCCTGGCGCTGCTGGGCTTCACCACGGTCGTCGACTACAACGTCGCCCGGGCGCTCGAGCGGGTGACGGGCACGTCGGCGCGCCGCTGGGTGCTCGCGGTCAGCGTGGGGGTCAACCTCGGCGTGCTGGGCTACTTCAAGTACGCCGGGTTCTTCGTGGAGCAGTTCGAGGACCTGCTGTCCCAGGTGGGACTCGACCCCGCCACCCCGGTGCTGCAGGTCGTGCTCCCGGTGGGCATCAGCTTCTACACCTTCCAGTCGATCGGCTACACGGTCGACGTGTTCCGACGCCGCATCCCGGCGTGCCACGACCCGGTGCGCTTCGCCACCTTCGTGGCCTTCTTCCCCCAGCTGGTGGCCGGCCCCATCTCGCGGGCGCAGCACCTCCTCCCCCAGCTCGACCCCGACCGGCACCCACCCCGGTTGCGCCAGGTCTGGTCGGCGTTCGGGCTGCTGCTCGTGGGCCTGGTCAAGAAGGTCGTGCTGGCCGACTCCCTGGCCCCGATGGTCAACCGGGCCTTCGCCGAGCCGGGTCGACAGGGTTCGGTCGCCCTGGCGGCCGCCGCGGTCGGGTTCACCCTGCAGATCTACGGCGACTTCTCCGGCTACACCGACCTGGCCCGGGGCTCCTCCCGACTGTTCGGGGTGGAGCTGGTGCACAACTTCCGCCAGCCCTTCCTGTCGCGCTCGATCACCGAGTTCTGGCAGCGCTGGCACATCTCGCTCAGCACCTGGCTGCGCGACTACCTGTACGTACCCCTCGGCGGGAACCGAGACGGGCCGGGACGCACCTACGTCAACCTGGTCACCACGATGGTCCTCGGTGGGCTCTGGCACGGAGCGGCGTGGGGGTTCGTGGCGTGGGGTGCGCTGCACGGCACGTACCTGGCCGTGGAGCGGGCGCTGCACCGCGACACCCGACGCGGTCCCGAGGTGCCGCGAGCCGGCGAGGTGCCGGCCATCCTGTTCACCTTCGGCCTCGTGGTGGTGGCCTTCGTGTTCTTCCGGGCCGGGACGGTGCGCGGTGCGCTCGACGTGTTGGCGGGGATCGTGGCGTGGCGGGGTCCGGCCCCCCGGGCCGGCGAGCTGGCGCTGCTGGGCGGGGTGGCGACCGCGGTGCTGGCCATCGACCTGGTGGAGCGCACCGGCCGGGCGCCGCGCCTGTGGAGCCTCGCCCACCCGGTGCGCAGCGGTGCACTCGCCGGCGTGGCCACGGCGGCGCTGCTGGTCTTCGCCGGTGGCACCCCGGTTCCGTTCATCTACTTCCAGTTCTGACCGCGCCTCGCCGCGGACGGCCGTTCCTCGACCTGCGGCCCGGCTGCAAGACTGCGGACATGGACACCGATGTCTGGCCCCTGTTCGGGTTGTGCCTGCGCACGCCGCGGCTCACGCTGCGGCCCGTCGATCCCTCGGCGGCCTTCGCCCTCGGCGATCTCGCCCACCAGGAGGGCATCCACGACCCCCACGTCATGCCCTTCCTCGTGCCCTGGACCGACGCCGAACCGCTGGCCCTGCGCCGCGGGACCTTCCAGTTCCACGCCCGATGCTGGGCGGAGTGGTCCGTCGAGCGCTGGCACCTGCCCTTCGCGGTGTGGGAGGGCGACCGCCTGGTCGGCACCCAGGCCCTGTTCGCCGAGCAGTTCCCCGACCGCCGCGTGGTGTCCTCCGGATCGTGGGTGGCCCGACCCGCGCAGGGCCAGGGCGTCGGCAAGGAGATGCGGGCCGCGGTGCTGCACCTCGCCTTCGAGGGCCTGGGCGCCCGACGGGCCGAGAGCGGCGCCTGGAGCGACAACGTGCCGTCGATCGCGGTGAGCCGGGCCCTGGGCTATCGGGAGAACGGCACGGCCGTCGCCATGCGTCGCGGCGAGGCCGGCGTCGAGCAGCTCTTCGTGCTCGAACGCTCGGTGTGGGAGGCCACACGGCGCAGCGACATCGTGATCGAGGGGTTCGAGCCCTGTCGGGAGATGTTCGGCCTCACGTGACACGGAAACGGACGCCGACCGCTCCCCGCGTCGGCGGCGTCGACGGCTGTCGAGGCGGCTGGGTGCTCGTGACCGTACCGGTCCGGGGCCGAGGTCCGTCGACGGTCGAGGTGCTGGCCGAGGTGGCGTCGATCCTGGAGCGGGTCGAGGACGGCCGGCTGGACTGCATCGGGGTGGACATGCCCATCGGGCTTCCCGAGCAGGGGGCGCGAGCGTGCGACGTCGAGGCCCGCACCCGGCTGGGACCGCGACGCTCGTCGGTGTTCCCCTGCCCGCCCCGCGGCGTGCTCGGCGCCGTCGACTACGGCGAGGCCCTGGCCCGGAGCCGGGCCATCGACGGCAGGGGGATCTCGCGCCAGGCGTTCCACCTCCTACCCCGCATCGCAGAGCTGGACGGGGGCCTCACCCCGGCGCTGCAGTCGCGGGTCTTCGAGTGCCACCCGGAGTCCTGCTTCGTGTCGCTGGCCGGTGCGCCCCTCGAGTCCAAGCACACGGCGCAGGGGCGCGAGATGCGCTGCCGGCTGCTGACCGCAGTGGTTCCCGACACGGAGGCCCTGGTGGCCGGCCCACCCCGCGGCGCGGGCGTGGCCGACGTGCTCGACGCCGCGGTGGTGGCCTGGACCGCCCGCCGGTGGCGCGCCGGGCGCGCCCTGGTGCTGGGTGACGACCGCCGTGACCGCCGCGGCCTGCGTATGCAGATCGTGTGCTGAGACCGGTCGACGACCCGCCCGCGATCCCCGCCTGCCATGGCTCGTCTGGCAAGCTGGTCGACCTGCAGGGAGGCACGACGATGCAGCGACTCACCGGTCTCGACGCCGGCTTCCTCTACATGGAGACGCCCGCCACGGTCATGCACGTGGCCAGCCTCATGGTCCTCGACCCGTCGACGGCGCCGGGCGGGTTCTCGTGGGAGTCGTTCCGCCAGGTCTACCAGGACCGGCTCCACCTGGCTCCGCCGTTCCGGCGGCGCCTGGTCGAGGTGCCCTTCGGCCTGCACCACCCCGTGTGGATCGAGGATCCCGACTTCGACCTGGACTGGCACCTGCGCCGCATCGAGGCGCCCGCACCCGGCGGCATGCGGGAGCTCACCGAGCTCGTGAGCAGGCTGGTCGCCATCCCCCTCGACCGCACCCGACCCCTGTGGGAGGTGTGGCTCGTCGAGGGGCTCGAGGGCGGTCGCGTGGCCATGCTCTCGAAGGTGCACCACGCCGCCATCGACGGCGCCTCGGGCGAGGAGCTGATGGTCGCCATCCTCGACCTGTCGCCGGAGATCGCCGACAAGGGGAAGCCGGCCGAGCCCTGGCGACCCGAGCCGGTGCCCACCGACACCGAGCTCGTCGGATCCGCCGCCGCCGCGCTGGCCCAGCAGCCGGTGCGGGCGGCACGGACGGTGCGACGCACCGTCGAGGCGGCGTTGCGCATCCGGGAAGCCAACCGCCAGCCCGGGACGACACCGCCGCCCTCACCGTTCAGCGCCCCCGCCACCTCCTTCAACGCCTCCCTCACACCGCATCGCTCGCTGGCCACCGCCACCCTGTCCCTCGGCGACGCCAAGAGGGTCAAGAACGCGTTCGGGGTCACCGTCAACGACGTCGTGTTGACCCTCTGCGCCGGGGCCCTGCGCCACCACCTCGACCACGTCGGCGAGCACCCGGACGGCTCCCTCGTGGCCATGGTCCCCATCTCGGTGCGCACCGAGGCAGAGCAGGGGACCCAGGGCAACAGGGTGTCCTCGGCACTCACCACGCTGGCCACCGACGTCGACGACCCCGTCGAGCGGCTGCACACCATCAGCGCCTCCATGCGCAGCGCCAAGGAGCAGCACCAGGCCATCGGCGCCGACACCCTCCAGAACTGGGTGGAGTTCGCGGCGCCGGCCGTGACCGGCCTGGCGGCCCGCCTCTACTCGAACACGCGCATGGCCGACCGCCACCGGCCCCTGTTCAACGTCACCATCTCCAACGTGCCCGGACCGCCGTTCCCGCTCTTCGTGGCCGGCGCACAGCTCGTGGCGTCGTTCCCGATCGGACCCATCTTCCACGGCGGCGGGTTGAACATGACGGTGATGTCCTACCTCGACGACCTGGACTTCGGCCTCAACGCCTGCCCCGACCTGATCGACGACGTCTGGCTGCTCGCCGAGGGGCTGCACCTCGCCATGGCCGACCTCGTCGCCGCCGCCGACGCCTCGGGCGCCGACACGACCGACGTCGATCGCTGACCCGTCGCGACGCTCACACGCCCACCTCCGCCGGGAGACGACCCGCCTTCACCGCCGCGGCCAGGGCCTCGAAGTCCCGCTCGTTCTGGTCGGCGTAGCGCGCCGCGAACGACACCAGCGCCTCGTCGAGCTCGTCGGTGTCCCCCACGTAGCCGGCGATCGTCGCCGCGTCGCCGCCCCGGGCATGGGCTCGGGCGAGGGCGAAGCCGCACGCCTCGGCGTAGGTGGCCATCAGGTCCGGGGCCAGGCTCGACACCTCCACCGAGGCCTTCATGTCCTTCAGCTGGCGCCAGTAGTAGTCCACGCCGGTCGCGCGGCTGTGGCTCCAGCCCAGGAAGCTGTCGCTGACGGCTTGCATGAGCCGTTGGCCGTCGACGACGCGCTGGCCGTGACAGCGGGCCCGGCTACGCCCCAGGAACTGCTCCAACACCGAGGATTCGGCCTCCTTGAGCTGCAGCACCAGGTCGTCGCCGTTGTCGCTCTCGAGCAGCACCACGAAGGCCCGGGTGCCGACGCTGCCGACACCCACGACCTTGCGGGAGAAGTCGACGATGCGGAATCGTTCGACCAGCACCCGACGGTCGTAGAGGAGGTTGCGGCGGTACGCCGCGAACATGGCCTGGAGCGCCGGCAGCTCCTCGGCCACCAGCGGACCGTGCGTGACGAGCGGGGGCTGCTCGATGAAGCGACGGCGCCCGTCGACGACCTCGGTGAGCTTCTCGACCGCCCGCAGCGCGTCGTGGTGGGTGGCGCTCTTGACCGACTTCTTGAACACCTTCTGGCGGGCCTTGTCGAGCAGGGCGATGAGCTCCGCCACGTCCAGGCGCGAGTACCACATGTCGAGGGTCGACATGTCGGCCATGCGGCTCAGGTGCTCGCGATAGGCCCGCACGCCCGACCGCACGACGTCCTGGCACGCGGCGGGCCCGAACCCGTTCTCCCGGCCCGCCACCTCCAGGCTGGCGGCGAGCCGCTTGACGTCCCACTCCCAGGGCCCGGGCAGGGTCTCGTCGAAGTCGTTGAGGTCGAACACCAGCCGACGTTCGGGTGAGGCGAAGATCCCGAAGTTCATGAGGTGGGCGTCGCCGCAGATCTGCACGCGCACTCCGCTGTCGGGCGTGGCGGCCAGGTCGGCGGCCATGGGCAGCGCCGCGCCGCGGAAGTAGGAGAAGGGGCTGGCCAGCATGCGCCCGTGACGGATGGGCACCAGGAACGGCACCCGTTCGGCGGCCTGCCCGGCCAGCAGGTCGACCGGGTCGGGCCGGCCCGGCGCCGGCAGCCAGGTCCCGTGCGCGCGCAGCGGGGTCGTGTCCCGCCGCGCCGCCCCTGCCGCCCTTCGCTCCTCGCTGCTTCGGCCGCTCTCGACCGGCAGCCACGTGTCGGACGCGGTCTCCCGGGTGGCCTCGGGGGGCTCGCCGTCGCCGTCCACCCAGTTCGTGAAGGACGCCTTCTCGTGCGGTGTCTTGTGGTTCCCGGTCGCCATGCGCGCAGTCTGTCCCACTCGGGGTCCCGCGGGCGGCATCACCCCAGCGCGGCCCGCAGACGTGTCGCGTACCCCGCGGCCTCCTCCTCGGAGGCGTAGCGCGTGCGGGGCCAGAAGAAGCCGCGCAGCCCGTCGCCGCGGTTGCGGGGCACGACGTGCACGTGCAGGTGCGGCACGCTCTGGCTGATGACGTTGTTCTGGGCCACGAAGGTGCCGGCGGCGCCCAACGCGACGGGCAGCACGGCGGCGACACGTCGCACCCGCTCGAAGAACGGTCCCACCTCGGCCGGGGGCAGGTCCGTCAGCGTCTCGTGGTGGGTCCGGGGCGCCACCAGCACGTGTCCCTTGAAGAGGGGCGACCGGTCGAGGAACGCCACGGCGACCTCGTCATCGAGCACCACGTGCGCGGGCACGACGCCCGCCACGATCCCGCAGAACACGCATCCCCGGTCGACCACGTCCCCATCCTCTCCGAAATCGGGTCGTGGGACGCCGGAGACCGACCTCGGGACGCGCCAGAGCGGTCGGGCGGCGTCCGGGCGGCGGCGCGCACCTTCACGCTCGCTGTCCGGTGTGTAACGGCTCGGTGAACTCTGCGCACCATCCGCCCGTCGGTGCGCCGCTGACGCCAGGATGGGCCCCGGTGATCCGTCCCGCACCCGAGACGACCCCGACGGCCACGGCGCCCGCACCGGCGGGCGTGTGCACCCGGCGGCGCTGATGGCGGTGGACCTCGCGGTGCCCGAACCCGTGGGAGTCCCGTGAGCGAGCGCTCGTCCCTGCTGTCGTCACCTGCCACCGCCGAGACATCGACCATCGAGGACGCCGACGTCACCACCGAGGTCGCGACCCGGGTGGTGCTCGACACGTCGGTGCTCATCGCCGATCCGGAGTCGCTGCTGGCCTTCCGTGACGCCGACGCCGTGATCCCGCTCATCGTGGTGGAGGAGCTGGACCGGCACAAGACCCGCCTGGACGACGTGGGGCGGGCCGCGAGGGAGGTGATCCGCACCCTGGAGGAGCTGCGGGTGGCCAACGGCGGCGACATCCGACACGCCGTGGCGCTGCCCGGTGGGGGAACGCTGCGCATCGAGACGAACGGCCTGCTCCTCGACGAGCTGGCCAGCAAGGGCCTCGACCCCCACAGCCCCGACAACCGCATCCTCGCCGCGGCGCTGGGTCAGCGTCGCGGGGGCCGCACGGTCCTGGTGTCCAACGACGCCGCGCTGCGCATCAAGGCGGCCCAGGTGGGCCTGGAGGCGGCGGAGCACCACCGCCGACGCAGCACCCCCGAGGGCCACCACCGCCTCGGGTGGACGACCCTGGAGGTGTCACCCGAGCTGATCGACGACCTCTACGGGTCACCGCACGGCCTGCTGGTGGAGGGCCTGGCCCCGACCGACGTCGAGCAGTGCTCGCCGCTCGGCGCCAACGAGTTCGCCGTGTGCCGCGCCGGCAGCCAGTCGGTGCTGGTGCGCCACGTCGACGGCCTGCTCGTCCCGGTGCCCCGCCACCTGGAGGCGTGGGGTCTGCGGCCGCGCTCCAAGGAGCAGCAGTTCGCGCTCGACCTGCTGCTCGACCCCGAGGTGCGCGTCATCGCCCTCGACGGCATGGCCGGAACGGGCAAGACGATCCTCGCCCTGGCCGCCGGTCTCGAGCAGGTCATGGAGAGCCGTTCCTACGACAAGCTCAGCGTCTACCGGCCCGTGGTCCCGGTGGGCAAGGCCGAGCTGGGCTTCCTGCCCGGGGGGCTCGACGAGAAGCTCGACCCGTGGATGACCGCCGTCACCGACGCCCTGGTGGCCCTCACCGAGACGCGATCCCACGCCGACGCCCGCGTCCTGGTGGAGGAGATGACCGCCCGCGACAAGCTCTCCCTGGAGGCCGTCACGTACCTCCGGGGACGCTCGCTGCAGGGCACGTTCGTGGTGGTGGACGAGGCCCAGAACCTCGAGCCCACCACGCTCAAGACGATCCTCACCCGGGTCGGGGAGGGCACCAAGGTGGTGTTCACGGGCGACACCTCCCAGATCGACGCGCCGTATCTCTCGGAGCGCAACAACGCCATCGCCGTGCTGATCGACGCCTTCGGCGGCGAGAACTGCTTCGGCCACATCCGCCTCACCCACTGCGAGCGCAGCGAGGTCGCCTCGCTCGCCGCGGTGAAGCTGTAGCGGCCGGACGGCTGGGAGGAACCGACCATGCGCGAGGGCACCGGCTGCGGCCGGCTCACGCCACGGGCGTCCAGGCGAGCCCGATGCCGCCGGGCAGGCCGCCGTCCGCCTGGCTGGGGAGGTCGCGCGCTGCGGCCACGATGGTGGCCCGCTCCCCCGTGGTGACGTCGACCGCGACCGATCCGACAGCCACACGCGGTCCCGACCCGGTGCCCCCACTGCCAACGCGAGCACCTGTCGGAATCCGACAGCCACACGCGGTCCCGACCCGGTGCCCCCACTGCCAACGCGAGCACCTGTCGGAATCCGACAGCCACACGCGGTCCCGACCGGCTGGCTGAGCCGAACCGCGCCGTCCACCGGTTCGGCATCCACGCACCTGTCACACCCCCTCCGTAGGGTGCAGACATGAGTGACGCGACCCGTCCGGCCCGCAGCCCCGACCCGGACCTGCCCGTGTACGGACTCGACATCGAGACCGACACCCGCATCGACGGGCTCGATCCGAGCGTGGGTCGCATCGTCGCCGTCGCTGTCGCCAGCGCCGACGGTGAGCGGGTCTTCGACGAGAGCGACGAGGCGCTGTTGCTCGACCGACTCGACTGGCACCTCGCGGCCCTCGAGCCGGGTGTGCTGGCCACCTGGAACGGTGCCGGCTTCGACCTGCCCTACCTGGCCGACCGCGCCCACCTGCTCGGCGTCGGACTCGGCCTCGCGCTGCAGCTCGACCGGACCATCCCCGGTCGCTCGGCGCCGTTGCACGGCCATGCCGGCCGGTACCGGGCGCGCTGGCACCACCACGCCCACGTCGACGCCTACCGCCTCTACCGCAGCGACGTCGCCCCCGCGCTGGGGGTCTCGTGCTCGCTCAAGAGCATCGCCCGGCTCGCCGGGCTGGCACCCATCGAGGTCGACTGCGCGCACCTCCACGACCTCGATGCCGCGGCCTGCCGGGCCTATGTCGGCAGCGACGCCCGCTGCACCCGGGAGCTCGTGCTGCGCCGCTGGCCCACGGCCCGGCTGGCCGTCGACCGGCCGCTCGAGACCCGAGTGCTCCACACACCCGTTCTCGACGTGCTGACCCTCGACGCGCGGGTCCCCGCCGTGCCCGTACGATGACGATCTGAGAGCCGCCCGGGCCGACGACCAGCGGAGCAGACCAGGTTGCACGAGACACACCACGCAACGGCTGCCTCCGACCGCACCGACCGGAGGCTCCGCAGCCGGCGCGCCGGGCCCGATGACCGCGTGACGGGGTGATCCTGCGTCGATGGCCACCGACAAGACCAAACTCACCGAGTTGGGCACGGCCGTCGGCCTGGTGTGGGAGCCCACCGACCCGTGGCCCGACGCGCTCGAGCGCCTCGAGCTGCCGGGCGTGGCCGACGAGGTCTGGCGGCCGGTCGTGCTGCCGGTGGTTGCCGCCGGGGGCGCGGCACGTGACCTGCTCCTGCGGGCGCTCGCCAACGGACGCCTGTTCCGCCGGGTCGTGCTCCGGGGGCGCCGACCCGAACGGGTCGAGTGGACGGGTGGCACGCGGGCGGTGTGGACCTCGGACATCCCCCGTGACCTGACGGTGGACGGGGTCTACTTCCTACAGGCCAAGTACGACTCGACCTGTGTGCTCAACACCGCTCCGGCCACGCTGGTGGACGATCTGCTGTTCGACACCGGCACCGCCGGTCACCCCTCGTGGTACGAGGAGGTGGCGCCGCGGGAGCTGCAGGCCTACTGGCGCAGGGTGCGCGCCGACCGGGTCCTGGACGCGTTGCCCACCGACGTGCGCGATCTCGACGCCGCGCACCGGTCGGTGCTGAAGGTGGCCATGCGCGCCCAGCGGCCCACCCCGGCCGAGAACCTGGCGTACGCCGAGCTGTGCCGAGCGGTGTCCGAGGAGACGGTGCGTCGGTGGCGACGCCACCTGCGCAGCGCGTCGGGGCCGCAGCAGACACAGATGCTGTTCCGCATGCTGCGCGTGGCCGGAGGTCCCTACTGGCTGCTGGGCACCAAGGGCGCCACCGCCGTGCAGTTGGCCGTGACCGACACCCGCACGTGGCGAGAGCGCTTCGCCCTGCGCCGCTTCACCGTTCGCGACGCCCATGCGGGCCAGCCCCAGGTGAACTGGCGGGCCGAGATCACCGACCGAGCGGAAGGGCACCCCTTCGTCGTCGAGGGCTACTGCGAGATCCGCTGGTCCCACGGCAAGCTCCAGGGGCATCCCGAGTGCAAGGTGCAGGTCACGACGCCGCTGGACCAGCTACCCGGCTACGAACCCATGAGCTGAACGACCCCGGGCCCGACGATCAGGCGGCCCGGTTCGATCGGAGGCCCAACAGAACGTTCGCCGCATCGGCCCCGGCCGCGCCGGCACCCACCGGGATGCGCACCGGGCGGACGACCGAGGTCGACGTCGAGCCCAGGTTGGCCATCATGCGGCGCCGCAGCTCACGCTCCCGGGCCGCGTCCTCGAGCGCCCGGGCCCGGCTGCGGCGTCGGGCGCGCACGCTGTTGCGCGCCACCAGCGCCAGAGCGGTCAGCAGGGAGAGACCGAACACGACCTCGGCGAACAGGACCAGATCCATCGCAGGCACCTCCGGGTGAGCGACACGGTAAGTGGACACCCTCGTCAACGCGCTTTAGCGCTAAATAGTTCCAACGACCCATGGGCCGGTGCCTGCGCCGCCGGCGCGACGAGACCCTTCCTCGCTGTCACACCCCCGTGCCATGCTGTGCACACCGGGTTCGCGATCCCCCCGCCCAAGGCCAGCGGTCGCCTCGACACCCCCTC
>JALOLF010000154.1 GCA_025456085.1 Acidimicrobiales bacterium
CTTCGTGGCCCAGAACCTGGCCGGCTGAGCGACCTGCTCGATCCTGACGATCGTGTGCCGCGACCCCCGGCTCCGGCCGGGGGTCGTTGCGCGTCGCGGGTCGCGCTGGTGAGGATGCGGGGATGAGCGCGGTGCTCGCCCAGGGCGATACGACGACGACGGTGCTGGATCCGGTCGGCGAGGTGGTGGAGGGCATCCGGAACCTCGACGAGGCCTGCGGTGGCGACCCCAGCTGGGTGTGCGAGCAGGTCTACGACGCCACGGGCAACGACACGTTCGCCGGGCTGGCGGACTGGATCGTGGCCAAACCGCTGACGATCCTGGTCATCGTCGTCGCGGCGGGCCTGGTGGCGCGCCTGGCCCGTCGTGTGGTCACCCGGTTCTTCACCCGGCTGGTGGCCCGGCGCAGCGTGGAGGACGCCGCCGCGCCCCGGCGCCGTCTCACGGCGACGGTGCTCACCGTGACGCCGGGCGAGGGGGCACGCACCCAGGCCCGGGTGCACGCCCTCACGACGGTGTTCCGCAGCCTGGTCACCATCGTCGTGTGGTTCGTGGCGGTGGTGGCGATCCTCGGCGTGCTCGGGGTGAACCTCGGACCGCTCATCGCCGCGACCGGGGTGGTCGGCGTGGCCCTCGGCTTCGGCGCCCAGAACATCGTGCGTGACTTCCTGGCCGGCACGTTCATCCTCCTCGAGGACCAGTACGGCGTGGGCGACGTGGTCGACCTGGGGGAGCCGAAGGGCACGGTGGAGAAGATCACCCTGCGCTCGACCCGGCTGCGTGACGTGCACGGCACGGTGTGGCACGTGCCCAACGGGCAGATCCTGCGCGCGGCCAACAAGTCCCAGGAGTGGGCCCGGGCGGTGCTCGACCTGGAGGTCGCCACCGACGCCGACTACGACGAGGTCGCAGCGGCGATCGAGGCGGTCGCGCACGCCATGGCCGACGAGCCCGTCTGGCAGGCCGACATGCTGGAGCCGCCGGAGCTGTGGGGGGTCGAGGCGTTCACGGCCACCGGCTACACGGTCCGTCTGGTGGTCAAGACCTCCCCGGCGGCGCAGTTCGGTGTGATGCGCGAGCTGCGCCGGCGCCTGCGCGAAGCGCTCGTCGAGCAGGGCGCCTGGGCGCCGGCACCGCCCCAGGAGCTGTGGGTCCACGACGGGGACCGCCACCCGCCGGCGTGACGCGGCAGGTTCAGCTCGCGGGTTCGGGCACCAGCTCGACGGTGACCGACGGCTCGTCCGCGTGCTCGGTGACGAGCTGTGCGGCGACGCCGGCCTCGCACACGTCGTTGCGGGCGGCCGCCAGCGCGGCCAGCCGGTGCTCGCTGTCGCGCACCGTCACCCGCTCGACCTCGGTGCGCAGCGAGCGCTTGGCCTCGGTCTTGGCCTTGCGGATCTCGCCCAGCACCAGGCCCGCCATGTCGTAGACGGCGGGATCGCCGTCGTCGGCCGCGGTGCGCAGCGTGGACGGTTCGGGCCAGGGTGAGCGGTGCACCGAGCCCTCGTGCCACCACGACCAGACCTCCTCGGTGACGTAGGGCAGGAAGGGGGCGAACAGGCGCAGCAGGGTCGACAGGGCGAGCTGCAACGCGGCCTGGGCCGACCACGCGGCCTCGTCGCCGTGGGCGCCGTAGGCGCGGCCCTTCACCAGCTCCACGTACTGGTCGGTGAAGTTCCAGAAGAAGGTCTCGGTGCGCTCCAGCGCCCGGGCGTAGTCGTAGGCGTCGAAGGCCGCGGTGGCTTCGTCGACCAGCTCGGCCAGCCGGGCCAGCAGGGCACGGTCGAGGGGCTCGGTCACGAGCGACAGGTCGCTGCGACGGGCCGAGCCGTCACCACCGCCGAGGCCGAGCACGAAGCGCGAGGCGTTCAGCAGCTTCATGGCCAGGCGCCGGCCGATCTTCATCTGCCCCTCGTCGAAGGCGGTGTCGGTGCCGGGTCGGCCGCTGGCCGACCAGTAGCGCACGGCGTCGGCGCTGTAGCGCTCGATGAGGTGCAGGGGCGTGACCACGTTGCCCTTCGACTTGGACATCTTCTTGCGGTCCGGGTCGAGCACCCAACCCGAGATCCCGGCGTTGAACCAGGGCAGCGAGTCGTGCTCCAGGTGGGCTCGCAACGTCGTGGAGAACAGCCACGTGCGGATGATCTCGTGGGCCTGCGGGCGCAGGTCCATGGGGAAGGTGCGGGCGAACAGGTCGTCGTCCTCGCCCCAACCGGTCGCGATCTGCGGGGTGAGCGACGACGTGGCCCAGGTGTCCATCACGTCGGGGTCGCCGACGAAGCCACCGTGCTGGCCGCGCTGGGCCTCGGCGAAGCCCTCGGGCACGTCGCTGGAGGGGTCGACCGGCAGCCGGTCCTCGCTCGGCAGCAGCGGCGTGTCGTAGTCGACGTCGCCGTCGTCGCCGACCGGGTACCACAGCGGGATGGGCACGCCGAAGAAGCGCTGGCGGGAGATGAGCCAGTCGCCGTTGAGGCCGTTGACCCAGTTCTCGTAGCGGACCTGCATGTGGGCCGGATGCCAGTGGAGCTCCTTGCCCCGTTGCAGCAGCGCGGTGCGCAGGTCGTCGTCACGGCCGCCGTTGCGGATGTACCACTGGCGGCTGGTCACGATCTCGAGCGGCCGGTCGCCCTTCTCGAAGAACTTCACCGGGTGGGTGATGGCCCGGGGCTCGCCGTGCAGGTCGCCCGAGGCGGCGAGCTGCTCCACGATGCGCCGCTGGGCCTGCTTGACGGTTCGGCCCGCGAGCTCCTCGTAGGCCGCGATGCCGGCGGGGTCGGTGATCCACTCGGGCGCGGGCAGGAGCCGGCCGTCGATGTTCACCACGTTGCGCGTGGGCAGGTCCAGCTCACGCCACCACACCACGTCGGTGAGGTCGCCGAAGGTGCAGATCATGGCGATGCCCGAGCCCTTGTCGGGCTCGGCCAGCTCGTGGGGCTTCACGGGCACCTCGACCCCGAACAGGGGGGTGCGCACCGTCGAGCCGAACAGCGGCTGGTAGCGCTCGTCGTCGGGGTGGGCCACGAGGGCGACACAGGCCGGGATCAGCTCCGGGCGGGTGGTCTCGATGAAGACCGGCTCCCCGCTGTCGGTGCGGCGGAACGAGAGGCGGTGGTAGGCGCCGGGCAGCTCCCGGTCCTCGAGCTCGGCCTGGGCCACCGCGCAGCGGAAGTCGACGTCCCACAGCACGGGCGCCTCGGACTGGTAGGCCTCGCCCCGCACCAGGTTGCGCAGGAAGGCCCGCTGGGCGATGCGCTGGCTGCGCTCGTCGATGGTGGCGTAGGTGCGCGACCAGTCCACCGACAGGCCCAGGGTGCGCCACAGCTCCTCGAAGGCGACCTCGTCCTGGGCGGTGAGGTGGTGGCACAGCTCCACGAAGTTGCGCCGGGAGATGTGCCGCTGCGGGTCGAAGGGCTCCGCCGGCGGCTCGAAGTCGGGGTCGTAGGGCAGCGACGGGTCGCACTGCACGCCGTAGTAGTTCTGCACCCGGCGCTCGGTGGGCAGGCCGTTGTCGTCCCACCCCATGGGGTAGAACACCTCGCGGCCGCGCATGCGCTGGTAGCGGGCGATGGTGTCGGTGTGGGTGTAGGAGAACACGTGCCCGACGTGCAGGGAGCCGCTCACCGTGGGCGGGGGCGTGTCGATCGAGTAGACCTCGTCACGGTTCCGGGTGCGGTCGAAGCGGTAGGTGCCCTGCTCCTCCCACACGGCGTCCCAGCGGGCCTCGAGGCCCTCGAGGGCGGGCTTCTCGGGAACGGTCCACTCGAGCCGGGGCGTCGGCAGGTCGCTGCGCATAGTGGGCGCAGGCTACCGCCGGGAGCACGGCGTGGTTCCAGGCGGATCGCACGCGCCGGCCAGCAGCCGGGCCGGGCCGACCAGCGGGCCTCCTCGGCGGGCGGGAGAACGGCGTGGTCCGGATCCGTGGTCGGACGGTAGGTTGCCCGGTCATGCTGCAGCTGTTCGACACCGCCCGGGGACGAGTCGTTCCCTTCGAGACCCGAGAACCCGGCAAGGTGTCGATGTACGTCTGCGGCCCCACGGTCTACGGCCCGCCCCACCTCGGACACGGACGGTTCTCGCTGGTGTTCGACGTGTTGCGCCGCTACCTCGAGTGGTCGGGCTACGAGGTCACGTACGTCTCGAACATCACCGACATCGACGACAACATCATCAACCGGGCCAACCGGGAGGGCCGCACCTCCGAGGCGGTCGCGCACGAGTGCGAGGCCTCCTGGTGGGAGGCGATGGACGCCATCGGCGTGAAGCGGCCCACCCACGACCCGCACGCCACCGCCTACGTCCAGCAGATGGTGGCCCTGATCGCCGAGCTGGTCGAGCGGGGCTCGGCCTACGTGAGCGACGACGGCGTGTACTTCTCGCCCGAGGTCGTCGACGACTACGGCCTGCTGGCCCGCCAGTCCCTCGAGTCGCTGCGCGCCGGGGCACGCGTCGACGTCGCCGAGCACAAGCGCTCACCCGTCGACTTCGCCCTGTGGAAGCTGTCCAAGCCGGGGGAGCCGTCGTGGCCCTCGCCGTGGGGGCCGGGCCGGCCGGGGTGGCACACCGAGTGCGTGGTCATGTCGCTGCACCTCCTCGGTGACGCCTTCGACCTGCACGGCGGCGGCCAGGACCTCGCCTTCCCCCACCACGAGAACGAGCGCGCCCAGGCCGTCGCCGCGGGGCGGACCTTCGCCGCCCACTGGGTGCACAACGGCTTCGTCGAGGTCGGCGGCGAGAAGATGTCCAAGTCGCTCGGCAACTACACCGACCTGCTCGACCTGGTGGCCCACACCGACCACCGCGCCTACCGGCTGCTCGTGCTGCGTGCCCACTACCGCTCGCCCGTCGAGGTCACCCCGGCCACGACCGACGACGCCTCGGCTGCGCTGGCCCGGCTCGACGCGTTCGCACGCCGGGCCGCGGCGCTGCCGGCCGTCGAGCCCGACGCCGGAGTCCTGGCCGAGCTGCGCAGGCGGATGGACGACGACCTCGACACGCCCGGGGCGGTGGAGTTGCTGTTCACCTCGGTGCGCCGCGCCAACCTGGCGCTCGACGAGGGCGATCAGGCCACCGCGGCGTCCCTCGCCTCGGCCGTGCACGAGATCTGCGCCGCGGTCGGCCTCGAACTGCGGGCCGGCGGTGTCGAGGTTCCGGCCGAGCTCGTGGCGCTGGCTCGACGACGCGACGAGGCGCGGGCCGGGAAGGACTGGGCCACCGCCGACGCGCTGCGCGACGAGATCCAGGTCCAGGGCTACGTGGTGGAGGACACCCCCGAGGGGACGAAGGTCCGGCCGGCCTGATCGGCAGCCGGCCGGACCGTCCGGTCCCGTGCCGCGCGGATCAGACGAGTCGTCGGTACAGGAGCTGCGTGGTGAAGCCCGGCTCCTCGGCATAGGCCGTGCCCGCCTCGCGATCGACGTGCTCGAGCCACCCCGGGTCGGCGGCCAGCTTCTGCTGGGCAGCCTCGAACGCACCCGCGTCCTCGTAACCCGTGAGCCAGGCGACGCCGCCGTAGGTGCCGGTCACGTCGGAGCCGAACATCGTCGGGAGCCCGGTCGCGGCTTCCGCTCGTTGTGCGAGCTCCACGCCCACCGTGATCCCGCGCACCGCGTTGCCGCCGGCGGTCACCGCGCGCACGACGCTCACGTAGTTGATCTCCCGGTCGGGGTCGGGCTCGCCGTGCACGACCTGGGTCAGGCCGTCGTCCATGCCGCCGATCGTGAGCGGTGCGCCTCGATCCGACATCGCCACGTACTCGTCGCTGGTCATGAGCGCATCACCGGCCTGCTCCAGCGTGGCGAGGTCCGCGATGAACGTCGACCACGCCAGGGTGCCGTAGGCGGGTGAGTACACCTGGCCGTAGAGGCCGATCGGCAGGCCGGTGATCGTCGAGGCCAGTCCGGTCATCTCGACGGCCCACTCGAGGCCTGCACGGCCGTTCCCGGGCGCGAGGCGCGTACGCCTGCTGAACAGATACATGTGATCCCCCATCCCCAGCACGGGTGCGAGCTGCGCCCGTGGCCGCCACCCTCCCATCCGCACGCAGCGTGGTCAAGCAAAACCTTTGCCGGCAAGGAGTCGCCCCGGAGGGTGACCGTCGTGCCATCTGACGGCTCGGCCCGGTGTCGCTCAGGGTCGGTCGGTGGTCGCCCGGGCGGTGGCGCGCAGCCCGACGCGGATGTGCCTGTGCACCTTCACCAACAGCAGGCTCGGGGGCTGCACGCCGAAGTCGGTCACGTCGAGGTCGGTCTCGCCGTCGAGGCGGAGCTCACCCGTGTCGTCGACCTGCATCTGCAGCCACCCGTCGAGTCGTCGGGTGACGCCATGGAACGTGAGCTCGCCGTGACCGGTGAACCGACCGGTGCCCTCGGGGCCCGAGGTCAGACTCGACAGCTCGCCCCGCACGGTCGGGAACCGTCGCACGTCGAGTCGGCGTTCCGCCTCCCGGTCCACGAGCGGGTTCCCCGATCGCATGCCGGTCAGGTCGAGCTCGAGTCGACCCGCCACGGCGGCGGCGGTGTCCAGCGACCCGTCGTCGCGCAGCGCCAACTCGATCCAGCCCGACGTGCGGGCTTCGGCGTGGATGGGGTGGACGCTGGACGATGCGTGGACGTGGAGCCGGGACCGGTCGCTGTCGAGCACGAAGCGCATCCGGGCACCGTAGGGGTCGTCGCGTCGTGCCGACTTGCCGACGGCGGTCGCCGCGGCGTGTGCTGTGCGGCGTGCACGGCCAACCCCCCGCGCCCGAAGGGTCGCGCCCCGGACTCCCGCCGGGGTTCTGGACCATCTGGACCACCGTCGCCGTGGACCTCGTCGGCTTCGGCATCGTGCTGCCGATCCTGCCCCTGTACGCGGAGGACTTCGGCGCCTCGTCGCTCACCATCGGCCTGCTCGTGGCGTCGTTCTCGGTCGCCCAGCTCGTCATGGCCCCGTTCATGGGGCGGTTGTCGGACCGCTACGGGCGCAAGCCGGTGCTGCTGGTCAGCCTGTTCGGCACGGCGCTGGGGAGTCTGCTGACGGGTCTGGCCGGATCGGTGGCCCTGCTGTTCGTCGGTCGCATCGTCGACGGCGCGTCCGGCGCGTCGGTGTCGGTCGCCCAGGCCGCAGCGGCGGACCTGGCGCCACCGCGCGAGCGTGCCCGTCTGATGGGGCTGCTCGGCGCAGCGTTCGGCCTGGGGTTCGTCGCCGGCCCGGCCATCGGTGCCCTGGCGGCGTTGGCCGGCCCGAGGCTCCCCTTCTTCCTGGCCGCCGCCCTGGCCTTCGTCAACGCGCTCGTCGCCATCCGCCGACTCCCGGAGACCCATCCCCGGCGACTGCCCGCGACCGAGGCGGCCGAGCTCGACGGCGAGCGCGTGGACGAGCTGCCCTGCCTCGACGGGGCGGGTCTGGCCGAGCCCGCCCACCTCGATCACCATCCGCCACCCGTGGACGGACCGACGCTGGCCGATCGCTCGGCCGTCCTGCGACTCATCGGCCTCGCCTTCGTGGGCCTCGTCGGCTTCAGCGGCTTCGAGGCCACGTTCGCGCTGCTCGGCGAGGAGCGGTTCGGCTTGGAGCTGGCCTCCACGGCGGCGGTGTTCGCGGGGATCGGGCTCGCGCTCGTCGCCGTGCAGGGGGGTCTCGTCGGGCCCGTCACCCGTCGCCTGGGGGAGGCGTCCACCCTGCGGGCCGGCTTCGCCGCCAACGCCGTGGGCTTCGTGCTGCTCTCGACCGACCTGGGTTGGCCGGGGCTCGTCGTCGCACTGGCCCTGCTCGTGGTGGGACAGGGCCTCATCACACCGACGCTGTCGTCGGCCGTGGCGGGCCGGGCCGGCGCCCAACGGGGTCGCTGGCTGGGCTGGCAGCAGTCCGCCGGCGGCGTGGCCCGGGTCATCGGTCCGGTGGCGGCCGGTGCGCTGTTCGGCGTCGGCGTCGGCGTGCCCTCACTGGTCGCAGCGGCGCTGGCGGTGGCGGCGCTGCTGCTGGTGCCGCGTCCGGACGTCCCTGGAACTCACGACGCGCAACTCCACGTGCACGGCGCGTGAGAACCCGGCGCGGGGAGGAAGGGACGTTCGGCTTGTCCGAAAGCGACCTCCGGCGCTACCGTTTTCTGGTTACCAAACAGTAACTTTCAGTCATCCGGCACCCGGCTCCCGTAGCTGTCGTGCCGTGTGTCGAATCGCTCGGCGCCGCTGCAGTTCCGAACTCCGGGAGGCCCACACATGGGTGACGTGTCGTTCCAGCTCAACGAAGACCAGCTCGCGTTGCAGAAGTGGATCCATGACTTCTGCGAGAACGTGATCCGTCCCGCCGCCGGCGAGTGGGACGAGCGCGAGGAGTTCCCGTGGCCCATCGTCGAGGAAGCCGCCAAGATCGGCCTCTACGGCATGGACTTCATGGCCCAGATCATGATGGGCGACGAGACCGGCCTCACCATGCCGGTCGCCACCGAGGAGCTCTTCTGGGGCGACGCCGGCATCGGCCTCGCCATCATGGGCTCGGGTCTGGCCGCGGCCGGCATCCTCGGCAACGGCACACCCGAGCAGGTCATGGAGTGGGTGCCGCAGTGCTACGGCACGCCCGACAAGGTGCAGCTCGGCGCGTTCTGCGTGAGCGAGCCCGACGCCGGCTCCGACGTGAGCTCGCTGCGCACCAAGGCCGTCTACGACGAGGCCAAGGACGAGTGGGTGCTCAACGGCACCAAGGCGTGGATCACCAACGGCGGCATCGCCGACATCCACGTCGTCGTCGCCACCGTCGATCCCGAGCTGCGTGGTCGGGGCCAGGCCAGCTTCGTGGTACCGCCCAACACGCCGGGGCTGTCGATGGGGCAGAAGTACTCCAAGCTCGGTATCCGCGCCTCGCACACCTCCGAGGTCGTGCTCGACGACGTGCGCGTGCCAGGCTCCTGCCTGCTCGGCGGCAAGGACAAGCTCGACGAGAAGCTGGCCCGGGCCCGCGAGGCCCTCGCCAACCCCGGCAAGGTCCGCAGCGGCAAGCAGCCCGCCATGGCCACCTTCGAGGCCACCCGTCCCGCGGTCGGTGCCCAGGCCATCGGCATCGCCCGCGCCGCCTACGAGTACGCCCTGCAGTACGCCACCGAGCGCGTGGCGTTCGGCAAGCCCATCGTCATGCACCAGGGCATCGGCTTCATGCTGGCCGACATGGCCACCGAGATCGACGCCGCCCGCCTCCTGGTGTGGCGCGCCGCGTGGCTGTCGCGCAACGGCACCTACAAGAACGCCGAGGGCTCGATGTCGAAGCTCAAGGCCGGCCGCACCGCGGTGTGGGTCACCGAGCGGGCCATCCAGATCCTGGGTGGCTACGGGTACGTCAAGGAGTACCCGGTGGAGCGCTGGCACCGTGACGCCAAGATCTACGACATCTTCGAGGGCACCGAGCAGATCCAGCAGCTCGTGATCGCCCGGGCCATCTCCGGGATGCGGGTGGAGTAGCGCTGAACTGCGCATTGCGGCATCCCTACAGAAATCCCTACTCCTGCACGGTCGAGGGCGCTAGCGTTGCCGCATGGCCACGATTCGACAGCGCAAGCGTGGGGTGTGGGAGGTGCGGGTGTTCGTCGGCCGCGACGAGCAGGGCAAGCCGGTGCAGGTCTCACGGACCGTCCGCGGCGGCAAGAAGGACGCCGAGCGCGTCGCCGCCGAGCTCGAGGCGAAGCCCGCTCGGCAGGCAGGCCGCAAGACCGTCGCGGACCTGCTCGACGCCTGGCGTGCCCTGAAGGATCCGTCATGGGCGCCCTACACCCGGCGCGACCAGGCGAGCCGGGCCCGCAGCATCGCGGCGGACCGCATCGCCCGCGTCCCCGTCGCCCGGTTGCAGGTGAGCGACGTCGACGACTGGGTCACCCGCCTGCGCCGCCGCGGTGTCGGGGAGGGCTCGGTGCGCAACCAGTTGCAGACCCTGCGCTCGGCGCTCACGCAGGCCGTGCGGTGGGGCTGGCTGAGCCAGAACCCGGCCGCGCTGGCGAACCACGAACGACCCAAGCGCACGCCGAGGGGCGTGATGTCGACCGACGAGGTGCAGCGCGTCCTGGCCGCCGCCGAGCGGGTGCACGACATGGCGCCCATCGCCCTGCGGCTGGCGGCGATCACCGGCGCGCGCCGGGCCGAGCTGGCGGCGCTTCGGTGGGTCGACCTCGACGGTGACGTGCTCACCATCGACAGCGCGTTGAGCGCGGTGCCCGAGGAGGTCGACGGCACCGTGGTCACCGTCAAGCGGGACGATCCCACCAAGTCCGCCGATCGCCGCACGGTGGCCCTCGACGGCGACACCGCGGCCTTGCTCGCCGTGCAGCGCGCCAAGCGTGAGCCGCTGACGGTCTGGATGTTCAGTGACACCGAGGCGGTGCCGCACCCGGACCGCATCGGCTACTGGTGGCGTCGCGCCCGCACGTTGTCGGGCATCGACGAGGGCTGGCGCCTGCACGACCTGCGCCACTGGTCGGCGACGACCGCCCTGGGCAACGGCTTCGATCTGGCCACGGTGGCGGGCCGGCTGGGCCACGCCGATCCCTCGACGACGCTGCGCGTCTACTCGCATGCCCTGGCCGACCGCGACACCGAGCTCGCGACGAGCCTGGGTGACGCCCTGCGGGCAGAGCCGACCGGTGCATGAGCTCGAACCGGTTGAGCCGCACCTGCGTGCGGAGGAAGTCCTCGACCCGTCCGCGCACCTGGTTGTGCGGGGGTGGCCGCTGACCGTCGAGGGGCTCCTCGCCAACGCGGACGCGACGCGCAGCCGGTACCGCTACGACGACCGTCCGTTGTCGGCGGTCTCGGCCGAGGTCACCGTGGCGGGGTGGTCCCTCGACGCCATCCTCAGTGGGCCTCGACTCGCTACGAGACGGCGATACGCCGCGGCCTCCGTCGACGACCTGATCGACGCCGGCTTCGGTCTGCTGGCCACCTTCCGGGTCCCGCACTACAGCATCGTGCTCGAGCCGTACACTCCTGAACGAGCCGAGCAGCTCCTCGAGGTGCTCGGCGAGGTGTTGGCCAACCCGTACTACGTGAGGAGGCAGCGGTGAGCGATCGATCGGCGGTCGTGGTCACGTTGCCTGCCGACGTGCAGCAGGTCGACCAGACGGGCTGGGTGTGGGCGTTCCTCGACGGCGCCGCGGAGCCCGATCGTGTGCGACCGGGCGCACTCATCGTCGCCGGTGACCCCGAGGAGCCGTTCCTGGCCAGGGTCGTCGACATCGTGGACGGCCCGAGGGGTCGCTCGATCGTGCACCTCGACGTCGTGGGTGTTCCCGATCAGGCCATCGACGAGTTGCGCCACGCTCACCTGTTGCCGCAGTAGCGCCCGGGGTTCTGGGCCGCCTCACGTCGCCGGCTTGCGTCTTCTGCCGGCTGGTGTCGCCTGGTGCGGCTTGTGGTCGAGCTCGGCGAGGAGGTCGGCGAAGCGCAGCAGGACGTCGCGGGCTTCGGTGAGGTCGCCGAAGGCGTGGCGGAGCTCGGCGGCGGCACGCAGTTCGGCGAGGGCGGTGGTGTCGGCGTCGATCCGCTTGGCGTCGACCGTGGCGTTGCGGGTCGTGCCGTGCTGTCTGGCGGTCTGGGCGGCGTAGTCGAGCAGCGCCGTGTGCCAGGGCTCCCGGTTGTCGTCGGTGCCGAGGACGATGTCGAGGAGCAGTCGGGGGTCGGTGCCGTTGATGCCCGCGTCGGGGGCGTGGAGGCCGGCGTCCTCGCCGGGGGGCGGGGGGAGGAAGAACCAGCCCAGGGGGAGGTCGAAGCCGCGGGCGAGGGCGACGAGCTCGTCGGCGGAGAACTGCTTGACGCGGGTGCCACGGATGGAGCGTTCGACGGCGGAAAAGCTGGCGTTGGACCACTTGGTGCCGAGGTAGGGGGCGAGGGCTTCGGCCGCTTGTTCCTGGGTCCAGCCGCGCAAGGCGCGGGCGCGACCGACGTTGAGGGCGACGATCTGGTTGGGGGTGTAGGCGCGGCGGAAGGGGTTGCGCAGCTTCGGCATGGTCCGCATCCTAGGTCTACAAGTGCGTCGAGTGTCCAACGTCACCGTTGTCACACGTCCTGCCGTGAAGTACCGTGCAGCCCTGTTGAGTGATCTACACGACGACAAGGTGCGGGCGCCAGCGCTGTTGACCGTCGAGGAGGCGGCACGGGTGTTGCGGATCGGGCGGACGGCCGCCTACGAGCTGGCCCGCCGGGACCTGGCCACCGGCGGCGGGGAAGGCCTGCGGGTCTGTCGCGTGGGACGTCTGCTGCGGGTTCCCCGCGTCGCGCTCGAGGACCTGGTGGGCGGACCGTTCGTCATCCCAGGTCCCGGCGAACCCGCTCGGAGCGACGGACCGCCCATCCCGCCGCCGAAGCCGCGCCCGGCGTCGAGGTCCAGGTCGGCCGACGACCACCAGGCATCGCTACCGTTCGAAGGCTGAGCGCAGCTCGGCGCTCGCCCGGGCGACGCAGCGGCGGCAGCGTTCGTCTCCTTCTCGGGCCGCGCACTCGGGGTCGATGTGCAGACCGCCGGTGCAGACCAAGCGCAAGCCGTGTGCCCGACGGTGCAGACGGCCGGTGCAGACCTCCCGTGCTCCGAAGCGGGTTGTGTGGGCCCTCGGTGCCGGCGCCGGTCGGCGGTGGAGGCTGTCGTCGGTGCTCTCGTGCCGGCGTGCCGGACCGGGGTCGGCGTCGCTGCCCCGCCGACACCCCGAGCACGCCGCAAGGGTCTCGGTGCAGCGCGTCGACCGTGGCGGCTGAACGCGCGCCGTCGGCTGGTTCCGCTGTTAAGCGGAACCGGCAAGTCTGTGCCGAACATGATTGGCCTCGAGGCGGCCGTCGGGGCGCTGGCCGGTGTCGCCGGCCGGGGTACGGGATCGGGTCGTCGC
>JALOLF010000155.1 GCA_025456085.1 Acidimicrobiales bacterium
ACCACCAGCACCTCGCAGTCGATGCTGATGCCCTCCACCAGCCGTTGCAGCACCGGTTCGATGCTGTCGGCTTCCTCGTAGGCGGGGATGACGACCGAGACCCGCGGGGCGTCGTCGCTCAAGTGAGCACCCCGTTGCCGGTCAGGTTCCAGATGTCGACCACCGGCAGGTCCGTGACCAGGTCGCGGTACTGCGGGTGGGGGGCGGCGATCACGAGCAGGTCGGCCCGCTCCAGCACCTCCTCCAGAGGCACCAGGTCCGCTTCGCCGGTCACGAACGGGTCGTGGCACAGCACGTCGCGGGCCTTGAAGCGCAGGATGCGGCGCAGCTTGTAGCTGAGGCTGGAGCGGGTGTCGTCGGAGCCGCCCTTGAACGCCATGCCCAGGATGCCGACCGTGCGACCCTCGAGGCCGTAGCGGTCCTCGATGCGTGACGCCAGGTACAGCGGCAGCCCCTCGTTGACGGCCACGCTGGCCTGGCCCAGCGGGAAGTGGTTGTTGTTGAACGCCGCCAACTGCATGGTGTCCTTGAACAGGCACGGCCCGGCCGCGAACCCGGCGCCGGGCATGTCCGCGGCTCGGGGGTAGTCATGCGTGATGGCGTGGCGGATGCGCTCGAAGTCGAGGCCGAAGTCGTTGGCGATCATGAAGAACTGGTTGGCGGCCGCGAACTTGATGTAGCGCCATGTGTTGGTGAACAGCTTCGCCAGCTCCGCTTCCTCGGGCGTGGTGTGCACCAGGTCCTCGGTCAGCAGGCCGAACAGCGCCGACGCCCGCTCGCGGGCCTGCTCGTCGCGGGCGCCGATGATCTGGGGGAGGGAGAGCAGCTCGGTCATGGCGTGGCCCTCGGCGATGCGCTCGGGGCAGAACGCCACGTCGAGGTCCAGGCCGTGGGCCCGCAGCTGGCGCTCCACGTAGCCGGTCACCCCGGGGAACACGGTGCTGCGCAGCACCAGCAGCTGACCGTGGTCGAGGGAGGGGGCGATCTCGTCGATGACCTCGGTGACGGCGGCGAGATCGGGGTTGTGGTGCTCGTCGATGGGGGTGCCCACCACGACCACCACCACCTCCGCCGCCTTGACCACCGTCGGGTCACCCGTGGCCACCAGCCGCTCGGCGGCGAGAACCTGCGCCAGCGTCTCGTCCAGGCCCGGTTCGTGGAACGGCGCCCGGCCGGCGTTCACCGTCGCCACCGCCCGCTCGTTCAGATCGAGCAGCGCCACCGTCGCGCCGGCATTGGCCAGCGCCACCCCCAACGGCAGGCCCACGTGGCCGCACCCGCCCACGATGGTGACGCTCCCGAATCCGTTCTCGCCCCCGTTCGACACGGGCGACATCGTAGCCACGACACGTTGTCGGGTCAGCAGGTCGGTCATGCCAGCATGGCGTCATGAACGCCGGCATCGATTTCCCCCGCCTGTACGCCTACCGCTTCCGCGGCGTCGACCAGGCGGCCCGCCAGGCGGTGTGGAACGAGATCGCCGCCCACCTCTACGAGCTGCTGGGCCGACCCCGCACCGTGCTCGACCCCGCCGCCGGTCGCTGCGAGTTCGTCAACGCCCTGCCCGGGGTGGAGCGCTGGATCGTGGACACCACCGACCACACCGAGGGCTTCACCCGTGACCCCGACATCCACGTGGTCATCGCCGACATCCGCGACGCCGAGCTGCCCGCCTCGCACTTCGAGGGCGTGCTGGTGTCGAACTTCCTCGAGCACCTCGAGAACCAGCACGCCGTCGCCGACGTGCTCGCCCACCTGCGCCGGGCCATGGCCCCCGGCGGACGCATCGCGGTGCTGGGGCCGAACTTCCGCTACTGCCCCAAGGAGTACTTCGACTGCGCCGACCACGAGCTCGCCCTCACCCACGTCGCCGTCGCCGAGCACCTGTATGCCGCCGGCTACGAGATCGAACGCATCATCCCCCGCTACCTGCCCTACTCCTTCCGCGGGGTGCTGCCCCCGTCGCCCACCCTCACCCGCCGCTACCTCCAGACACCCCTCGCCTGGCGGATCCTGGGCAAGCAGTTCCTGGTCATCGGGCGCCGCCCGTGAGCTACCCCAGACGGAACCGCACCGACACGGTGACGGTGGTGGAGACCTCGCCGGGGCTGAACGGCGTGGTGGCGGGGGCGGCGAGCTCGTCGGCGGCGAAGCCGGCCTCGGCGCCCTCGTAGTCGAGCGTCTCGGGGGTGACGACGACGTCCGAGATCGCCTCGGCAGCTCCCAGCGGCTGGCCCGACAGGGTCGCGTACTGCTCGGCCTTGGCCCGGGCGTCGGCGAAGGCGGCGTCGCGTGCGGCCTGCAGCGCCGCGGTGTCGTCCTCGAGGCTGAACGACACCCCCTGGAGCACCACGTCGTCGCCGCCCGCGGCGGTCACGGCGTCGATGGTGGCGCCGGCGATGGCGAGGTCGCGGATGCGCACCTCCCAGGTGTTGGCGACGCGGAAGCCGTCGGGGGTCGGGCGGCCGTTCTCCGGGTAGATGAACTCGGGCGAGATCGAGTAGCGATGGGTCTGGACGTCGGCGTCCTGCACGCCGTTGGCCTTGGCGGCGTCGAGCATGGCGGTCGAGACGGCGGCCACGTCAGCCACCGCGGCGTCGACCGTGGGGCGCTTGATCGACACGCCGAAGCTGACCACCAGCGTGTCGGGGGCGACCTCGATCTCGCCTTCCCCCGACACGGTCACGCCGTTCGGCAGGGCGTCGGGTCCGTGATCGGACGGGATCGCCTCGTTGACGGTGACCTGGGGCGGATCCTGACCGCAGGCGGCGACGAGGAGCAGGGTCGGCACGAGGACGGCGAGCGTCGTGGTTCTGCGCATGCCCGTTGGACGAACGGGGCGGCCGGTCGGGTTCCCTCGGTAGCGTGAGGCCGTGTCGTCGGCGCCGTTCTCGCCCCCGGTCGCGGCGTGGTTCTCCACCACGTTCGCCGAGCCGACCCCGGCCCAGGCACAGGGTTGGCCGGCCATCGCCGCCGGCGACCACACCCTGATCCTGGCGCCCACCGGGTCGGGCAAGACGCTGGCCGCGTTCCTGTGGGGCCTCGACCGGCTCACCACCACGCCCCCGCCCGAGGAGAAGACGCGCCGGACCCGGCTGCTGTACCTGTCGCCGCTGCGGGCCCTGGCGGTGGACGTGGAGAAGAACCTGCGGGCCCCGCTGGCCGGCATCGGCCTGGCGGCGCAGCGCCTGGGCGAGCCCTTCCACCCGCCCACGGTGGGGATGCGCACCGGCGACACGTCGGCCCAGGAGCGCCGGGCCCTGCAACGCACCCCACCCGACCTGCTCATCACCACGCCCGAGTCGCTGTACCTGCTGCTCACCTCCCAGGCCCGCGAGACCCTGCGGGGCGTCGAGACCGTGATCATCGACGAGATCCACGCCCTGGCTCCCACCAAGCGCGGCGCCCACCTGGCCCTGTCGCTGGAGCGCCTCGACGCCCTGACGGACCGACCGGTGCAGCGCATCGGGTTGTCCGCCACCCAGCGACCGCTGGACGAGATCGCCCGCTTCCTGGGTGGGCGGGATCCGTCGTCGGGTGCGCCCCGGCCCGTGACGATCGTGGACGCCGGGGTGCGCAAGCCCATGGAGGTCGAGGTCGTCGTGCCCGTGGAGGACATGGGCGCCCTCGGCGAGATCATCGAGGAGCCGGTGTCGGGTCCCGCTGCCGCGGGGCCCGTGCGGCGCTCGATCTGGCCCTCGATCCACCCCCGGCTGCTGGAGCTGATCGAGTCCCACCGCTCCACCATCGTGTTCGTCAACGCCCGCCGGTTGGCCGAGCGTCTGGCGACGCGCCTCAACGAGCTGGCCTGGGAGGGCGGCACCCCGCCCGATGTCGAGCTGGTCAAGGCCCACCACGGCTCGCTGTCGCGTGAGCAGCGGCTGCGCATCGAGGACGACCTCAAGTCGGGCCGGTTGCGGGGCCTGGTGGCGACGTCGTCGCTGGAGCTGGGTATCGACATGGGCGCGGTCGACCTCGTGGTGCAGGTGGAGTCGCCCGGCGCAGTGTCCCGGGGCCTGCAGCGCATCGGCCGGGCGGGCCATCAGGTGGGCGAGCCCAGCCGGGGCAGGGTCTTCCCCAAGCACCGCGCCGACCTGGTCGAGGCGGCGGTGGTGGTGGACCGCATGCGCAAGGGGCTCATCGAGTCCACCCGGTACCTGCGCAACCCGCTCGACGTGCTGGCCCAGCACGTCGTGGCCATGGTGGCCATGGAGGACTGGACGGTGGCGGACCTGGCCCGGGTGGTGCGGGCCTCGGCGCCCTTCGCCGAGCTGTCCGACGACGTGCTGGTCAACGTGTTGGACCTGCTGGCCGGGCGCTACCCCTCCGAGGAGTTCGGCGAGCTGCGTCCCCGGCTGGTGTGGGAGCGCACCACCGACGTGCTGCGGGCCCGGGCCGGCTCGCAGCGTCTGGCCGTGACCAACGGCGGCACCATCCCCGACCGGGGCCTCTACGGGGTGTTCCTGCCCGACGGCACCCGGGTCGGTGAGCTCGACGAGGAGATGGTCTACGAGAGTCGGCCGGGTGAGACGTTCCTGCTGGGCGCCTCGACGTGGCGGATCGAGGACATCACGCCGGACCGGGTGGTGGTGACGCCGGCGCCGGGGGAGCCGGGCAAGATGCCGTTCTGGCACGGCGACGGTCCCGGCCGGCCGGTGGAGCTGGGCCGGGCGGTGGGCGAGTTCGTTCGCGGGCTCCGTGCCCTGCCCACCGAGCGGGCGACCGCGGCGCTGCGCGACGACTACGGCCTGGACGAGCTGGCCGCCTCGAACCTCGTGCAGTACCTGGACGACGAGGCCGAGGCCACCGGCGGGGTGGTGCCCGACGACCGCACCGTCGTGGTGGAGCGCTTCCGCGACGAGATCGGCGACTGGCGCATCTGCGTGCTGACGCCCTTCGGGGCACCGGTGCACGCCCCGTGGGCCATGGCGCTGCGGGCCCGGCTGGCCGAGCGCTACGACCTCGACGTGGAGATGCTGTGGAGCGACGACGGCATCGTGCTGCGGCTGCCCGACACCGCCGAGTCGGCCGACGAGTTCCCGGTGGACCTGTTGGCCATCGAACCCGAGCAGATCGACGAGCTCGTCGTGGCGCATCTGCCCGGTACGGCGCTGTTCACGTCGCGGTTCCGGGAAGCGGCGGCGCGGGCGCTGCTGTTGCCCCGGCGACGGCCCGACCGCCGCACCCCGCTGTGGCAGCAGCGTCAGCGCGCCGCCGACCTGCTGGCGGTGGCGGCCCGCTACCCGGACTTCCCCATCCTGTTGGAGACCACGCGGGAGTGCTGCAACGACGTGTTCGACCTGCCGGCGCTGCGGGGGCTGCTGGCCGACCTGCGCTCCCGCGCGGTGCGGGTGGTCACGGTGGACACACCCCGGGCGTCGCCCTTCGCCCAGTCGCTGCTGTTCGGCTGGATAGCCGTCTACATGTACGACTACGACGCGCCCCTGGCCGAGCGGCGGGCCGCGGCGCTGGCGTTGGACCGGGACCTGCTGCGGGAGCTGCTGGGCGCCGAGGAGCTGCGCGAGCTGATCGACCCCGCGGTGCTGGCCGAGTTGGAGCTCGAGCTGCAGTGCCTCGCCGACGGGCGACGGGCCCGGGACGTCGACGAGGTGCACGACCTGGTGCGCCGGCTGGGACCGCTGTCGCTGGCGGATCTCGACGTGCGCAGCGAAGGGCCGATGTCGGGGTGGGTCGAGGAGCTGGTGGCGTCCCGGCGGGCCATCCGGGTGCAGGTGGCGGGCGAGGAGCGGGTGGCGGCCGCCGAGGACGCGGCGCGCTTGCGCGACGCCCTGGGGGTGGCGCTGCCCGTCGGGTTGCCGGCGGCCTTCACCGACCCCGTGGCCGACCCTCTGGGCGACCTGGTGGCCCGCTACGCCCGCACCCACGGGCCGTTCCTGACCGGGGAGGTGGCCCGCCGCTACGGGGTGCCGGTGGAGCGGGTGGCGCCCGTGCTGGAGCGCCTGGAGCTCGACGGGCGCGTGGTGCGGGGCGAGTTCCGCCCCGAGGGAGTGGAGCGGGAGTGGTGCGACGACGGGGTGTTGCGCCAGCTCCGGCGGCGCTCGCTGGCGTCGCTGCGGCGGGAGGTGGAGCCCGTCGACGGGACGGCCCTGGCCCGGTTCCTGCCGGCCTGGCAGGGCGTCGGCGTGCCCCGCCGGGGTCTCGACGGAGTGGTGGAGGCGATCGGCGCCCTGCAGGGTGCGGCCATCCCGGCCTCGGTGCTGGAGGGTGACGTGCTGGCAGCACGGGTTGCCGGCTACCGACCGGCGGACCTCGACGCGCTGTGCGCGGCGGGCGAGGTGGTGTGGGTCGGCGCCGGGCCGCTGGGCACGACCGACGGCCGGGTGCGCCTGCTGTTCCGTGACCAGGCCGCGCTGCTGCTCGACCCGCCCGAGACACCTTCCGCCCTCGCCCCCGCCCCCGCCCCCGCCCCCGCCCCCACCCCCACCGGAAACCTCGTCACTGAACCCCGCTTGCCGGGGTCGGATGACGAGATTTCGCTGGTGAAGGGGTTGGCGGACGCGTTGCGGCGGCAGTTGGCGCAGCGGGGGGCGTCGTTCTGGCCGGACCTGGTGCGGGCCGCGCACGAGGCCGGTCTGCCCTACGACGACGAGTCGGTGCTCGGCGCGCTGTGGGACCTGGTGTGGGCGGGCGAGGTGACCAACGACACGCTGGCGCCGCTGCGGGCGATGGTGGGCGCCGGCACGGGGGCGCGTCGTCCGGGTCGGTCTCGGCCGCAGCCCCGGTCGCGGCGGCCGAACCTGGGGGCGGTGGCCCGGGTGGGTCCGCCCGCTGCGGCCGGCCGCTGGTCGCTGGTGGCTCCGCTGCTGGAGCCGGCGCCGCTGCCCACGGAGGCGTCGTACGCGCGGGCGCTGCAACTCCTGGAGCGCCACGGCGTCCTCACCAGGGAGGCTGTGCTGGCCGAGGGTCTGCCCGGCGGCTACGCGGCGGTGTACCCGGTGCTCAAGGCGCTGGAGGAGCGGGGCCAGGTGCGGCGCGGGTACTTCGTGGCCGGCCTGGGTGCGGCGCAGTTCGCCCTGCCCGGTGCGGTGGACCGTCTGCGTGCGGTGCGGGAGCCCGCCTCGGGTGCCGGTGGCGGCACGGGCGGCGGCGCGGGCGCCGTGGTGCTGGCGGCGACCGACCCGGCCCAGCCCTACGGTGCCGCCCTGCCGTGGCCGGACGCACCGGGACGCCCGGCGCGTGCCGCGGGCGCCTACGTGGTGCTCGTCGACGGTTCGCCGGCTGCGTATCTCGAGCGGGGCGGACGCAGCCTGGTGGTGTTCCCCGGCGTACGAGGGGAGTCGGTCGTGCAGGATGGGCGGTGGGCACAGGCGCTGGCGTCGCTCGTGCACGACGGGCGGGTCCGCAAAGTGGAGATCGCCCGCATCGACGGCGCCCCGGTCGGCGAGTCGCCACACGCCGAGGCGCTGCGCGGCGCCGGCTTCAGCGACGGGTACCGGGGGCTCGTGCTCCGCGGTTGAGGCCATCGCCGAGCTCGGCGCCGAGGCGGCGCCGCTGCGCGGCGAGATAGGACCGTGCCCGCCGCTGTCCACCCCGCTCGGCGATGGCCTGCGTGAGGTCGGTCAGCCGGGCGAGGATGACGTCGCGTCGGGGGGACCAGCCCCTGGCCTCGCACGCCTCGAGCCAGTCGGCGGGCGAGCGGTGGCCACGTCGGCTGTTGCAGCGGCTGCAGGCCGCCACCTCGTTCTCGATCCACGACGGACCGCCCTTCACCCGGGGGACCACGTGCTCGGTGGTGGCCCGGACCAGGCGGGTGTCGACGTCCCGACTGCACCACACGCAGGAGCGTCCGTCACGCTCCAGGATGCGCTCGAGCCGCTCGGCCCGGGAGAGCTGTCGCTCGTCGCCGTCGGTCATCGACGTGCAGGCTACGGGGCGGACCTCGTGGCGCGTGGGGCTCAGCCTGCTTCGAGCCAGTGGTGGAGGATGACGTCGTGGGCGAAGGCGGTGAGTCGTTCGCCGGGGGCGGGGGTGCGCGGCTCGACGGTGGGTGGTGACGGGTCGTGGAGCGGCTGGTGTCCTGGTGGTGGTCGGGTGCCGGGGTTGACCTGGGTGCCGTCGGGGCGGGTGACGGTGAGGGTGTCGTCGGGGTGGCGGGTGAGGTGCCAGCCGGGTTTGTGGATGAGGGTGTGGTGGGTCTGGCAGAGCAGGACGAGGTTGTCGAGGTGGGTGGGGCCGCCGTGGGCCGCGTGCACGATGTGGTGGGCTTTCAGGCGCAGGGTGCGTCCGCAGCCGGGGAACCGGCAGGTGCGGTCGCGCGCTCGGAGGGCGAGGCGTTGGGCCGGGGACGCGAATCGGGTGGGTTGGGTGGTGGTGACGGGTCGCCCGTGGCGGGTGAGGACGGCGGTGATCCAGGCTTCGCAGGCCAGCTCGTGGAGCGTGGCGGGGTCGAGGGGGCCGTAGCCGGGGAGGGCGCAGCCGTCGTCGACGCCGACCCCGGTGGGGTGGCGGGTCGTGGCGAGCTTGTCGGCGTCGGCGGTGACGAGGATGAGGAACCGTTCGGGCAGGAGTCCGTCGGTGTCGGCGTGGGTGGCGAGGAACCCCTGTGCGACGCGCAGCAGGGCTTCGGCACGGGTGAGGTAGGCCTGCTCGCTGGTGCGGCGGCCGTCGGGGTGGGCGTGGAGGTCGGCGGGGGTGGGGGGCCGGTCGGGTTCCTCGGTCTGAGCCGCGTCGAGGGCGGCGTCGATCTGGGCGCCCCACTCGGCGGGGAGGTCGGCGTGGAGGTGCCAGCGGCCGTGGTCGTCGGTGAAGGAGCGCACGCCGTTGTCGCGCTGTACGGGTGGTTCGGGTTCGTGGGTGTCGCCGGCGGTCGGGGTGTCGCTGGTGGTCGGGGTGTCGCGAGTGGGATCGGCGGCTGGCTGGTCGGCGTCGCTGGTGGTGTCGCCGTCGGCCGGGTCGTCGGCGGCATCGGGCGTGGGGCGCTTGGGCCGGACGCGCTGGTAGGACCGCAGCAGGGTCTGGAGTTGGGCGCCGGTGGCGGTGGCGGCGACGGCGAGGATGTCGGTTTCGTTGGTGGGGGTGGCGACGCGGGCGATGCGGGAGGCGGTGGCTTCGGAGAGCTGGCCGGCGGCGAACGCGGCCCGTGTCTCGGGCAGCTTCGGGAAGCGGCGGGCCAGGGTGACGAGGCGGTGGGCTTCGTCGGGGAGCAGGCGGCACTCGCGGCACAGCCACCCGGCGACGGGTTCGCCCAGGTCGCTCTCGTGGGTGACGGCGTCGGTGACGACGTCGACCAGCTCGGCCTGCAACACCCCGATGCGGGCCGCCAACGACCGGGCCCGCAGCGACAGCTCGGCGGGTGACGGCGTGGGCGTCGACGGGTCTGCCGACGCGCCACTCGGGGCGCCCCGGGTGGGGGACGCCCCGAGCTGGGCGGGAGCGGGTGCCTCGGCGGGCGGGTCGGTCAGGCGTGCATCGAACAT
>JALOLF010000156.1 GCA_025456085.1 Acidimicrobiales bacterium
CTGCACTGGTTCGTCGCCCACCTCGTGGCCCGCCGGTCGTGGTGGCGGGGGCGGGTCGTGGCCGTCATGAACGCCGAGTGGCACGGGACCTGGGACGTGGCGCCGGCCTCGCACCCCGGTGACGCCCTGCTCGACGTCCTCGATGCCACGTTGCCGCTGCGGGACCGGTTCAAGGCGCGCGGCCGCCTGCCCACCGGCACCCACCTGCCCCACCCGGCCATCGCCTCACGCCGCTGCTCCGCCTGGCAGACCGACCTGGATCCCCCGCTCGAGGTGTGGCTCGACGGCGAGCGCACGGGCCGCGTCCGACACCTCTCGGTGCGGGTCGAGCCCGACGCGCTGCGGGTCGTGATCTGACCGGGCGGGCCCGGGGCGGGTCGGGGCGATGCGGGACGGGGCTACGCTGCGACGATGGACGTGGCCGACGCCAAGCGGGAGGTCGTGGAGGAGGTCGACCGACTGGCGGAGCTGCTCGTCGACGCCTCCCACCAGATCCACGCCCACCCCGAGCTGGGCTTCGAGGAGCACTTCGCCCACGACCTGCTCGCCGACCTCCTCGAGGGCCAGGGCCTGCCGGTGGAGCGACACGCCTACGGGCTCGACACGGCCTTCTCGGCCGATGCCGGCACGCAGGGACCCCTGATCGCAGTGTGCTGCGAGTACGACGCCCTGCCCGCACTGGGCCATGCCTGCGGCCACAACATCATCGCCGCAGCGGGCCTCGGCGCCGGCCTGGCCGCGGCGCGCCTGGCGCAGGACTGTGGCGGACGGGTCCGCATCCTGGGCACCCCGGCCGAGGAGGGCGGTGGGGGCAAGGTCTTCCTGATCCGGGCGGGAGCGCTCGACGGCGTCGACGCCGCCATGATGGTGCACCCCGCAGGGTCGGACCTGCGCACCTTCGGCGCCATCGCCATCCAGCAGCTCTGGGTCACCTACCACGGCACCGCCGCCCACGCCGCGGCCGCACCCCACCGTGGTCGCAACGCCCTCGACGCCGCCGTGCTCGGCTACGTGAACGTGGCCGCGCTGCGCCAGCACATCGCCCCCGACGAACGCATCCACGGCATCTTCACGGAGGCCGGCGACAAGCCCAACATCGTCCCGGCCCGCGCCGCGTCGCAGTGGTACGTGCGCTCCGGCGACCTGCGCACGCTCGAGGCGCTCAAGGCCCGGGTGCTGGCCTGCCTGCAGGCCGGCGCCGACGCCGCGGGGTGCGAGATGACCTTCGAGTGGCGGGACCCGGCCTATGCCGACCTCGTCGACGTCGACCCCTTCATCGACCTGTACGTCGCCAACGCGGCCACGCTGGGCCGCACGGTGCTCGACCCCGCCGAGGCGACAGCCGTGGTGGGCAGCACCGACATGGGCAACGTCAGCTACGAGGTGCCGTCCATCCATCCCATGATCGCCGTGAGCCCACCCGAGGTGCCCATCCACTCCGAGGCCTTCGCGGTCCACGCCGCCGCTGCGCCCGGCGACCGGGCCGTGCTCGACGGCGCCAAGGCCATGGCCATGACGGTCGTCGACCTGTGGCTGCAGCCCGGCGCGCTCGAGGGCGTGCGCCGTGCCTTCGAGGTCGTGCGGCCGTCGTGACCGCGTCGGGCGCTGCCTCTGCGACCCCCGGCGAGCGCTCCGGGGAGATCCACGGCCGGCGGCTCCGCGCCACGTACGCTCGCCCCTCGTGACCGTCTACGTCGCCGAGGAGTGGAGCCCGGAAGAGGCCGACGTCCTGCGCCGCTACTTCACCAACCTCGACGGACCGGTGTTCGCGCTGGTGAACCTGCCCGAGGTGGTGAAGGGGGCGCTGTTCGCGCGCTACTCGCGCTCACCCAAGAGCCTGCGCCGGCTGTTCCTGGACGAGTTCGTCAACGAGCTCGACATCAGCGGCGACGCTTCCATCGACGCCACCATCGGCCTGCGGCGGGCCGAAGAGCTCTACGACCGGGTGTTCTTCGAGTACGGCGACGACTCGGTGGCGCAGCTCGGTGGGGTGCACCTGGCCTGCGAGCAGGCGTCGAACCTGCTCACCAAGGTCCTGGAGTGGGGTCGGCTCATGTCCTACCTCGAGCAGTCCACCCGCTACATCGCCTACGACAGCCGCATCGGCGGGCGCTACCGCTACCACCGGGACCCCGACGTGCTCTCGTCGGGCCTGGGCACCCGCTACGTGGGTGACCTCGACCGCATCTTCGACGCCTACGCCGAGCTCGTGCCCCGGATGCAGGAGTTCTTCCGGGATCGGTTCCCCAAGGACCCCGCCGACTCCGACTTCGTCTACCGCCAGGCCATCCGGGCCAAGGCCTTCGACGCCGTGCGCGGGGTCCTGCCGGCCGCGTCGCTGTCCAACGTGGGCATCTACGGCACGGGCCAGGGCTACGAGGCCCTCCTGCTGCGCATGCGGGCGCATCCGCTGCCCGAGGCCCGCACCTATGCGGACCTGATGCTGGCCGAGCTGCGCAAGGTCATCCCGTCGTTCCTGAAGCGGGTCGACCTGCCCGAGCGCGGCGGCGCCTGGAGCGACTACCTGGCGGACCGGTACACGGCCATGGAGGAGCTGGCCGGCCGGCTGTTCCCCGCCGAGGTGGTGCCGCAGGAGGCCCCGACGGTGGCCCTCGTCGACTTCGACCCCGAAGCCGAGGTGAAGGTCGTCGCCTCGATGCTCTACCCGTTCACGTCGTTGCCCGAGACCCAGATCGAGGCCCGGGTGCGCGCCATGGCCGTCGACGAACGACTCGATGTCGTGCACGCCTACGTGGGGGAGCGGGCCAACCGACGGCACAAGCCGGGACGGGCCCTCGAGCGGGCCCACTACCGCTTCGACGTGCTGGCCGACTACGGGGCCTTCCGCGACCTCCAGCGCCATCGGATGCTGACCATCGAGTGGCAGCCGCTGACGCCACGGCACGGCTACACGCTGCCCGAGACGGTCCGTGCCGCGGGCGAGACCCCCGCCTTCCACCAGACCATGGAGCGCTCGGCCGAGCTGTACGAGGCCCTGGCCGACCGGTTCCCGGTGGCGGCGTCGTACGCCGTCTCACTCGCCTACCGGGTGCGGTTCGTGATGGACTTCAACGCCCGCGAGGCCATGCACCTGCTCGAGTTGCGCACCGGACCGCAGGGACACCCCGTCTACCGCCAGGTGGGCCAGCAGATGCACCGCCTCATCGCCGAGCAGGCAGGGCACCGGGCCCTCGCCGAGGCGATGCGCTTCGTCGACCACGCGCCCGAGCCCGAGCTGGAGCGACTCGAGGCGGAGCGGCGTGCCGAGGCCCGTCGGAGCGGCTCCGACGCCTGAACGCCCGGGGGGTGGCGCGCGCTGACGGCGTGTGTATCATCCGGCGGCGTAACGGCCCCGCGACGCGTTCCCCCTGCGGCGCGGGCCAGCGGGCAGCACTGCCAGCGGGCACGAACGAAGGACGACATGGCTGACGACCAGGTATTCGAGGAGGAGCCCGCCGAAGACGAGCTTCCCGATCCCGAGCTCGAGGAGGAGGACCTCGACGACGAGCTCGGCGAGGAGCTCGTGGACGAGGAGGGCTTCGGGACCGACGACGAAGCCGTCGTGGTGGTGGAGGGTGAGGCGGAGGAGGAGGCCGAGGAGGCCGCTCCCCGTGGCCGCAAGCGGCGAGAGGAGGCCGAGGAGGACGACGAGGAGGAGTTCGACCTCGACGACGTGGAGGCGGACCTCGACACGATCCTGAAAGACCGGATCGCGGCAGGCGACGACGAGGCCGACGAGGAGCTCGAGGACGAGGTCGACACCCGTGTCGCAGAGGCGCCCGACGGTGTCACGCCCAAGCGGGCGAACGAGTTCGTGTGCACCGGCTGCTTCCTGCTCGTGAACCGCGGTCAGTTCGGCCCCCTCGACAACCTCCAGTGCCCCGTCGGCGAGGCGGACTGCCCGGCGATCGCCGAGATCCTGCGCACGTCGGGTCCGTAGCAGGCGCCCGAGGTCGCGGCCGCCGGTCGGGCACCGGTTGGGCGCGCGACGGCGTCATCGGTCATGATCTGACCCATCGTGAGCACTGCTGAACCGTCCCGGTCCCCCGTCGAGCAGGCCGTCGAGCTCTGCGTGTACCTGCCGCTCGGCTTCGTGCTCGACTTCCCGGCGTCGGTGCCCCGCTTCGTGGACCGAGGCCGGCGCCAGGTCGAGCTGACCCGGGTGCTGGGCCGCCAACAGGCACGCAAGGTGCAGCGCCAGGCGACGGGAACGCTGCGCGCGCTCGGGTTGCTCGAGTCCCCTCCCGCCGCCACGACGGGCACGGCGCCCACCGTCACCCGGCGCCCGTCGACGGCTACGCCCGCGCCCGGCCACGCCGCGCCCGCCAGCGGCGGTCCCGACGGCGCGACCCGCGCGCCCGCCACGGACATCGACCCCGACTCCCTGGCCGTCCCCGGTTACGACAGCCTCTCGGCATCGCAGGTCGTGCCCCGACTCGAGGCGCTCACCGAGGACGAGTTGGAGCAGGTGCGGCGCTACGAGGCGGGGACGCGGGCCCGCAAGACCATCCTCAACAAGATCGCGCAGCTGCAGGCTCCCTGAGCCGCAGGGTCGACGCGGAGACGACGACGGTGGAGGGAGCCCGCTACGCCACCCCCGACGACCTCGACGCCATCGTGGCGCTCGCGGATCGTGCGGCGGCGGTGGTGCAGGAGCAGCGGGGTGGCTGGCTCTTCCTGCGGCACGACGCGCATCCGGCGCCCTACGGGCGCAGCCTCGGTGCTGCCATCGCCGACGCCGCCTGCGTCGTGGTGGTGGGCACCCTGGACGAGGTGGTGGTGGGCTTCGGCGTCGGGCACCTGGAGGCGTTGCACACGGGGGAGTCCCTGGGGGTCGTCACGGAGCTCTTCGTCGAGCCGGAGGCCCGTGCCGTGGGCGTCGGTGAGGCCGTCATGGACCGCCTCGTGAGCTGGTTCGAGGCACGGGAGTGCGTCGGGGTCGACGCGGTGGCGCTCCCCGGGGACCGCGACACCAAGAACTTCTTCGAGACCTTCGGGTTGGTGGCGCGGGCCATCGTCGTGCACCGTCCCATCCGCCGCTGAGCCGCCGACGTCGGCGACAATCACTCCATGGCCCGTCCGGAGCTCTGCGTCGGCGCGATCGCCGTCAACGACGGCGATCTGCTGGTGGTGCGTCGCGGCCAGGGGCCGGCCGCGGGGGAGTGGTCCGTGCCCGGCGGTCGGGTCGAGCACGGTGAGCTGCTGGCCGAGGCCGCCGTGCGCGAGCTGGCCGAGGAGACCGGTCTCGAGGGGGTCTGCGGACCGCTGCTGGGGTGGGTGGAACGCTTCGTCGACGACCGACACTTCGTCATCCTCGACTTCGAGATGACGGTGCTCGAGCGCCGGGAGCCCCGGGCCGGCGACGACGCGGCGGAGGCGGCCTGGGTGCCGCTGGACGACGTGTGCGACCTGGCGCTGGTGGAGGGGCTGGCGGAGTTCCTCCACGAGAACGGCGTCCTGCGGACCATCACCTGAGCTCCGCAGGACGCCGAACGGCGTCGGTGTGTCGTCAGCGACCCTTCCACTGGGGCTGACGCTTCTCGATGAAGGCGTTGAGACCCTCGGTGGTGTCCTCCGAGGACAGGGCACGGCCGAACGCGGCGTCGGAGAGCTTCTTGAGCTCGCCCTCGCCCATCGTCATAGCGGCGCGCACGACACCCCTGCTCTCCCACACCGCGACCGGCGCGTTGGCCGTGATCTCCGCCGCGAGCTCGAGCGCACCGGCGAGCGCCTCACCGGGCTCGGTGAGCCGGTTCACCATGCCGAAGCCGTGGGCCCGCTCGGCGGGGATGGGCTTGGCGGTCAGCACCGCCTCCATGGCGATGTTGGGCGGCAGCACCCGGGGCAGCCGGTAGAGGCCACCGGCGCCGGCGACGAGATTGCGCTTCACCTCGGCGAGGCCGAACGAGGCGCGGGTCGAGGCCACGACCATGTCGCACGACAGCACGATCTCGCACCCGCCGGCCGTGGCCAGACCGTCGACCGCGGCGATGAGCGGCTTGCGGCGCTGACGCTCGGTGATACCCGCGAAGCCGCCCTTGGCCGTGGCCAGGGCGGCGGCGTTGCCGGCGTTGATCTCCTTGAGGTCGGCCCCCGCCGAGAAGACGTCGCCCGTGGAGGCGACGACGCCGATCCACAGGTCGTCGGATTCCTCGAGTCGGTCGATGGCCGCCTCCATGCCCGCCGCCACCGCGCCGTTGACGGCGTTCTTGGCCTCGGGCCGGTTGATGGTCATGACGAGGACGTTGCCTTGGACTTCGATGTCAACCATGGGGTGGCACCCTAGTCAGCGCAGCACCGACCGTGGAATCCGCGGCCGCGGCGCAGGGGCGGCGCATGGTAGGAACCGGGGCGTGGCGGAGCCCCTGGTGCCCATCTTCGACCTCGACGGCACGTTGCTCGACTCCGACGAGGCGCTGGTGGCGCCGTTCCTCGCACTCGGCGTCCCCCGGGAGCGGATCTCGTTCGGACACGTGGTGGGCGAGGAGTGCGCACGGCTCGGCATCGAGCTCGACGACTACGTGGCTCGCTACGACGTGCACGCCGCCCGACCCTTCGCCGGGGTGGGCACGGTGCTGGCCGCCGTCGGGCGCTGGGCGGTGTGCTCCAACAAGGATCCGCGCTCGGGGCGCGCCGAGCTGCGACGACTGGGCTGGACGCCGGAGGTGGCCCTGTTCACCGACGCCTTCGACGGACCCAAGCGGCTGGAGCCGGTGCTGGCCGAGCTGGCACTGGAGCCGGATCAGGTCCTGTTCGTGGGCGACACCGCCCATGACCGCACGGCCGCCCGGTCGGCCGGGGTCCGCTTCGCCCTGGCCGGCTGGAACCCGCGCGCCGTCGCCGACCCAGCCGACCTGGTGCTGCACCGACCGGTGGAGCTGCTACGGGCGCTGCGGACGGGCTGAGGCCCGAGCGGCGCCGTCAGGACGGGCGCGGGCCGCTCCGGCGGCGTGGTTCCGGCGCCGGCTCGATGCCGAACCGGCTCGCGATGTGGGGCAGGCGCGACCCGACCCGGCGAACCGTGTCGGCGAGGGCCGGCGACACCCGTTCGGGGACGCCGAGCGGTTCGACGTGGGTGCGCACGGGTGAGAAGGCAAGGGCCTCGAGGAGCGTGCCGTAGCGGTCCTGGCTGATGTCCGCGGTCAGGCCCTCGGCGGTGGCGGCGGCGAGGCGGTTGGCCAGCTCACCCGGGAAGGGTGCCCCGGCCTTCGGCGGACGGGAGCTGAGGCGCAGCGCTCGCACGACCCGGCCTTCGTCGAGGTCCTCGCCGATCTCGGCCAGCCAGGCGGCGTGCTCGGCGTCGACCCGGTGGACGACCGCGTCGCGCAACTGGCCGGCCAGCTCGCGGGTCTCGTCGGTGCGGGCCGAGTCGTCGGCGGCCACGACGACCGAGCGCAGGTCGCGCAGGTCGATGTCGTCCACGCCCGCCAGGGCTGCCTCGGCCCGGTCCCACCACTCCGCCTGCCGCAGGGTGGGGGCGAGCTGCTCGGCCACGTCCACGATGACCTCGACGGACATGCGACTCTTGCCGTCGGCCGCGAGCTTGGCGTTGAGCCGTTCGACGGTCTTGCGCAGCTCCGGGATGCCGCCCTTCAGGAGCTCCTCGGCCAGGGGGCGGTGACGGTCGTCGAGCGCCGCCAGCACGTCGGCCCGGTGGACCCGACCCGCCTTGAGACGGCGTGCGCGCGTCTTGGGCTCCGGTGCAGGGTGCTCCGTGCGCGGACGGGGCCGTCCGGCGCCTTGCTCGCCCTGGCGGCCGCGATCACCCCGTTCGCCCCGCTCGCCGCGGTCACGGCGTCGGCGGTCGCCGTCGTCGCGGCGTCGGCGGTCGCCGTCGTCGCGCCGCCGGTCGTCCTCGCGGCGGCGTCCCCGGCGCTCCACCAGCGTGGTGGTGACCCCGGGGGTGTCGCGTCGCGACCCGATGATCTCGAGCCGCTCCGGTTCGGGACGGGTGCCTTTGGGCGGGAGGATCGCCACGATGGTGATGCCCTCGACGGCGAAGTCGGCGTCGGCCCGCACCACGTCGCCGACCTTGGCGCCCGGGTAGAGCAGCGACCCCGGTAGCTCGCCCTTGGGTTGGCGGGCGCCGGCGGCGCGCCAGGTCCAGGTGCCGTCGTCTCGGGTGCTGGTCAGCTCGACTTCGATCCTGCGGGACATACGGCGTGCAACGCTACCGGCTCCCGTGGCGTCGAGCGAACCTGGGCCGCGCCCGACCCGGCACGGGAGCCCGTGGGTCCGGTCAGGCCTTCCAGACGCTGGTGAGCCAGATCTGGCCCCACGTCACCGGCTCCGCCGGGGTCCCGTCGGGCAGCGTGTGACGGCCCACGCCCTGCACGCTCTCGCCGTAGGCGACGACCCACTTGGTGTGGAACAGCCAGAGGTAGGGCACGTCCTCGGCCATGGCGTTCCACACCTTCTGGTACTCGGCCTTGCGCACGTCCAGGTCGTCGGTGACCCGGCCGGCGTCGAGGGCGGCGTCGACCTCGGCGTTCTGCCAGCGGGCGAAGTTGATGGGGACGGCGGCCTCGGCGTTGGGCCCGTACCAGTAGTGGTATAGGGCGTCGGGGTCGGGCCGGTCCCAGAAGTTGAACACGACGGCCTCGAAGTCGCCCGACACCGCCTTGCCCGTGAGGCTGGCCTCCTCGATCGCCTCGATCTGGGTGGTGAAGCCCACCGCGTCCCACTGATCGGCGATGAGCTGCAGCTGCTCCTGGTACTCCGTGGAGGCGATGCCGGTGAGCACCACCGTCGGCGAGGCGCCGCCGTTCTCGGCGCTCCACTCGGCCACCAGCTCCTCGGCCCTGGCCGGGTCGTAGCCGGGGAAGCCCTCGGGTTCCCCCCAGCCCGAGTCGGCGGTGAACGGGCCCTCGGCGACCTCGTAGAACCCGCCGTAGAGGTCGTCCACCATGGCCTGCCGGTCGACGGCATGGGCTGCGGCCCGGCGCAGCCGGGCGTCGGCGAAGGCACCGTCGGCGGTGTTGAACAGCACGTGGTTCTCGGTGCCCTCCGACTCGTCGAGCAGCACCCGCACCGTGCCGTCGGGGTCGCTCTCGGCGAGCTCGGCCAGCTCGATGACCGAGGAGGCCGAGTCGCTGTTGATGATGTCGAAGTCGCCCGACCGCACGCCGTTCACCCGGGTGTCGGGGTCCGGGACGAAGCGGAACTCGACCTCCGCCAGGTAGGGCAGGCGGGCGCCGTTGGCGTCGCTCTGCCAGTAGTTCACGTTGCGGGTGGCGGTGAAGCTGTCACCGGGCTTGTAGTCGGTGGGGAAGAAGGGCCCGGTGCCCCACTGCACGTCGTTGCGGCCCTCCCGGATCATCTGCGGGGCCACGATGTAGCCCGTCTGGTTGGCCAGCACCAGGGGGAAGTGGGCCCAGGGGGAGGTCATGGTCACCTTGACCGTCGAGGCGTCGACGGCCTCGGCGCTGCCG
>JALOLF010000157.1 GCA_025456085.1 Acidimicrobiales bacterium
GCCCGACGCCGAGGCCGACCCGGAGGAGTTCGCCGACGTGGTGGACCGCCACGGCGTGTTCGGCCGGGTGACACCGCAGCAGAAGCGGGCCATGGTCCACGCCCTGCAACGCCGCGGCCACACCGTGGCCATGACCGGCGACGGGGTCAACGACACCCTGGCCCTCAAGGACGCCGACATCGGTGTGGCCATGGGGGCGGGGAGCGCCGCCGCCCGGTCCGTGGCACGGTTCGTCCTCCTGGACAACTCCTTTGCCGTCTTCCCTTCGGTGGTCGCCGAGGGGCGGCGCCTCATCGCCAACGTGGAGCGGGTGGCCAACCTGTTCGTCACCAAGACGATCTACGCCATGCTGCTGTCGCTGGCGGTGGGCGTGGCGGGACGCCCCTTCCCCTTCTACCCCCGCCACCTCACCATCATCTCCAGCCTCACCATCGGCATCCCCGCCTTCTTCCTGGCCCTGGCGCCGAACGCCCAACGGGCCCGACCCGGGTTCCTGGGACGGGTGCTGCGCTTCGCCATCCCGGCCGGCGTCGTGGCGGCCTCGGCTACCTTTGCCGGCTATACATTAGCCGGACACGAAGACGTGTCCCTGGCCGAGCAGCGCACGACCGCCACGCTGGTGCTGTTCGGCGTGGCACTGTGGGTGCTGTCCATCCTGGCCCGGCCCCTCAGCGGCTGGCGGGCCGGGCTGGTGGCAGGCATGGCCGCCGCCTTCGTCGTGGTGCTGGCGGTGCCCGCGCTGCGCGACTACTTCGCCCTCGACCTGCCCGACCTCACGCTGACCTTCGCCGCGGTGGGCATCGCCGCCGTGGCCTGCAGCGTGCTGGAGCTGGGTTGGCGCGCCGCCAACGCCGTCGGGCGGGTCCGTCGACCATCCGAACAGGTAGGGACCTTCCTCCCTTTCCCTTCCGATCCGGAAAGTGCACAGTAAGGCCGGAAAGCGGGAGCCACCAGGCCCGAAGAGTCCGCAAGGAACCGCGATGACCCGATCACAGCCGTTGGACGAGTGGGAGTTCCTCCCCACCGACGATGCCGATGAACCCGTGGAGCTCACGCCCGAGGAGGCGGCGCTGCACGTCGAGCGTCCGGTGGAGGGGATCATCACACAGCCCTGGTCGGAGATGGTCGCATCGGACGAGGACGACGGCACGGTCACCCGCTACTTCGCGGACGAGGAGCCGGAGCGGCCCTCCAGTCCGCTTCCCGTGGACGGCGCCGAGCACGAGCCGGACCTCGAGGAGATACTCGAGAGCCAGCACTACGCCTTCCGCCCCGAGTCCGCGGTATGACGCAACGGCGTCCTCCCCACCGGCTCGCCCTCGACCTCGTTCGGCCAAGCCGGTGTGCCCCTCACGAAGGACGTAGGGTGTGTGGCTCCGGGGGCAGCCACCAGGCACAGGAGGTGTCACCTTGACCATCCAAGAGGTCGACGTGCACGTGACGGCGCAGGGAGAGGTCCCCGCCGCGGCCCGGCAGTACGCGACGGACAAGATCGCCCAGCTCAGCCGCTACGCGGGCCAGCCCATCCTCTTCGCCGAGGTGAAGCTACGCACCGAGCAGAACCCGGCCCACGAGCGGCCGGCCCAGGCCGAGGCGACGCTCGATGTGAACGGGGATCCGGTACGGGCCCACGTCGCCGCCCACGACCTCAACGAGGCGATCGACCTGCTCGAGGAGCGGTTGCGTCGGCGCCTGAAGCGCCACCACGACCACCGGGCGGACAAGCTGCACCGGAGCGCGACGGGCAACTCCAACCAGTGGCGCCACGGCGACCAGCGCGCCAACCGTCCCCCGTACGCCGAGCGCCCGGTCGACGAACGCTCCATCATCCGACACAAGACCTTCGCGCTGGAGCCGATCAGCATCGACGAAGCGGCGTTCGACCTCGAGATGCTGGGTCACGACTTCTACCTCTTCACCGAGCTCTCCACCGGGGTGGACGGCGTCCTAGCCCACACCGAGGCCGGCCGCCTGGCGTGGATCCCCGCCCGGGGCTCCGCGACCCTGCCGGCCAACGTGGCCGCACCGGTCGACGTCGCCGGCAACCTCCCGGCGGAGCTCTCCCTCGACGACGCCATGGAGCGCCTCGAGGTCGCGGGAGAGCGCTTCGTGTTCTTCGTCAACGCCGAGACGGGGCGGGGCAACGTGGTGTACCGCCGATTCGACGGGCACTACGGGCTGATCATGCCCGCGTGAGCGTCACGGGGCCGGTCCCGGGGGGACCGGCCCCGCTCGCGTGACCCCGGTCAGTAGGCCGTCGACAAGCCGTTGATGCGTCGGCCCGTGACCACGTCGGGTCGGATGGCAACCCAGTTGGCCCGGTCACCCTCGGCCCACACCCGCAGCGGGTGGGCACCCAGGCGGAGCCGATCGCGCGAGGAGGTCACGACGTCGGCGTGGCCCTTCACGATGACGCTCCAGCCCGAGTGGTGCTCCGGATCGAGGCGATCGATCTCGAAGCAGACCGGCGCCCCACGCGTGGCGACGTCGAGCTTGGTGCCCGGCGCGGTGCGGAACACGACCCGGTCCTCGTCCATGGCGTAGTTGACCGGCACGATGACCGGGTGCAGACCGTCGACGAAGGCCAGCCGACCGACGCCGTACATGTGCATGGCCAGCAGCCGGAGGCACTCGTCGCGGTCGATGATCTCCATCCCGCTGTGGGTGTCGATCAGTCGCATGGCGTCCCCTTCCCCCCCCGTTCGGCGACGTCTTGGGGGAGATGGTGGCGGTTTCGGACGGCTCCGGCCAGGGCACAAGGTCACGAGCTGAGCAGTTCCCGCACGGCTGCCACGGCGTCGGGCACCGCCGCCCCGACCGCGGCGGACAGCCCCGGCCCGGTGCCCAGGTCCTCGGCCTCCACCCCGACCACGATCAGCCGGTCGGGCAGCCGACCCAGGGAGGCGCCAAGCCGCAGCGCCACCGCGACGTCCTGGCGGTGCCCCGACACCACCCCCGGGCGCATGGCGGTGCCCACCGCCGGCGCGTCGCGCGGGAGCTCCCGGATGAGGACGGTCCCCGCCGGCCCCGCCCCCAGGACGGCGTCGACCACCACGGCCAACGTCGCCCCCTGCCAGGCGTCGAGGAGCCCCGCCGGCTCCCCGTCCGACCACGCCAGGACCACCCCGTCCCGGTCGAGCCCCCGGGCGGCCAGCTCGTCCACCACCACGTGGCCGATGCCGTCGTCTCGCCGGAACGGGTTCCCCACGCCGAGCACGACGCGGCGGGGTGGGTGTCTCACACCTCGACGACCTCCACGTCGAGGAAGTGGGTGGCGCACGAGATGCACGGGTCGTAGTTGCGGATGGCCTGTTCGCAGCGCCGGGTCAGCTCCCGATCGTCGAGGGCCAGGTTCTGGACCACCAGCCGACCCAGGTCGTGTTCGATGGTGGGCTGGTTCTGGGAGGTCGGCGGCACGATGCGAGCGTCCAGGATGGCGCCGTCCTCCCCCAGCTCGTAGCGGTGCCACAACAGCCCGCGCGGCGCCTCGCTGGCGCCGTAGCCCACGCCCGCACGAGGCGGCACCGGCACCGCCGCCACGTCGGGCTCCTCGTAGGCGTCCACCAGGGCCAGGGCCTCGTCGACGGCGTGGACCACCTCGACCGCACGCACCACGATGCTGCGGAACGGGTTGCGCTCCTGCGGCGCCAGGCCCGCCCGGGCCGCGACCTCGCGGGCCACCGGTCGCAGCCGGTCGGCCCCGAGGGCGTAGCGGGCCATCGGTCCGACGAGGAACTGCCCGCCGTCGGCGAGGCGACCGTGCAGGGCGGTGGAGTGCGCCACGTGGTCCTCCACGATGACCTGGTCGACCTGCTGCACGGCGACGTCGATGCCGGTGCTCGACACCACCCGGCCGCCCAGCACGGCGTATTCGTCCGGCGTGGACAGCGCCACCAGCGGATGGTCGTTGGTGAAGTCGGGGAAGTCGAAGCCGGCAACCCAGTCGACGACCTCGACCGCGAGGTCGTGGGCCCGCTCGAGCGACGGCCGGAACCCCAGCAGCTCGCGCCGGGTCGGCACCCGGTAGAAGCCGCCGAGGCGCACGTTGACGGGATGCACGGCCCGGCCGCCGATCAGGGCCAGCAGGTCGTTGCCGATCTTCTTCAGCTCCAGGCCGCGTTCGAGCTCGGCGCGGTGGTGCTCGGCCAGCTCCAGGGCGCTGTCGGCACCGAGGAAGTCCGGCGCGTGGAGCAGGTGCACGTGCAGCACGTGGCTCTCGATCCACTCCGCGCAGTACAACAGGCGCCGCAGGTCGCGCAGCGGGCCCTCCACCCGCACGCCGCAGGCGTCCTCGAGGGCCAGACAGGCCGACATCTGGTACGCCACGGGGCAGATGCCGCAGATGCGGGCCGTGATGTCGGGCGGCTCGGTGTAGGCGCGGCCCCGCAGGAAGGCCTCGAAGAAGCGGGGCGGCTCGAAGATGCGCAGCTCCACGTGGTGGAGCTCGCCGTCGCGCACCTCCACCCGCAGGGCGCCTTCGCCCTCCACGCGGGCGAGGGCCCCGACCGACAGGGTGCGCGTGTCGGGCTGACTCATGTCGGCGCACCTCCGGCGTCGCGGAACTCCTCGGCCCAGGCGTTGAAGGTGTGGAAGAACCGCGCCAGGTCCGCCTCGCCCATGCCGTGCTGGCGCAGGAGCGAGGCCATCGCCGCCGTGTTGGGGGTCTCGGACGGCCCGAAGCAGCCGTAGCAGCCCCGGTGGTAGGCCGGACACAGCGCACCGCACCCGGCGTGGGTGACCGGCCCCAGACAGGGCGTACCCGAGGCGACGAGCACACAGGGCGTTCCCCGCTGCTTGCACTCCACGCACACCGGGTACGCCGGCAGGTTCGGCCTGCGGCCCCACAGCAGCGCCGACACCACCTCGAGGAGCTGTCCCCGGTCGATGGGGCAGCCGCGCAGCTCGAGGTCCACCCGCACGTGGTCGGCGATGGGCGTCGCCGTGGTCAGCGTGGAGATGTAGGCCGGGTGGGCGTACACCACCTCGAGGAACTCGCCCACGTCGGCGAAGTTGCGCAGGGCCTGGATGCCCCCGGAGGTGGCGCACGCCCCGATGGTCACCAGCAGCTTCGAGGCGTCGCGCGCCGCCCGGACGCGCCTGCGGTCCTCGGCGGTGGTGATCGATCCCTCCACGAGCGAGACGTCGTAGGGACCGTCGACGACGGCGCCCGACGCCTCCAGGAAGAAGGCGATCTCGACGGCGCCGGCCAGCTCGAGCAGCTCGTCCTCGCAGTCGAGCAGCGTGAGCTGACAGCCGTCGCACGACGCGAACTTCCACACCGCCAGCTTGGGCCGCACCGCACGTGTCATCTCACCGCTCCCGCACCGCCATGAGGGACTCCACCCGGGACCACTCCAGCACGGGGCCGTCGTGACACACGAAGAACGGTCCGAGCTGGCAGTGGCCGCACAGCCCGAACCCGCACTGCATGTTGCGCTCGAGCGAGACCAGCACCCGCTCGGGCCGGATGCCCCGCCCCACGAGCGACCGGGCCGCGTAGCGCATCATCAGCTCCGGCCCGCACACGAAGGCCCACGTGCGATCGACCCGACCCCGCAGCAACGGGACGAGCTGCGTCACGACGCCGACCTCGTGGGGCCAGTTGGGCCACGCCCGATCGACGGTCTGGAACACCGCGACGGCCCCCGAGCGCGACCAGCGCTCGAGCTCGTCGGGGTAGAGGAGCTCCTCGGGGGCGCGCGCACCGACCAGCAACGTCACCTCGCCGAAGCGGTCGCGCTCGTCGAGGACCCGATACAGCACCGGCCGCAACGGCGCCAGACCCAGACCCCCGGCCACGATGGCGAGATCGGCGCCGTCGAGATCCGGGTCGTCGAGGCCGAAGTCGCGCCCGAACGGGCCGCGTACACCCACCTCGTCACCGACCCCCAGCGCGCACAGCGCGGCGGTGACCGGCCCGACGGCGCGCACGGTGTGCACCAGGGGCTCGTCGGGGTGGGACCGTCCGCTGAGGGAGATGGCGGACTCGCCGACGCCCGGGAGCCACAGCATGCAGAACTGGCCGGGTCTGGGCACCGGCACCGGCTCCTCCGCCGGGTCGAGCACCACGGTGACGACGTCGTGGGTCTCACGGAAGTGGGCGCGCACGCGGTAGCGCACGGGTGACCACGGACCGCTGGCACCGTGCTCAGCGCGCATCGTCGTCGAACACGGCCACCGGGCCCGGCCCGACCCGGGGTCCGTAGAGGTCGAGGAGCTGGAGGCGGGTGGCCTGGAGCCGGTCGATGGCGAGCTGGGTGAAGCGTCGGAGCATCTCGTAGCCCAGCCGGGGCTCGGTCTCGAACAGCCGACGCAGGGCGGGACCGTCGAAGGCAACGGCGGCGACCTCGTCCAGCGCCCGGGCGTCGAAGTGCCAGCGGTAGGGCTCGAACAGCCACGACCAGCCCAGGATCTGGTCCCGGCCGATGGTGCTGAGCCGTAGGGAAGGGTGCCCCGGGGCATGGGTCTCGAGCGAGACGCGGCCCTCGAGCACGAGCCAACAGGCGTCCGCCGATGCGCCCTCGCGGAAGATCACCGTGCCCGCGGGCAGGTGCACCTGGGTACCGCACGACGCGACGCGAGCCAGGTCGTCGCGGGTCACGCCGGCGAAGAAGACCTCGGTGGCCAGCAGCTCCAGGATGGCCTGCTCGTCCATCACAGCTCCTCCGCGAGCGACATGCCGACGGCGGTCGCCGACGAGGGACGGGTGCGGAGGGCGACCACCTCGCGGGTGAGGTCGATGCCCACCGGGCACCAGGTGATGCACCGCCCGCAACCCACGCAGCCGGAGGTGCCGTACTGGTCGAACCAGGTCGAGAGCTTGTGGCTCAGCCACTGGCGGTAGCGGGCCCCGATGCCGGCGCGGGCGGTGCCGCCGTTGAGGTAGGAGAACTGCTGGGAGAAGCACGACGCCCAGCTGCGCCGCCGCACCGCACGCTCGCCGGCCAGGTCGGTGACCTCCTCCACGGAGCTGCAGAAGCAGGTGGGGCACACCGAGGTGCAGTTGCCACAGGCCAGGCACCGCTCGGCCACGGCGTCCCACTCGGCGTGCTCCACCTCGGCCACCAGCAGCTCACGCAGGCCGGTGGTGTCCAGGCGCCGCCGCAGGAGCTGCTCGGCGCTGCGGCTCACCTCCCGGGACGCGTCGAGCTCGTCCCGGGTCGGCGTGCGGTGGGGGATGCGGGCCAACAGGGCGGCGCCCCGGTCCGAGCCGACGCGGACCACCAGGGCGTCGCCGGTGGCCAGCTCGGTGAGGGCGAGGTCGAACCCGCCGGTCACCCGCGGCCCGGTCCCCATCGAGGCGCAGAAGCACGACGACGAGGGGTCGCCGCAGTCGACGGCGATCACCACCGCCTGCGCACGGCGGCGGGCGTAGACCGGGTCGCGGGTGGCTCCCTCCAGGAAGACGCGGTCCTGCACCGCGAGCGCCGCGACCTCGCAGGCCCGCACGCCGAGGAAGGCCCGCGGTCGGTCGTCGGGCGGCGACGCCTGGACCTCGAAGCCTCCCGAACCCGAGCGCCGTACCTCGTACAGGTCGGCCCGGGGTGGGAACAGCTCGGCCTTCCAGGAGTGGGGGCCGACGGCGTAGCCGAACAGCGCGTCGTCGTCACGACCGACCAACCGGTAGTGGCCCGGCTGCTGCTCGTCGCCCCACCCGGTGGGCAGGTCCCCGAGCGTCGTCACCGGCGCCAGGGCGATGACGCCGTCACGCCGCACGGGCCCGATGACCTCGTACCCGTCGGCGCGCAGGACGGCGATCAGCGCGTCCAGCGCGTCGCGGCCCACCACGGCCGCCTCCCCGGTCGGCGGTTCGAGGTCGAGGCAGAAGCCGTCGCGAGCCACCTCGCGAGTGTCTGCGGCCCGTCGCCCCACCGGGAGGGCCGAAGGTCACGCCCCGAGGGTGCCAGGGTCAGGCGTCGGGAAGGCCGAGTGCCGCGGCCACCGTCGCCAGGACCTGCCCGGACGGGGGCGACGTGTCGACGGCGAGGGCCTCGGGCCAGTCGGCGAACAGGGCCGACATGGCGCTCGCCACCGCCGGCGTGGCGTCCGAGGCGTCGCCACCCCGGCGACGTCGGGCCTCGATGCGCTGCGCCGCCACGCCCGGCTCGACCCGGCACCGCACCTCGTGGAGCTCGGCCCGGTGCGACGCCGCTGCGTCGCGCGCCCGGGCCCGGTGCACGACGTCGGCCCACGACGCGTCGAGCACGACCGACTCCCCCCGGGCCAGGTACCGGCCCGCCTCCTCCACCAGCTCGTCGTACACCCTGGCCGTCCACGCCGGGCCGTAGATCCCCTCCCCGAAGGCGGCGTCGGCCCGGGCGGTCGGGGGCAGCGAGGCCAGCTCCTTGCGCACCTCGTCGGAGCGCACCAGGACCGCGCCCAGACGGTCGGCGAGGCCCGACGCCAGGGTGGTCTTGCCCGTGCCCGGCAGACCACCCACCACCACGAGGCGCACCGTCGCCCGCTCGAGGTGCCCCCGGCACAGCTCGAGGAGCAGGCGCGCCTCGGCCGCCGCCGCAGCGGCGTCGTCGGAACCGGGGTCCTCCTGGGCCCAGCGCAGGCACGCCACCTTGCACCGCACCTGGGCCCGGTAGGCGATGTAGAGGTGCACCAGCGGCCCGGGCGGCGCCGCGCCGGCGAACTCGCCGTACCAGGCCAGGAACCGGCGGGCCGCGGCGGGATCGCCGAGCCGCTCGAGATCCATGGCCAGGAAGGCCACGTCGTCGGCGACGTCCACGTGGCGGAAGTCGTCGTTGAACTCGATGCAGTCCAGCACCCGCGGGCCGTCGTCGAGGCAGAAGACGTCGGCGGCCTGGAGGTCGCCGTGCCCGTCGACCACGTGCCCCCCGGCCACCCGGTCCCCGAACAGCGCCTCCCGGCCCTCGACGAAGGTCGCTGCACGGCGGCCCACGGCGCGCAGCGCGTCGGCGTCGAGCACCGTGTCGGCGAAGGGCGCGAGCTGCTCGGTGTTGGAGGCCCACCCGGCGGCGATGCGCGGGGCCGTGGCGTGGCGGGCGATGTCGGCCGACCGGTCGGCCGAGGCGTGGAAGCGGGCCAGCAGCCGGGCCAACCGGCGGAGCTGCGTGTCGACACCGGGGTCGCGGGCGGCGACGAGCGTCGACAGACGGCGCTCGTCGGGCATGCGCCGCATGACGACGAGGTGGTCCAGCGCGGCGCCGTCCTCTCCCGTCACGTCCACCACGCCCAGGTACACGTCGGGCGCGAGCCGTCGGTTGAGGGCGACCTCGCGTCGGCACATCTCCTGTCGGGCGTCACGGGTGGAGAAGTCGAGGAAGTCGAAGCGCACCGGCTTCTTCAGCTTGTAGACCCGGTCGCCCAGCAGGAACAGCACCGAGATGTGCGTCTCGATCACACCGGGAGGCGCATCGGCGTCGTGGGCGGCCGACCGGGCAGGTTCCACCCTC